>FO203512.1:3147416-3462158 GCA_000967895.1 Oleispira antarctica RB-8
TAGATAATACCGCCTTACCGAAGGTAGCTTCGACGATACTTACAACTTCAGAAGAGCCTGTTATCTTATACTCTTCAATTGAAATTATTATTTTCCGAAGTTGTTCGGCAAAATATTGTCTAATATTACTCGGCAAATCAGAATTAATGATCTCATCAAGAAGTTCTTTCGCGCCACTATAAATTTCGCTTAACTCTGATTGAGGTAAAACAGGTTGAGGTCTATTTGTAGAAAGCATACCTGCTGTCATGTGAAGATAATCAAAAACAGGTTCATTAACGTGCTTCATAAATTCATTCCATGCAGAACCTAAATTACAATTAGAAAAAGCATTATCTAAATATCTCGTCCAAGACATATATCTTGATACATCAACACCTTCAAGTTGGCTTAACTCGATTGAAATATCTTCAACTAATGAAAATACTTTGCCTATTCTTCCTACTAAAATCAGTGAATCACTTTCTTCAACATCAAGAATTCTACACCATACTTTTTTACAGTTTTCCGTTGGATTAGCTTTTTTTCCTTCAGATAGGATATTTAGCAATCTACCAGCCGCATTATTTACATCCATCTACACACCTTGTTTATTTGAAGTTTTGATCATTAATTAACGCCAATGACTGATTATGCACATAACGCCAATATAATGGGCGCGCGGCTTTTTGCGCGTCCAGCCAGATTTGCTGGCGGTCATTGATATTTTTGTTACGTTTCTATTCAAAGTCAGATTTTCGATTATTAGAAACTTTCCAGCCATATGTGCAGGCGACTATCATTCCTAAGCCCCCTAAGGCTGTTGAAATTGAGCCATAGGTCAATCCAAATATAATCAGTACAGTGGAACTTATACTAAAAAAAACACACCAGAATTTAAGGCCCCAATTTGAAAACAAACCACCATTCTTATTTTTTTTATTTAAAACTAACCTATAAGAGAGCTGGCCAAACCAAAAGCTACACAAAGCAAGAATAAAACTACCAATTACAGCTTCCTGAGATAGAGACGCTTCAGAGATTACTAAAAAAACAAGCCCTAAGAATACCAAGGAAATGAAAGCAATCACTAGTCCTACAAGAACTTCCATCCATCGACCCGCTGACTCTTCGTACAAGCTCATATATTTCCTAAGCAAACGTAACGCTCGGCTCACCGAGCAAATTTTTGTTGGCGGCTTTTGTGCGTATTTTGCACAAACGGTGACAGCGGAAATTTGTCCGGTGTAGTCGTTTGTTAGCTCTTATTTCGCAGAATTTTCGGCTATTTTCGCGTTCACAGCTGCAGCCCTAGACATTGCTTTCTTTAGCTTCCCTTGATTCTCAAGAATTTCTACCAGCTGGGCTAAGTTCTTTACTGCTGATGGATCTCCCCGCTCAGCAGCGTATTGCATCCAAGCATACGATTCGACGAAATCGTTTGAAACCCCTTGGCCTTGCGCAAACATCAACGCGTACTCGTTCACACTGGATACGTGACCATATTCAGCACCGAAACGATAATATGAAGCTGCTTTCTCATATGATAGAGCAACATCATGCCACCCTTTTCGGAATATTTGACCGAGATTAAACGAAGATTGAAAGTCTCCAGTCTTTGCAGCTTCGCTATAGTGGAACAGCGCCTTTTCTGAATTTAGCTCTACCCCGTCGCCTGAATGATACATGAGACCAAGATTGGCATGGGATGGCGCGTACCCCTCGCTTGCGGCTCGCTCGAATAACTCTACAGCTTTTGAAATGTTTTTTTCTACACCTTGGCCTTGGTAGTACAGACTCGCTAGCAGATGGTGCCCAAAGGGGTCCCCAGATTGAGAGGCATTTTCAAATTCAGTATAAGCTACTAAATAATTGCTGTTATTGTATGCCTCAATTCCAGAATTTATATCGGCCATAGTAATTCCACTAAAAAATAAAATTGTTATATTCCAAAAAAACTTAGCCATATGTTGATATTCCCTCAGAGAGCTAACGCTTAAAGCATGGGCGCAGCTTTTTCGCGTCCAATGCCTTTACTTGTTATGTGATTTTCGCCAGTAAAAATAGCTGAAAATCACAATTGATTGGATAAACAAGGAAAATACTATCGATACATCATACCATCGATTATAAATGCCTTCAGGGTTGGTCCCCATAACTCCAGTAAGCTCCACTAAAGCCAAAGGCCAAACAACCAAATTGAGAGCAATCATCCCTAAGCCTGAAAAAGTCAGCACCAATAAAATTAATACTGGCAAGATAATCGATAAACCTAAAAATTTAATCATTATTCACATAACGCCAAAAGCAAACGCCGCGTTAGCGGTCGATTTGCCTTGTCTTGTTATGTTTTTTTATTGTTGTGATCAATAGCCATTTTTCGAGTTCTCTCATAAATACCACTCTCAGAGTCTGAAAACATGTGCCTGTGTATTGATGACCACACTATTTTTCCAGACTTTAGCAAAAAGCTAATTTTTGCGCTCTCAATATATAAGTAGAGCGAAATACAAAATATTGTTATTTGAATCCATAAGGAATGATAAAAGCTAAGCTCCCCTTTAGATGCCTCAAGTAACACTATCGTTGATAATGTAAGAAAGATTACAGCCATTGACATAATCATGATGATTGCTTTTTTTCTAATAGGCTTATCATCAATTTCATATTTAGTCATGAATGCTAGTCGTAGAATGGCAATTACGACTAGAGGCAAGCCTGTAGCTGCCAGATCTATTCCTGAATTGCTGTACTGCACTCCATCAAATGTATATATGAATAACAAAAGCGCATAACCACCAAATATACCTGCCAAATCAAAATGTAGGCCGCTATAAAACTCATTCAAAAGCTTTTGGTTCTTTCCAAGAGCAGACCATATCAAATCAATAGCGATTGCTACAGGATAAGCCCAAAATGCTGCCCCATATATCGATTTCAATGGGGCCCAAAACAGCCCGCCACTTAAGACAAGCCATCCCCAGAAGAAACCTAGTAACGAAAATGGAAGTAATAGAAATTTGGCCTTCAATTTATACTCCTGAAAACATAACGCCAAAAATAAAGGGCGCGCGCTTTTTGCGAGTCCAAGCCACGTCTTTTTGTGGCTGCCTTTCATTGTCTTGTTACTTGCTACTCTAATTCGATGTTTCTTTAATCAAAGATTGGCAAGTTAAATAATGCAGGAAGAGTACTTCGGAGGGTTTCTGTTATTTATAAAGAAACCAATTTGAACAACTTCCATGCTGTTTGTGGCTGGTAAATTCTCAGCCGAACTAATACCTGCAGTTTACAGGATGATCATTCATATTGCTAAAGGCTTACTTATCAAAAACACTTAAGCCAAGTAACGCTGAGCTCACGAGTTGACGAAAGTGGCAGTTCTTTTGCGTTTTTTTGCAAAAGAAGTGACGCTTTTGGCAATCTGAGTGCAGCGACTTGTTAGCTGTTTTTCTTAGACTTTGAATGGAGGTAAATATGCAATATTCCCATGCAGCCATGGCCAATAATATATGCCTGAATTAATCCTGTAAGAAACTCGTGTATCTCTTTAATATCATGAGACCATGACAAATTAGCGTTCCAAGCTATAAACCAGGTTAACCCAGAAAGAATCACTAGGAATAAAGCTCCTAACCCCAACCCCTGAATTATAGCCGCTATGCCATAGGCATTTGGCTCAGGCAACTTAAATTTCAATAGTTGATTTATATCATTTTTTAGTTGTTCAACTTCACCCGAAAGATAAGGGAAATAATATTTGAAACCATGCTGCTTCAATTCAATAATTATAAAAACAAAAGCTATTGGGATAATAAAAAGACCGGTTAATATATGAAGCCAAGTACCGTAGAACTCAATTGTATTAGGGCTTATATCTCCAGCACTGGTAAACCCCATAAAATTACTAACGATTATTTGACTTATTACTAAAATAATAATTGTTATATGAAGGTATCTGACCATTGGTAATTGGCGTTCCCGCAGGTACTCCATAATTTTTTTAAAAATATTCATTCAACGCTCCAACAATGTATAATTAATAATTTAAAAGGTGATATTAAGCAGCTACGCCAAATAATATACCCACTCCAGCCGTAAGTGCCATTGCTAGAGCTCCCCAAAACGTAACTCTCATAGCACCAACTGAAATTGGTGCGCCACCCGCACGCGCGGCTATACCACCAAGTAGGGCAAGAAATATCAACGAAGATAAAACAACGACAGGAATGAGATAATTTTCTGGAACTAACAAAGCAAGCATTAAAGGTAGTGCAGCTCCAATCGTAAATGTACCTGCTGATGAAAATGCGGCTTGAACAGGTTTAGCATTACCAGTATCAGAAATACCTATTTCATCTCTTGCGTGCGCACCAAGAGCATCATGAGCCATTAATTGACCTGCTACTTGTTGCGCTAATTCAGAATCTACACCTCTAGCTTCATATATTTTTGCTAGTTCGTTTTTTTCAAATTCGTAATTTTGTTCTAATGAATTTTTCTCAAGCGCCAAATCTGCATTCTCAGTATCTGACTGCGAACTAACTGATACGTACTCCCCCGCAGCCATCGACATAGCGCCCGCAACCAGTCCAGCGATACCTGCTAGCATTATCCCTTCGTGTGAAGTGCTAGCTGCGGCCACACCAATAATAAGGCTTGCCGTCGAAACGATTCCATCGTTTGCTCCTAGCACCGCAGCGCGCAACCAGCCAACGCGGTGAGATTTATGTATTTCTTGATGACTCATAATATTCCTCAATATTCGATACTTATGCTGAATTTACAGCTAACAGCTTAATCATGCGCATGCGCGTTTGCACGGAAGTGACTTTTAGAGACTTCACGGCAACTGATTGATTTAACTCGGTAATTTTTAAAGTCCATTTCCAAGCTCCAGGTAAACGCGCATGCGCGTTTTCAAAAATAACGAGGGTCTCGTTATCCCAGTGTATTAATTTATAATTCATTGATTTTGCTACATTTTCAAGAACTCCGCCAGTGCAAACGCGCATGTTTACAAAACTCTCCGTGCAACTGCGCAAAAAACGACCTATTATTACAATATAAGCTGTATATAAAACCAGTGTTTTAAATCACAGTTATTAGTGCTTTTAATAAAGGTATTAGTGTATGTCTAAAAGTCCATTTCTCAATTCTATTCGTCAAAATATACGCATGCGAGGCTATAGTATGCGTACAGAAAAAACGTATCTCTACTGGATTCGTGATTACATTCGATTCCATCGTCTTCAACATCCAAAAGATCTTACAGGAGAACATGTAGTTGCTTTTCTTTCTTATTTAGCTAATCGACGAGATGTCGCTGTTAATACTCAAAGGACTGCTTTAAATGCTTTGGCTTTTTTATATAACCAATTTTTAAACCAACCTCTCGGGGATTTGGGGTTCACTTATGCAAAGCGTCAGCGTCGTCTGCCTATTGTTCTCACGATGCAAGAAGTTCAATTAATTCTGGACAATCTATCAGGCAGAGATAAGATAATTTTTTCTATTTTATATGGTTCCGGGCTAAGGATAACTGAGTGTTTGAGATTAAGAGTTAAAGATATCGATTTTCAACATGGGGGAATTACAGTACATGATGGTAAAGGTGGAAAAGACCGGCAAACAATTTTAAGCCCTTCTTTAACTGCACCCATTCAGCAGTTAATTGAAAGTGCGATTAGCTTACAGCAGGAAGATAATAAACAAGGGATCGGCCCTTCTTTGCCCCACATGCTGGGTAAGAAATACCCCAACGCTTTTCGCCAGCCAGCCTGGATGTTTATTTTTCCTTCCAGTGGTGTTTGTAAGCACCCGGTAACCGAAAAAACTTGTCGCCATCACCTACATGATTCGGTACCGCGCAAAGCATTACAGAAGGCTGTTCAAGCTTGTGGGTTAAACAGAAAAAAGATTAGCTGCCATACTTTCAGGCATTCGTTTGCAACTCAGCTTTTACAAAATGGGCGTGATATTCGCACCGTGCAAGAGCTACTTGGACACACCGATGTGGCTACTACTCAGATTTATACCCACGTAATAGGCCAGCACTTTGCTGGCACCAGTAGCCCACTCGATAATCTTACGCTATAGATAATATGAGTGAGCTATAAAACATATTTAGTCACTGGCAATACGACTAAACACAGCGCCTTTCTGCCCTTTATATTTAGCGTCAACGCGTTTGTTATAAGGGCGAAGTGCTGGGCTAGATAAGGTTTCAAAAGACAACGCACAAATCACCATTTCTGGGCGCAATGCTAATGGCAGTTTACCGTTATTAAAAAATTCCAGTACGATCTGCCCTTCCCAGCCTGGGTCAATACGGCCAGCGGTTACGTGAACCATTAAGCCTAAACGAGCTAATGAACTGCGGCCATCTAACCAGCCCACTAGGTCATCAGGAATCGTTACCGATTCTAACGTTGCGCCGAGTACCAGTTCACCGGGGTGAATAAAGAAAGGCTCGTCGTCTTCTACGATAATTTCTTTACTCATAATACGCACCATGTCGCGCGTTAGTTGTTCGCGTTCGCCCGACAGATCCAAATGCGTTACGGTATTATTACTGAATACGCGAAAGCTATTGGCTAGGCGTAAATCAACACTGATTCCGGCAATCGATAACGGTGCGGGCGCAGGTTCAATTTTTATTGAACCTTGCTCAATTCTTTTTTCAATATCACCATCACTTAAGCGCATGGGATTTTTCCTTTCTAGCGGTAACGTGCAAAGCTTTAACGAGTATTAATCGTCAGAGATGCTGATGTTTGGAATTTGTTGGTCGTTTGCAGTGCGTTTGGCTAATGCCACGGCAACGGTACGGGCAAGGTTGCGATACATTAAAGCAACATCACTATTTTCTTGTTCAACCACAACAGGTACACCAGCATCACTTTGTTCACGAATAAATTTCGATAACGGTAATGAACCTAACAATTGGGTATCGTATTGGTCGGCAATTTTTTGACCACCGTTTTCACCAAAGATGTGCTCTGCATGGCCGCAGTTTGAGCAAATGTGTATGCTCATGTTTTCAACAATACCTAATACGGGGATGTTCACTTTACGGAACATTTCGATGCCTTTTTTCGCATCTAATAACGCTATATCTTGTGGCGTTGTAACAATAACGGAACCTGCTACTGGAAATTTTTGCGACAGCGTTAATTGAATATCACCAGTGCCCGGTGGCATATCAATAATCAAATAATCCAGTTCGCCCCAAGCGGTTTGAGTCAAGATTTGCATTAATGCGCCAGACACCATTGGTCCGCGCCATACCATGGGTGTATCGTCGGTGGTTAGGTACGCCATCGACATGGTTTTTACGCCGTGGGCTTCAATCGGGACGAACCATTTATTATCAATGGTTGCTGGGCGAGTGCCTTGTGCAATGCCCATTAATAAGCCTTGGCTTGGGCCATAAATATCAGCGTCTAATAAACCGACTTTGGCGCCGTCTTTGGCTAATGAAATGGCTAAGTTGACCGAGGTGGTCGATTTGCCAACGCCGCCTTTACCCGAGGCAACGGCAATAATATTTTTTACCTTGCTGATCGCTTCAACGGTATTTTGTGATTTGTGCGCGCTCACTTCCCAGCTAATGTTGATGTCGACGTTTTCTACGCCTTCTACATTACCGACCATGACTTTAAGGATTTCTTCGGTGCCGCCTTTTAGAAAATCAGACGGGTATGGCAGGTGAATATCGATGGTCACCTTAGCGCCTTGTATGTCTATTTTTTGCACAGCACCGTAACTAACAAGATCAGTATTTAAGTAAGGATCTTGATAAGACGATAATGCCGCTTCGATAGTTGCCTGAGTTAAAAGAGTATTAGTCATAGATTACCTACATGCCGAGGGTGCAAAAGGCGTCATTGTATACCAGTTTTTGAAGGGAATCTGCTATCGCCAATGAGTCGATAAAGTGGGATTTAAAAGAAGTAAGCTAACCAGCGCTATACATATAACAAAATGAGCTTAAAATACCCAAAAACATGCTTGAAAGAAATAACGCCTATTTGGGATAATGAGGCGCCGAATTTCCAGCTGTGTTTATTTTTTATACAGATCGCAGCCAAAACGATTAGTTTCACCTATTTGATGAGAGTGAGCACCCTATTATGACCGATTATTTATTGATTTTGGTCAGTACAATTTTAGTGAACAACTTTGTACTGGTTCAGTTTTTAGGTTTATGCCCTTTTATGGGGGTTTCGAATAAGTTAGAAACCGCGATAGGCATGTCCGCAGCCACGACCTTCGTTCTTACGTTGGCGTCGGTGTGCAGTTATTTGGTTTACACCTATTTATTGGTGCCACTTGATTTGGAATATTTGCGTACCATCAGTTTTATTATGGTGATCGCGGTGGTGGTTGGCTTTACTGAAATGGCCATTCGTAAGACCAGCCCATTATTGTATCGCGTGCTGGGTATTTTCTTACCGCTAATTACGACCAACTGTGCGGTATTAGGTGTCGCGTTATTGAACATTAAGCGTGATAACAGTTTTGTAGAATCTATTTTATACGGCTTTGGTGCGGCGGTTGGTTTCTCGCTGGTCATGGTTCTTTTTGCGGCAATGCGTGAGCGCATTACGGTTGCCGATGTGCCTAAACCGTTTCAGGGTTCTGCAATTTCTATGATTACTGCTGGCTTAATGTCGTTAGCCTTTTTAGGTTTTACTGGCTTGGTGAGCATTTAATAATGAGTTCTATTTTAATTGCTATTGCGCTATTGGCGACGCTTGCCATTATTTTTGGTGCCATTTTAGGTTTTGCGGCGGTTCGCTTTAAAGTGGAAGGTAATCCGCTTGTTGACCAAATTGATAACCTGTTGCCGCAAACACAGTGTGGCCAGTGCTCTTACCCTGGCTGTAAGCCTTATGCTGAAGCCATTGCTGCTGGTGAAAAAATCAATAAATGCCCTCCCGGTGGCGAAAGCACGATTATTGCGCTGGCCGATTTATTAGGGGTTGAACCTGAGCCTTTGGATGCTGAACACGGCGCTGAAAAAGAGGTGCCCATGGTGGCTCTTATTCGTGAAGACGAATGCATTGGCTGTACTAAGTGCATTCAAGCCTGCCCGATCGATGCGATTATGGGTGCGGCTAAACAGATGCATACGGTAATTGCTGATGAGTGTACGGGTTGTGATTTATGCGTAGAACCTTGTCCTGTGGATTGTATTGATATGGTGCCAATGGAAACAACGTTGCAAAGCTGGCACTGGGATAAACCCGAAAACCTGATAATTTCAACAAAGAAGGAGGCAATCTAATGCAAACAATTACTTTGCACTCTTTTAATGGTGGTATTCACCCACAAGAAAACAAGTTTCAGTCGACTCAAACACCGATTGCACAATTGCCTTTACCGACACAGTTAGTTGTTCCTGTTGGCCAGCACATTGGCGCCCCTGCTGAAGTGATCGTTGCAGTTGGCGATCGAGTATTAAAAGGTCAATTAATTGCTCAACCGAAGGGCTTTGTAAGCGCGGCAATTCATGCGCCAACGTCTGGAAAAGTTGTGGCGATTGAACAGCGTGAATTACCTCATAGCTCTGGCCTTGAAGGCATCTGTATTATTATTGATAGCGATGGTGAAGATACATGGCTAGAAGATATTGCGAATGGCTCACAAGCTATTGCCAATTATTTAGAAGCGGATAACGATGTTTTAGTAAATCGCATTCGTGACTACGGCATCACCGGATTGGGTGGCGCAGGCTTCCCCACTGCGGTAAAGATGGCGGTTAAAGGCAAGCATATTGAAACGCTCATCATCAATGCCGCCGAGTGCGAACCGTATATCACTGCAGATGACATGCTGATGCGCGAGCGTGCATTAGAAGCCATGCGCGGTATTCAAATTTTAATGAAGCTAACCGCGGCCAAAAACTGCCTAATAGGCATTGAAGATAATAAGCCTGAAGCAATTAAGGCGATGAAAGATGCGCTGCACCAAGTTCACGGTGAGCATTATATTGCGGTTGTCACAATTCCGACGAAATACCCTTCCGGTGGTGAAAAGCAGTTAATTGAAATTCTTACGGGCAAAGAAGTACCCAGTGGCGGCATTCCTGCAGAAATTGGTATTGTCTGCCAGAACGTCGGCACCTGCGAGGCGGTTTATCGCGCAGTGGCTGAGGGTAAGCCGTTAATTTCTCGCATCACTACCATCACTGGCGAGTCGGTTGAGCAGCCACAAAATGTTGAAGCATTAATCGGTACTCCGGTTAAGCATTTATTAGCGTTTGCAGGCTTTAAACAAGAGAAAAGTTTATTTCAAAAGTTCTTAGGGTCTTTAAGTTCTAAAGCTGAAAGTTCAGAAAGCAAGCCGCGCATTATTATGGGCGGCCCTATGATGGGCTTTACGTTAAGCAGTGATGAATTACCGATATTAAAATCCAGCAACTGTATTTTAGCCCCAAGCCAAAAAGAGTTACCGGCTAACGATATCGCGTCGGCCTGTATTCGTTGTGGTTTATGCACCGAAGCCTGCCCAGCAGAATTATTACCGCAGCAACTTTATTGGTTTAGTAAATCTGGCGAATTAGAAAAAGCCGAGCAACATAATATTGCTGATTGCATTGAGTGTGGCGCATGTTCTTATGTGTGCCCAAGTCAGATTCCCTTAGTGCAATATTATCGTTATACCAAAGGCGCAATAAAAGAAGAGCATGCCGCGCAGCAAAAGTCTGATCGTTCAAGAGTGCGTTTTGAAGCTCGCCAAGATCGCTTAGATCGTGAAACCGCTGAAAAAGAAGCGAAACGCCAAGCACGTACTGCGGCGGCAGAAAAAGCACAAGCTGCGAAAAAGGCCGCTGCTGCTAAAGCCGCTGAAGAAGATGCGGCTAAAAATACAGGGGCTGATCAATCAAGTGCAGGTCAAACAAACCCAGAAGCCACTAAGCCTGAAGCTGTCGATTTAGAAAAACTGCAAACTCAACTTGATGCGGCCCAAGCGGGTTTGAAAAAGTCGATGGATAAAGTCGCTGAAATTAAAGCAGGTGCAGCCGATAGTGACACAGAAGCGGACAATTTAGAGGTGTTCGAAAAAGCAGTAGCAACGCGCCGCGATAAGGTGAAGCTATTAGCACTGCAACTTGCAGAAGCAAAAAAATCAGCACCGCCGGTGAAAAAAGAAATTTCTCGCGACGATATTGAAAAGAAATTACGCGCTCAGCAAGATCGTATTGATAAAACCAAGCAACGATTCGAGCTAGCTCAAGAGCAAGGTTCAGAAACCCTGCCCGCATTACAAAAAGGCTTAGACAAACAGATGCAAAAGTTAAAAGAGCTGGAAGCAGATTTAGCTCAGTTTGATAAGGCAGGTGTATAAAATGGCTTTCGCTAATATTACCTCCCCTCATGCTCACGGCGGCAATACAACCAGCCGAATTATGCTGCTGGTTATTCTGGCGACTGTGCCTGGCATTATTGCCTTGACTTACTTTTTTGGCTGGGGCAACTTAATCAATATTGTTTTAGCGAGCATTACTGCGCTGACGTGTGAAGCGATTATTTTAAAAATTCGCAAACGCTCAATTAGTTTTTTCTTAAAAGATAACAGTGCGTTATTAACCGCCGTATTATTGGGCATTGCTTTACCGCCTTTTGCTCCTTGGTGGGTGACGGTAGTTGCAGTGAGTTTTTCAATGGTATTTGCTAAACACTTATACGGCGGCTTAGGGAATAATCCTTTTAATCCGGCTATGGTGGGCTATGCCTTAGTGCTGATTTCTTTTCCGGTGCAAATGACGACTAACTGGGCGAGTCCTTTTTTCTTAAGTGCAGAGCAGACCCTTTCTTTTACGGATACATTAAGTGTTATTTTTGCAGGCACTCCGGGGTTAACTGATGGTTTCTCTGGCGCGACGCCGCTCGATTCGTATAAACATTTAGCCAGTAATGAAACGGCGATAGAAATTCTTCAGGGGCCTTTGTTTGCCGATGCAACGTCGGGTGGTTCAGCCAGTAACTGGTTTGCGGGTGGCTGGGAATTCGTCAACATTGCTTTCTTAATCGGGGGTTTGGCTTTATTAGCATTGCGCATATTTACGTGGCACATTCCGTTTAGCGTACTAGCCGCGCTGGGCACTTGCTCTATGATATTTGGTTGGGATGCCGATTTGTATGTACCTTGGTCGCTGCATATTTTTACTGGTGCGACTATGTTGGGGGCTTTTTTTATCGCCACCGATCCGGTTACGGCGTCGACCACGCCGCTGGGTAAAATTATTTACGGTGCGGGCATTGGTATTTTAATTTTTGTTATTCGTACCTGGGGTGCTTATCCTGATGCGGTTGCGTTTGCAGTATTATTGATGAACTTTGCCGCTCCGCTGATCGATACTTATACCCAGCCAAGAACGTATGGCCACAAGAAAGCTAATCGTGGTATGCCTGCAAAACCTGATGCTTCTGCTGCTGACACTTCAAGTAAGGAGAGCTAATAATGAATAAGTCTCTTAAAAAAGATATCTGGTTATCCATTCGTAAAAATGCCATTGGCCTTGGCTTGTTTGCCATTGTCACGGCGGGCTCTATTGGTATTGCACAAGTCACCACCAAAGAAAGCATCGACAAAAATATTAAGATAGCTCAAGCCAAAGCGTTGCACGAGATTGTGCCTCAAAGTGAATACGATAATGATTTATTAAACGATGCAATTCCGCTAGCGTACGACGGTGTGCACAGTGAGTTTAATGTTCGCTTATTGGGGCCTATCGCCGACGATGCAGTGGCTTATGTCGCGCGCAAGAATGGCAAAGCCCATACGATTATTTTACCGGTAACGGCTCCCGACGGTTATACCGCTAATATCGATATGATTGTGGGTATTAAATTAGATGGCAGTTTAGCGGGTGTACGTGTCGTTAATCATAAAGAGACTCCAGGATTAGGTGATAAGATTGAAGCCAAGAAACATCCTTGGATTCTGCAATTTCTGGGGCTTTCTTTGCTGAACCCAAAAGAAGATTCTTGGGCGGTGAAAAAAGACGGCGGCGAATTCGACCAGTTTACCGGAGCCACTATTACTCCCAGAGCGGTTGTGCGCGCTGTTCGTTTAGCACTGACTTTTTTCCAAAAGCACGGCAAAGAATTAGCGGCCGAGAAAGACTACTTACCTGAATCCGCTTCTTCCATAGAGCAACCTCAAGCAGAGCAGTCCAATAATATGCAGCAAGAGGGCATTGAACATGGCGAATAAATCCTTACCAGAGATCGCTTTAGACGGCCTCTGGAAAAATAACCCTGCCCTTGTTCAACTGCTGGGCCTTTGCCCACTGCTTGCTGTGACAGGTACGGTGGTGAACGCAATCGGTTTAGGCTTGGCGACTATTTTAGTCTTAGTCGGCTCTAATATTGCCGTCTCTCTTATCCGTAATCATGTTCCTGATGCCGTACGCCTGCCCGCGTTCGTTATGATTATTGCTTCGTTCGTGACCGTGACTGAATTGGTTATGCAGGCATTAACGTATGAGCTGTATCAGATTCTAGGCATTTTCATTCCACTCATCGTAACCAATTGCGCTATTTTGGGCCGAGCAGATGCTTTTGCCAGTAAAAATGGTGTCATCCCTTCTGCGGTTGATGGCTTAACTATGGGTCTTGGTTTTACAGTGGTATTAATTTTATTAGGTGTGATTCGTGAAGTCATTGGTCAGGGAACGTTGTTCACCAATATGGATTTAATCTTTGGTGAAATGGCGGTGAACTGGCAAATTGTTATTTTTAATGATTATCCTGATTTCTTATTCGCAATTCTGCCGCCGGGTGCGTTTGTGGCGATGGGCTTGATTATTGCGGTTAAAAATCTGGTGGACACTTATCTCGAAGAGAAAGCGGCCGCAAATAAAGAAGCCGTTGAAGTGGGCTCTAAGCGAGCTCGTGTGACGGGCAAGATTAGCTAGTGCTTAACTCGTACTTACCTTTGCTCACCAAGCCACACATTATGTAACTGGTATATTTATCAAAATCTTCGATACTGAATATTCAAGGGGTGAAAATTCAGTATATGCAGGCAACTTTATCTTTTTTATCGACCTTCTATCAACTAGGTCATTCTTTTTGGAGCGCAAGTCGCCCTTGGCTCATTGCCGTCTGCTTATTAGTCACGGCTGTATTATTACTACCCGCCACTGGGCAATTAGAAAATAGCCATCAAGTACTCTTAAAATATCTACCCTACGGCTTATCTATTATAGTTATTTTATTAGGTCAGCAGTTTGTACAAGGCCGAATTGCAATGGCAGCGGTTAATCTTTTAATCGGCTACAGCATTATTCAACTTCACTTACAGGCTCCGCTAAACCAAGATAATACCCGCGCGTATTTTACGCTATTGAGTTTTTATTGGCCGCTAAATTTCTTTATTATTTATTGGCTACCGGAACGCAAGTTAATATCTCCTCTAGGCTGCTTGCTTGCGGCGGTGATCAGTCTTCAAATAGCGAGCACTTACATATTCGTTCATTATGTCCCTGATTACGCACAAACTTTAAATCAATATTTAGCACTGTATCCCTTTGGCCAAGACCCTGAAGACTTCATGGGAAACTGGCACCTCCCGCTAGCATCTACTCTTACTTTACTGATTATTAGCCTTGTTTTGCTAACTCATACCTTAATTAAGCGTGACCGTAGTCACTGCGTCTTATTCGCCAGCATGATTGCTTGTACATTAATCTGTGCTTCGTTTGATTCCAATAGTATATCCAGCTTGTTCAGCAGCCTGATCGCCTGTGCATTGTTAGTAACGCTTTTATTCAACAGTCATGACCTCGCATTTCTTGATGAATTAACGGGCCTACCGGGGCGTCGCGCATTAATGAACGAGTTAAAACATTGCGGTAAGCATTACTGCATTGTGATGGCGGACATCGATTTCTTTAAAAAATTCAATGACACACATGGCCATGATACCGGTGATGATGTCTTGCGCGTTGTGGCTCAAGAGTTAGCAAAAGTTCGAGGCGGCGGCACAGCCTTTCGCTATGGTGGCGAAGAGTTCACCCTATTATTTAAGCGTAAACACGCAGAAGAAGCTGAGCCTTTTATTGAGCGCATTCGACAGGATATTGCTGATTATCCTTTAATCATTAGAGATCAGGAAAATCGCCCTAAAATAAAAAATAAGAGAAGCCTTAAGTCCAAAGCGTCCACGACCCAAGTACAAGTCACCGTCAGTTTTGGCATTGCACAACGGCAAGCCGAGCAAAGGCCAGAAGACGTAATGAAAAGTGCTGACCAAGCGCTCTATCGAGCAAAAGAACAGGGTCGTAATTGCATCGCTGTGTAAGGCTTCGAAGTTATACAGATAATTAGAAGACACAAAAAAACCGGCTCTCGTATTACTACGAGGCCGGTTTTTTTATTGGCACGATTACTCAGTTCACAAGATTAACTTAAGAAACTGATCATCACACCCGCAGCTACTGCAGAACCAATAACACCCGCAACGTTTGGACCCATTGCATGCATTAATAAGAAGTTCTGACCGTTAGCTTCAAGGCCAACTTTATTCGATACACGTGCTGCCATAGGTACAGCAGAAACACCTGCTGAACCGATCAAAGGATTCACTTTATCTTTAACGATTAAGTTCATGCCTTTAGCCATCAATACACCTGCTGCAGTACCTACACAGAATGCGCTCAAACCTAGAATCAAGATACTTAGCGTATCGAAGTTTAGGAAAGAGTCAGCACTCATCTTAGAACCAACACCTAGGCCCAAGAAGATAGTGACGACGTTGATCAAAGCATTCTGTACAGTATCGCTTAAACGATCTACCACACCTGATTCTTTCATCAGGTTACCAAAGCAGAACATGCCTAATAGTGGCGCCGCTGAAGGTAAACATAATGCTACCAATACCAGTACTACGATTGGAAACATGATCTTTTCAGCTTGGCTCACTTCACGAGCCTGAACCATAACGATCTTACGTTCAGCTTCACTGGTAAACAATTTCATAATTGGCGGCTGGATCATCGGAACCAAAGCCATGTATGAATAAGCCGCTACCGCAATAGCACCTAATAGTTCAGGGGCTAGCTTAGAAGCAATAAAGATAGACGTTGGGCCATCAGCACCACCGATAATACCAATCGCCGCTGCTTGCTGAATCGTGAAATCCATCAAACCTGCGTCGGTTGCTAACACCGCGCCCGCTACCGTACCAAAGATACCGAACTGAGCCGCTGCACCTAATAATAAGGTTTTAGGGTTTGCTAATAACGGACCAAAATCCGTCATTGCGCCTACACCCATAAAGATAATCAAAGGGAATAAACCCGTTTCAATACCCGCATGGTAAATGTAGTACAGCAAACCTGCTGGGCTATCTAAATGACCGTCTTCTGCATAAACAGCCGCCGCATAAAAATCAGCGCCTGGAATGTTTACAAAGATAGTACCGATTGCGATTGGCAATAAAAGCAAAGGCTCAAATTGAAACTTCGGGTGTATTGCTAAAAATAGCAATAAACAACCGATGGATATCATCGCAAATTGGCCGATCGTTAACTGGTAAAAACCAGTATCCTGCCAAAGATTAATTAAGCTTTCCATTCGTCGGTTCCTTAAGCGATGGTATACAAAGTATCGCCAACTTTAACAGAAGCGCCTTCACTAGTAGTTACACTACCAATGGTGCCTGCTTTAGGTGCACGAATCTCAGTTTCCATTTTCATTGCTTCAAGGATGATAACAACATCACCTTCGGCAACTACTTGGCCAGGCTGAACAAGAACTTTCCAGATATTGCCGGCAAGAGGCGCTTTCTGTGGCTCACCACCACCAACAGGACCAGCAGAAGCTGCTACAGGAGCTGCACCGCCACCCATGTGTAATGGCGCGCCATTAACTGGAGCTAATTCTGTAACGTCACCGTCGTTGTCAACTTTAACAACGTATTCGTTGCCATCAACAGTCACAGTGAACGTATCTTCTTCGTCTTTAGGCGCAGGTTCGAATGCGTCAGGGTTTCCACGATTTTCCAAGAACTTTGGAGCAACCTGTGGGAACAATGCATACGTCAATGCGTCATCAATCTTGTCTGCAGCAAGCTTAAAGCCTTTTTCAGCAGCAAGTTTGTCAACGTCAGCAATGATTTGATCCATTTCATTTTCGATCAAATCCGCTGGGCGACAAGTAATAACTTCAGCGCCATCTAATACACGGGCTTGCAATTCAGCATTCATAGCGGAAGGTGCTGCGCCGTATTCGCCTTTCAAGATACCTTGGGTTTCTTTCGAGATTGATTTGTAACGTTCGCCCGTCAATACGTTCAATACTGCTTGAGTACCTACGATTTGAGAAGTCGGTGTTACTAGAGGAATGTAACCTAGATCCTTACGTACACGGGGGATCTCTGCTAAAACTTCATCAAACTTGTCAGAAGCGCCTTGCTCTTTCAACTGGTTTTCCATGTTAGTCAACATGCCACCAGGAACTTGAGCAACTAGGATACGAGAATCTGTACCGCGCAGTGCGCCTTCAAATTTAGCGTATTTCTTACGGACAACGCGGAAGTAAGCAGCAATTTCTTCTAACAACAACAAGTCGATATTAGTATCACGACCGGTGCCTTTCAACGCCGCTACAACAGATTCTGTTGCAGTATGACCATAAGTCATCGACATAGAAGAGATAGCTGTATCCACGCGGTCAACACCGGCTTCAACGGCTTTCAAGATTGTCATATCAGACAAGCCAGAAGTCGCGTGAGCGTGTAGTTGAATTTCGAGATCAGTTTGCGCTTTCAACTTAGTAATAAGTTCAAATGCATCATACGGAGTTAACACACCCGCCATATCTTTAATGGCGATTGAGTCTGCACCCATATCTTCAATTTTCTTAGCAAGATCGACCCAAGAATCTAGTGTGTGCACTGGACTCGTAGTATAAGACAATGTGCCTTGCGCGTGCTTACCTTGTTTTTTAACGGCTTTTAAAGCTGTTTCAAGGTTACGCGGATCGTTCATCGCATCAAATACGCGGAACACATCAACGCCATTTACGGCAGCGCGTTCAACGAATTTCTCAACAACATCATCTGCGTAGTGGCGGTAACCCAAAAGGTTTTGTCCACGAAGAAGCATCTGATGCGGAGTCTTAGGCATCGCTTTCTTGAATTCGCGTATACGATCCCAAGGGTCTTCGCCCAAGAAGCGTATGCAAGAATCAAATGTGGCACCGCCCCAAGATTCAAGTGACCAATAGCCAACCTGATCTAGTTTTTCGGCGATAGGAAGCATGTCGTCAATGCGCATGCGTGTAGCCAGTATAGACTGGTGTGCGTCGCGTAATACGACGTCTGTGATACCAAGAGGTTTCTTAGAATCGGTCATGGATGATGGCCTTTTCTTCCGTTAACGTTGTTGACGTAAGGTGATCCGAATTCGTGCGCTACTTTTGGCGCGCACGATGCTCTTTTACTGCGGCTGCTAAAACTTTTAGCAACTGCGGGTCTGCGCCCTGAGTTGGTGCTGTTACCACTGCTTGCGGTACAACGACTGGCTCGGGGACAAACTTATTTACTATTTTGGACATCAGGCTGGTAGCGAAAATCAGCAATACCAAAAAGGTAAATACTGTTCCCATACCAAACGCCATCAGTTCCAAACCACTCGAAACTAGCTCAGACATGCCGGCTGATCCTCATTTAATAATCTACTTATCTATTTTTTAAGCGCGCAACGCTCGCCTAAAAAGACTAAAAGGCAGCTCAATGTACTGAAAAACGTCCTTTTTGACAAGTTTAATGACACTTTTTGGCATATTAACTGCTCATTTCCCTTAGCAAAACGTCTATTTCAATTCCATATTAAACCTAAATTAAACCTATATTAAACAAAGGTTTATAAAAGCTGTACAGGGAGCACATAAAATAGGTGCACAGAAAAATAGAAACTGAGGGATAGTAAGCAGAGTTGACTTTAAAGGTAATAAATAAATAAAAATTAATAAAACAGAATGCGTAAATAAACTGAAAAGGGGTTCAACTTATCTTATATAGTAGGAATGTATTGTTTGAGGGGGAGAAAATGGTGCGCTTGGTAGGAGTCGAACCTACGACCACCTGGTTCGTAGCCAGGTACTCTATCCAGCTGAGCTACAAGCGCACTTCAAAACTTTTACTTTTTACTTCACGACAGGATTATTTATTACGAAGAATAAATAAATGGTGCGCTTGGTAGGAGTCGAACCTACGACCACCTGGTTCGTAGCCAGGTACTCTATCCAGCTGAGCTACAAGCGCACTTCAAAACTTTTACTTTTTACTTTTACGACAGAATTATTTATTACGAAGAATAAATAAATGGTGCGCTTGGTAGGAGTCGAACCTACGACCACCTGGTTCGTAGCCAGGTACTCTATCCAGCTGAGCTACAAGCGCACACTGTGTTAACAACCATTTAATGCTTTACAACATTAAAGTGGCGGAGAGGGAGGGATTCGAACCCTCGATAAGATTTCTCCTATACACCCTTAGCAGGGGCGCGCTTTCAGCCACTCAGCCACCTCTCCTCAACACGGCGCAAATAATACCATATTATTTGCTCTTGCATAGTCCTATTTATAAAAAAGTTGGATTTTTTTCATAAATATTAATACGTTAGAAGTTTCCGCTCGGTTCGCCTTCACCATTTTTCTCACGCTGAATGCGCTGATAAATTTCTTCACGGTGTACCGCGACTTCTTTTGGTGCATTAACGCCGATGCGAACTTGATTACCTTTAACCCCTAAAACGGTTACGGTAACTTCATCACCAATCATTAATGTTTCGCCAACACGGCGAGTCAAAATTAGCATTAGATTCTCCCAATCTTTCCTTATGTACCTTCATAGTACATTTTATACTTTGCGAACTGCTTTGTTTCTAGGGTGTTTGTCTATCTATATTTTCTATATATCTAGACGAGTATCTTCCCTACCATTCTATTCAGTATTGCCTACCTTTGACAAAATGAAAGAAAAAGAAGGGAATGATCCAGAACTTTTAGTGCAGTATGGGCACTCCGGCCCACACTGAAGTAATATCAGACTAAAGCCTGACATCACTCCTAATCCTTAGCATCAAGGTCAAACGCGGTGTGCAAAGCGCGCACTGCAAGTTCTAAATATTTTTCTGCAATAACCACAGAGATTTTAATCTCAGACGTGGTAATTGCTTGAATATTGATGGACTCATCCGCCAATACTTTAAACATCTTGCTAGCAACACCTGCATGAGAACGCATTCCCACACCAACCATAGACACCTTACAGATGTCATCAGTTCCCGAAACATTTCGAGCACCGAGTTCAGCGGCGGTATTTTTCAAAATTTCTAACGCTTTCGCGTAATCATTTCTATCTACTGTAAACGTAAAGTCGGTCGTCCCGTCTTCTGCTACGTTTTGTACAATCATATCTACTTCAACATTTGCATCACTAATGGGACACAAAATTTTAGAAGCCACACCTGGAATATCAGGTACACCTGTAACGGTAACTTTGGCTTCATCGCGATTAAACGCGATACCGGAAATAACTGGATTTTCCACGGAGCTATCCTCCTCCATCGTGATGAGTGTACCAGGGCCATCATCAAAACTAGAAAGCACACGTAACGGTACTTTATATTTACCCGCAAATTCGACTGCTCGAATTTGTAAAATTTTCGAACCTAAGCTTGCCATTTCTAGCATCTCTTCGAACGTCACTTTTTCCATACGACGCGCATTAGGCACGACACGAGGGTCTGTAGTATATACGCCATCTACGTCAGTATAGATCTGTGCTTCATCAGCACCCAGCGCAGCAGCAAGTGCAACACCGGTTGTATCAGAACCACCACGGCCCAGTGTCGTAATATTGTTTTCACCATCAACACCCTGAAAGCCTGCAACAATACAAACATTGCCTGCATCTAATTGCTTTCTAATGGCAACCGTGTCGATATCTTCGATGCGCGCTTTCATATGTGCGCTATCCGTTTTAATCGCCACCTGCCAACCGGTAAATGATTTAGCACCCACGCCACGCTTCTGCAATGCAATTGCCAATAAAGCAATCGTTACTTGTTCGCCTGTTGAGACTAATACATCCATTTCTCGGGGAGTTGGATTACTTGAAATACTATTTGCCAGACCGATAAGACGATTTGTCTCACCGCTCATTGCAGATACAGCGATCACCATTTGATGACCCGCATCGTGGAAGGACTTTACTTTATCAGCGACATGCTCGATGCGCTCGACGGTGCCTACCGAAGTACCGCCGTACTTTTGTACGTATAACGCCATGATTCTAACTAGCTAAAGAAAAAGGGGCCTAATTAAACACTAAATTTGTTTATTATTAAATCAAAAACTAGAAAGCCAAATCAAAAAAAGGCGATTGATTCAATTATCAATCGCCTTTCTCTCTATTCTCTACAATAAAGGTAATATCTTTACATTCATTAAGCTATTGTAATAAATCCTTTAGTTTGAATGCTCGATTATAATTTTTCAACCAACGACTTAAAGGCTGCCAATGCTTGCGGAATACCTTCGGCATTTTTACCTCCAGCCTGAGCCATTTCTGGCTTACCACCACCACGACCATCAACATACGGCGCACATTCTTTTACGATATCACCGGCCTTTACTTTGCCAATAAGATCTTTAGTGACACCCGCTAATAACGTGACCTTACCTTCAGTTTCGGCCGCTAGCATAATCACCGCTGAACCTAACTTGTCTTTTAACTGGTCTAGCGTGGTTTTCATAGTCGGTACATCAGTGCCGTCGATTCGCGCCGATAATATTTTAAAGCCGTTTCCTTCAACAGCTTCAGCTGCCAAGTCAGAACCTGCTGAGCTGGCTAGCTTGGCCTTTAATGCTTCTAATTCTTTTTCTAGTTGACGATTTTTAGCAATCACCAATTCAACTTTTTCACCGACATTATCACTACTGCCTTTTACCGAGCGCGCAATCGTATTTAACGTCGCCTCTTGAGCAGAAATAAAATCTAACGCGGCTTGACCGGCAACGGCTTCAATACGACGAACACCTGCTGCTGCGCTGGCTTCAGATATTATTTTGAAAACACCTAAGTCGCCTGTACGCTTGGCGTGAGTTCCACCGCATAATTCAATTGAGAATTGATCAGCGCCTTCGCCTGTCCCCATCGCCAATACACGCACTTCGTCGTCGTACTTTTCACCAAACAAGGCCATCGCGCCACTGTTTTTTGCGTCGTCGATATTCATTAAACGTGTGCTAATCTCGCTGTTATCACGAATTTCTGCATTAACGCGCTGTTCGATGGTCGCCACTTCTTCTGCGGTCATCGCTTCTAAATGAGAGAAATCAAAACGCAATTTATCATACGTTACCAAAGACCCTTTCTGTGCAACGTGCTCGCCCAATAGATTACGCAAAGCCGCATGCAATATGTGAGTCGCTGAGTGATGCAAAGTAATGGCAGCACGCTTATCAGCATCAACTTCTGCGATCAACTTATCACCCGGCTTTACCGAACCTTCTACCAAAATACCCTGATGAATATGGTTGCCGCTTTCTTTCACCGTATTCTTAACTTGGAAAACCACACCATCGGCTTTTAAGAAACCCGAGTCTCCAGATTGACCACCTGATTCGCCATAGAATGCAGTTGCATCCAATACGATTAAGGCTTCGATACTCGCATCTGCACTTGAAGAAATACTTTCAACTTTTTTACCATCAACAAACAAAGCCTGCACAGAACCTTGGCTCGCCAATTTATCGTAACCTAAGAATTCAGTTTCACCGTCAATATCTAATGCTACACCACCCTTCATACTGAAGTTGCCAGCGGCTCTTGCGGTAGCACGCTGATGCTCCATTGCGGTTTCAAAACCCGCCTCATCAATTTTTAAATGCTTTTCGCGCGCTACATCAGCGGTTAAATCCATTGGAAAGCCGTAGGTATCGTAAAGCTTAAATACGGTTTCACCAGGAATGGTATCGCCTTTTAAAGTACCAATGGCATCATTTAAAATGCCCATGCCTTTATCAAGGGTTTTAGCAAACTGCTCTTCTTCCAAGCGTAATACTTTTTCAATTTGAGGTTGAAGCTTAACAAGCTCAGGATAGGCATCGCCCATCTGCTCAACTAACGCGGTAACCAGCTTATGAAAGAAGCCAATTTTGGCACCCAACATGTGGCCGTGGCGAACCGCACGACGAATGATGCGACGTAATACATAACCACGCCCTTCGTTCGATGGGTAAACACTGTCAACAATTAAAAAGCTGGTCGAGCGAATATGATCGGCAATAACGCGAAGTGATTTATTTTCTAGATCGGTGCAGCCCGTAACGTCTGCCGCTGCTTTCAATAGCGCTTGGAATAAATCGATTTCGTAGTTGCTGTGTACGCCCTGCATAATTGCTGCAATACGCTCAAGACCCATGCCGGTATCAACCGATGGCTTAGGCAGGGGATGCATCACACCGTCTTCAGTACGGTTAAACTGCATAAATACAACATTCCAAATCTCGATGAAACGGTCGCCATCTTCTTCTGGCGTACCAGGCTTACCGCCCCAAATATGTTCGCCGTGATCGTAGAAAATTTCAGTACACGGACCACAAGGGCCGGTATCACCCATCGACCAGAAGTTGTCCGATGCGTATTTCGCGCCTTTGTTATCGCCGATGCGAATGATCTTATCTTCGCTGAGGCCCATATCTTTATGCCAGAAATCATACGTTTCATCATCATCAGCATACACAGTGACTAGCAACTTATCCGCGGGCAAGTTCATCCACTCTTTTGAAGTTAAGAACTCCCAAGCAAACTTAATGGCATCTTGTTTAAAATAATCGCCAAAACTGAAATTACCCAGCATTTCGAAAAACGTATGATGACGGGCCGTATAACCCACGTTTTCTAAATCGTTATGCTTACCACCCGCGCGAACACAGCGCTGTGAAGAAGTCGCGCGGGTATAACTGCGATCATCAAGTCCTAAAAACACGTCTTTAAATTGAACCATGCCCGCATTGGTAAACAATAAGGTTGGATCATTGCCCGGAATCAAAGGGCTAGAGGCAACAATTTCATGGCCTTTAGAATTAAAGTAATTCAAAAATGCTTGGCGAATATCAGAGCTTTTCATAGTTAACACGGTCCATTACATACTGGATTAAATATTGAGATCACAGCGGGGTAAAATATTTGGGCGCAATTATAGCTTGCCTCGCTCTGAATAAGAAGAAAGCAATAAAACGAACGGCATGTATATATGCAACATGAATTGCAAAAGTAAGTTGACGAATCAATATAACTATATCAGAATAAAGCGATATTAAACATTGGAGCATCCCATGAACATTGATCGCCTCGTATTTGCACTAGCAGGCACCTTTATTCTTATTAGCGTATCTCTTTCTCAACTGCACTCTATTTACTGGTTAGGTTTCACAGCATTTATTGGTTTAAATATGCTGCAAGCCGCTTTCACAGGCTTTTGTCCGCTAGCAAAAATACTAAAAGCAATCGGTCGACCAGTCGGCTCTGCTTTTAAGTAAATCAGTTTAGATGGACGCTTTTTTGATTAAGTGAACCAAAAAGAAGACTGTCTGGAGGTAGACAGTTTTTTTGGCTGAATAAAACCCCACTTCTAATGCTTATTTTCTCTTATAATGCGCAAATATTTTATTATAGGAAATAAGCCATGAGCTTACGTTTCATTCTTTTTTTTGTTCTTTTTTCTTTTATTCCTTTTACATCTTCAGTACTTGCCGGTGCGCCAACAACAAAAATAGAAGAAGAAATAAACACTTGGGTAACCTACCCTCAAACACTGCCTCAGTTTAATTACTCAGGTGATTTACTCCAAAAAAACTGGCCATTACTCGCGGCAGGCATTCAGTTGCATTGGCCTGACAGTGTTTTTGTAGAGGACATGATGAGCCAATTTCCTCAAATGTCTAAACAACTGATAGAACTCGCAAGCAATCCCAATAGCCACCCTGCCTTAGCACCTATTTTACAGCAAAATTACCAACCACTGGCTGAAGCGGTACAACAAGTTTGGCGTCTTCATTATCAAGGCGAATATCAGCAGGCCTATGAACTCGGCATGAAGTTAGGCCCTGCTGGATTATTGCCAGCATTGTACGCAAAGCTGATTCATACAACTTTTTTAGTAAGTGACGATAATAAGGAAGAGAAATTTCTAGAAGTCGACGCGATTATGAAACCATTGCTTCCATTGCTTAAGAACTTTGATTTTTTAACGTTTGGTGACGCTTATCAAAAAGCACGCCGTTTGGAATTATTATCGACAACCGCTGCGACCGCCTCTGGACTTCTTGGCCCGACTCAAGACGCCTTAAATGCCTTACACAACGAAGCACCTCACCACCCATTATACAGCGCAATGCTTGCAGGTATTGATGCTGGCGTCATCGAACGCGTCGGTGGATTTCTAGGCGGTATGACTTATGGTGCAGATGAAGATCAAGTAATTAAATTATTTGATGATGCGCTCATACAAGAAAAGCGACTTGCAGTACTTTATAATGAATACTCTCAAGCACTAGTACGCTTGGACGATTCAGACTACGAAGCAAAACTTAACCAGCTCCTACAAACCTGCATAAACCTACAAGTTTATAGCGCCGAAGAAGCACTTAACCAACAAGCATGCTTATTACTGGTAGAAAAAAGAAACGATTCTAACGATTCATAAGCCCTAATATTTCATAAGCTCTAACATTTCATAGTCGCTAACAGCTTATTCGCGAACCAATGTGCTTTAAAAGCACATTGGTCAGTGGCTGCATAGAATACATACCCTATCTTTAATAAAATTTAATCGCGAAATACATTTTGTTATTGAGCGGCGCGAGCTGCTTCAAGCCATCCGTTAAACGTTACCTGATTGGTTTTTATCCAATTCAAAGCATGCTGGCGAATTTGGCTTTGAGAATCTTCACCATTAGCGATTAGCATATTTTCAGCACTCACATCATTGATCGGCAATTTAGCCACTTCAAACAATTTCGCTGCCGATGGGTTTTTCTTGGCAAATACTTTGTTAGCAACAATACGCTGGCTATTGATCTCAAAGCCATAGTTTTTACCATTTGGTAAAGCCGTATCAGTATTATTTGGATTAGCAGAGCGTGGAACTTCTAACCAAACAACATCTTTACCCGGAATTAATTTTCCTGATACCCAGTAAGGCGTCCAAGTGTAATAGAAAATAGATTGGCCTTCGTTATAACGAACAATCGTATCGGCAATAATCGCAGCATACTGTCCTTGCTTATGGGTAATGCGATCACGCAGCTTGAACGCATCTAGCTGATGCTCAATAACCCCCTCGCAACCCCAACCTGCCTGACAACCGGTTAAGTCTGCTTTACCATCGTTATCGGTATCAAACAATTTAGCAATTTTTGCATCCTGCAGTTGCTCAATATTCTTAATATTATACTTGTCAGCGGTTTTCTTATCGATCAAGTAACCCTGCAAAGCACCCTTGATATAATGTCCTTGTCGATAAAAGACTTCGTCACCGCCCGCATTGGCATACATGGAGTTATGCAAAGGGAACCAGTTGACGGCTAAGTAAGTCGCATCGCCATTAGCAATGGCCGTGTAAGCGGCGCTGTAATCGACTTCTTTAGTATCTTCGACCTCATAGCCAAGATGAGTTAGGGCTTCGTTGAGTACCATCGTTTGGAATGCTTCTTCCGATATGGGGCTGTGCAATGCTTGCACTTTAACCCCCTTACCGGGCTTCTCATTGGCATAACCTAGGTTAGCCGTCATAAGTAATGACGTTGCGATAAATGTGCTTAGTAGTTTTTTCATACATCCCTCTTTTATGATTTATTATTCGTTGTTCTCAATGAACCTGCTTGCTTCACCTTGGAATATCTTAATAAAATAGTTTGATCTTTTAGCCCGTCAATTTGGCTTTCAATTTCATAACAAGCCCAGCAGGCCCTTTCGAATACCAAGCACCAACCCCTCTGTCTCGATTAGATCGACCTAATGACTGAGTCATTCGATCTAAAATAATTGCCAGAATAACGATACCAATACCACCCACTGTTGCGAGCCCAATATCTAATCGACCAATACCTCGCAGCACCATCAATCCTAAACCGCCCACGGAAATCATCGAAGCAATAACAACCATCGATAAGCTCAACATCAAGGTTTGATTAACACCCGCCATAATCGTTGGCATAGCAAGTGGTAGCTGAACTTTGAAGAGCATCTGACGCTCACTGGCACCAAAGGATTGGCTGGCTTCAATTAAGTCTGCGGGGACTTGTCGAATACCTAAATTGGTTAATCGAATCACTGGCGCAACCGCAAAGATAATAGTCACGATCACACCGGGAACATTACCAATACCAAACAACATCACAATAGGTACTAGGTACACAAACGCCGGAGTAGTTTGCATGGTATCCAGTAAAGGTCTCATAAAACGCTGGCTACGATCACTTCTCGCCATAAGAATGCCTGTTGGTATGCCGATCAACATGCAAAAAATCACTGATGTTAAGACCAGTGAAAGTGTTGTCATCGATTCTTCCCAAGCGCCTATCGCGCCGACAAACAACAAGCCAAGCGCGGCCATTACGCCTAAACGCTTACCCACAAGCTGCCACGCCAAAAGCCCAAAGAGCAAAACCATTATTAACGGCGATACGCTTTGAAGCATCGCTTCAATGGTTTGCAGAGTCGTATCAATGGGAGTTTTAATCGCAGAAAAAAACGGCCTAAAATGCAATACTAACCAAGAGACAAAGGTTTCTACCCAATCTTGAAGGGGGATCCAGTCATGTGCAAAGGGATCAGCAAAGGAAAGAGGCTCTTGCACTTCAACCCCCGCAGACAAACTGGACGTAAGCTCGGCATTGGTAGATTCCATCGAACCCCAAGGATTACTCGTAGCATCTTCAACCGGGGCAGTCGCTGCCCAAGGATCACTCACCTGCTCACTCATCCTTACTCTCCCGGTCTAAAGTTTCCAACAGCTGATTCTGACTAATCACCCCTTGATATTTATTATCTTTATCCACTACCGGTACTGGACAAGGAGAAGCCGCCACTTGCCCTATTACTTCATTTATTTGCGTGGTATCGGTAATCGATTCTAGGTCAATAAAGGCATTTTCAAGCTGGCTTTGATTCGATAAATTATTCGCCAGATCTTCCGTGGAAATAACACCGCGCAAGTGATCGTTCTCATCAGTGATGTATGCATACTCTGACTCATCGTTATTTAATTGGGTCATCGCTAAAGAAAGGTCGACATCGGCTGCTTGCTTAATCACCTTCACATCACCTTGAGTGGCAATATCACCGGCGTTGAAAACATTGCTGACATCGACACCTTTAAAGAAAGATTTCACATAATCGTTTGCTGGATTCTGAAGTATCTCATCGGGCTGGCCAACTTGAATAATTTTTCCACCTTGCATGATGGCAATACGATCGCCAATCCGCATGGCTTCGTCTAAATCATGAGATATAAAGATAATGGTGCGCCGTTGCGCTTTTTGAAGGTTTACTAGCTCATCTTGCATTTCAGCTCTGATGAGAGGATCCAAAGCCGAAAAAGCTTCGTCCATAAGTAGAATGTCTGGGTCATTTGCAAGCGCCCTAGCAAGACCAACACGCTGCTGCATACCACCAGACAATTCATCAGGATAACTGAGTGCATAAGCCTCAAGCCCCACCTGATTAAGCGCATTCATGGCTTTTTCATAACGCACATCTTTGGGTTCGCCACTCAATTCCAAACCAAAGGCCGCATTATCTAAAACCGTTAAATGAGGCAGTAAGGCAAAAGATTGAAACACCATACTGACTTTATTGCGTCGCACAGCCCGTAAACTTTTTTTATCAAGACGAGTAATGTCTTCGCCATCGATCAGCACTTGCCCTAGCGTGGGTTCAATTAATCGATTTAGCAATCTTACTAAGGTTGACTTGCCTGAGCCCGATAAGCCCATGATGACAAAAATCTCACCTTCTTTTATTTGCAAAGAAGCATTTTGCACCCCCACTGTCATGCCAGTCTGACTAAAGATAGTATCTTTTGTGGCTCCAGACTCAAGCATTTGAATGGCTTTCTTAGGCTTATTGCCAAACACTTTATACAGGTTTTTGACTTCTAATTTATAGCTCATCGTCGCCTTGTTATTTAGTGTTCTAAACAATAAATATATATTCATGCCCCCGATAAAGCAAATACCGCATTCAGCCCCAAGATCTTCCCCAGAAAACAAGCCTGTCTGAAATAATCAACTATTGTGACGCACATTGACCTTTTTGTCGGATATAATGCCGCAACTCCCACTTTTCATAGGATTTAATCGTGCAGAAAATAGTTATAGTTGGTGGCGGCGCAGGCGGTTTAGAACTCGCAACACAGCTGGGTCACAAATGGGGTAAAAAAGGCAAAGCTGAAATTCACCTCGTGGACGCCAACCATACTCATTTGTGGAAACCACTACTGCACGAAGTTGCAACAGGCGCTCTAGACTCAGGAATTGATGAGCTAAATTATCAAGCCCATGGTAAAAAACATGGTTTTCACTTCCATATTGGTAAGATGAAAGACCTTAATCGTGAGAAAAAAACGATCGAATTAGCCGCTATTTTTGATGAAGACGAAGAAATCCTACCACAGCGTGAACTTGAATATGGCCAACTGGTAATCGCTCTAGGCAGTGTCACCAACGATTTCGGTACGAAAGGCGCGGCTGAGCATTGCTACTTTTTAGATGCTCGCCAGCAAGCTGAGACCTTCCATCAAAAGCTACTAAATCAATTCATTAAAGCCAATGGCAGCAATAATCCAGAAGAACTCAGCATTGCGATTGTCGGAGCAGGTGCAACAGGCGTTGAACTATCTGCTGAGTTATACAATACGACAGAAACTTTAGCGAGCTACGATATGAGTCAGTTTAATACTGACAAACTTAAAGTTTCATTAATAGAAGCAGGGCCGCAAATTTTGCCCGCATTACCAAAACGAATTTCGAACGCTGCTAAGCGCGAACTCGAAAAACTGGGTGTTAATGTTTTAACAGAAACCATGATTACAGAGATTACAGAAGAAGGTTTTATTACCAAGAACGGTGATGTAATTAAGGCCAAATTAAAAGTTTGGGCGGCTGGGGTTAAAGCACCTGACTTCTTGGCGAATATTGCAGGCCTTGAAACTAATAGAGTGAATCAATTGGCAGTAAAAGCTAGCTTACAAACCACACTCGACGACGATATTTTCGCTATTGGCGATTGCGCATTTCTACTGCAAGCCAATGGAAAATCTGTTCCGCCTAGGGCTCAAGCCGCTCATCAGCAAGCCAGTCATTTATTGAAAGTATTAGCAGCATTGCATGCAGGCAAACCAGCGCCAGATTTCATCTATCGCGACAAAGGTTCACTCGTCTCATTAAGTCGTTATAGTACCGTAGGAAGCTTGATGGGAAATTTGAGTAAGGGCTCAATGATGATTGAAGGGCGCTTAGCACGCATCGTTTATGTGTCGCTTTATCGCATGCATCAAATTGCTTTGCATGGTTATAAACATACGCTACTGCTTTCTCTGGTAGGACACATTAATAAAGTCATTCGTCCCCGCTTAAAACTGCATTAATACTATAAAATATTAAACGGCAGCAGAGCCATCAACTTCTGATTGATCGCTCTGCTGCATCACGTCTTGGCGGTAGTCCCCAGGACGCTTTCCAGTCCAGCGACGAAAGGCTTTATAAAAAGCACTGGGCTCGGTGAATCCGACAAGGAAAGAAATCTCATACAAGGGTATGTCCAAGTCTTTTATTAAATGTAATGCCAACGCCTCTCGACTATCATCTAAAATAGCTTGATACGTTATCCCCACTTCTTTTAATCTACGCTGCAAATTTCGGATTGTTAAATTTAATTGCTGCGCCACATTTTCTTGAGTAGCACTCCGCTGCAATAAACAACGTTTAATTGCCGCTCTTACCTCTATATATAAATCCAATCTTTGCATTCGTTTTGCAATAATCTTATCCGTTTCAATTATATTTTTATTAAATAATAACTTATCCGCATAAGGGTTATTTCTCACAAGTAAACACTTGGATATTTCTATATAAGTATCATCCGCCTTACCAATAGAACAACCTAATAATTTTTCATGCTCAATTCCGCTCACACTATTTGCATCAAAAAAATATTTAAGGTGTTGATTAGCATCAGGGAACACACTAAGAAACCAATGTTGAATCGCGGAAAAAATCATATCTTTTTGATAGCTGCTAAAAACAATCCCTTCGCCTTGGGTAAAAGACAAACGCATAGTATCGACATCAACATCCGTTAACTCAAAATATCCAGATTCAGTAATCACTTTAGAGCGAGTAATGAGTACTTCAATACCGGTAGCCAGTGTTTCAGACTTCATCAACATATCGGCAATGCTCACACCAGACTTTGCAATATACTGCCCTAAGCGAATTCCCATCGCAGGGTCCTTGATATGCTCCACCGCGACCTGATGCAACCTAGCCATTTTATGGCTAGATATACCAAATTTATCCCTACTCTCTATTGAAATATCAATACCTAAAATATCATCAAGTACTTGCTTAGAAACATCATAATCTAACCAAAACTGATACAGCAAGCGAACAAATGGCAAGGCCACTTGTGGCAAAATAGGCATAATTTCCCTCAATAGACGGTATAACGGTTAGGCATAATTATTAAATTAAACACAACGGCTATAGACACGTTGCGCCAGAACTCTGATCAATCGTTCTTTTATGTTTTTATTAGCAAGGATATTCGTTATAAGTTACTAATCTGTCAATGGACTCTGACGACAGCATATGAGGTATTGCGGATATGGAGGACATTCTCAGTTAATATTCTAAAAATGATGTTTTATATAACTACTTTTTATGCTTTTTGTAATTCTAAGTAATGCTCTATAGCAAAATGTATCTGATCCATGGAGAACCCCCGATACGCTAAATAACGAAATGCTTTCTGTCTTTCCTTATAATCGTTAAGGTCCAAAGAGCGAAATTTTCTCAAGCCACAGTCATAGGCTAATTCAAACCAATCAATTTCATCCTGAAAAACCTGCTCAATAAGATCTCGATCGATTCCTTTTTCTTTTAGCTCACGCTCTATACGCATTTGACCTAAACCACGGTTAATTCGTGAACGTAAAAAAGATTCAGTAAATCGCTGATCGCTTTGATAGCCTGATTGTATTAGTTGATCAAGTAATTGTAATAAATAGGTCTCGCTAGAGGTGCGAGCAATAAGCTTTTGATAAAGCTCATGACGGGAGTATTCACGACGTGACAGCAAACCAATTGCTGCCACGCGTAATTCACTTTCAGAGAGTTCTGTTGGTTTAGAAAACCCTGAAGTTTTTTTATACACTGATAACCCTACGACTCAGCTTTATCTTTAGAATCTTTAACTTTTTCAGCTTTTTCTGGTTTGTCTGCTTTCTCAGCCTTTTCAGCATCTTCTGGTAATTGGCTAGTCATTAATTGCGAACGAATTTCTTTTTCTATCTCTTCAGCAATCGCTGGATTATCTGATAAGAATTTTGCTGCGTTAGCTTTACCTTGACCTATTTTATCGCCCTTATACGCATACCAAGCACCTGATTTATCAATCAAGTCGCACTTAACACCCAAGTCAACGACCTCACCCATGTGGTAAATACCTTCACCATATAGGATTTGGAATTCAGCCTGTCTGAAAGGAGGCGCTACTTTATTTTTAACAACTTTAACGCGAGTTTCGTTACCTGTTACTTCATCGCCCTGCTTCACCGCACCTGTACGACGAATGTCCAAGCGTACTGAAGAATAAAACTTCAGAGCATTACCACCGGTTGTGGTTTCAGGATTACCAAACATCACACCAATTTTCATACGAATTTGGTTGATGAAAATCACCAAGCAATTAGCATTTTTAACGTTGGCCGTCATTTTTCGTAATGCTTGAGACATTAAACGAGCCTGTAGACCAACATGGTGATCACCCATATCGCCTTCAATTTCAGCCTTAGGTGTTAACGCTGCAACCGAGTCAATCACGATCACATCAACCGCGCCTGAACGAACTAAGCTATCGGTAATTTCCAAACCTTGCTCACCCGTATCAGGTTGAGACACTAACAAAGTATCGAGATTTACACCCAATTTTTCAGCATATAAAGGATCAAGTGCGTGCTCAGCATCAACAATAGCAACGGTCTTACCTTGCTTTTGTGCTTGAGCCATAACAGACAAACAAAGTGTTGTTTTACCCGAGCTTTCTGGACCATAAATTTCAACGATACGGCCATAAGGTAAACCGCCTATGCCTAACGCAACATCCAGAGTTAAAGAACCGGTAGATACCGACGGAATTGCTTCACGCGGCTGGTCACCCATTTTCATAATGGAGCCTTTACCGAATTGACGCTCAATCTGGCTTAGTGCAGCATCGAGTGCTTTTTGCTTATTTGCATCCATTGTGACGTTCCTTATATTAAGTCTGGATGATCAGATCTTTCTGCTCATCTATCTTTTGTTGTTTGCGTATCACTACTTGCTTTACTGTAGATTTAACCAGTATTTAAGCATAGCTATTGGGATTGACCAAGTCATATTCTGAATTTTTTACAACAAAAACCATCAACACCTCCACAACCCCCATCGATAATACATCTCAAGGTCACAAATATTTTTAAATCAGTCTAGATTTTCAGAAGATAAGACAATATATACAGTATTTCATCCAGTACTAATTCCTCATTAATACAGTGCTTTTTAGTATTAAAGCTGTCATTTGTAATAACTTTACCGATTAACATTACGCAGATGCTTTGTTCAATTACCTCACAATCACTTACAATGCTGTTTTTAATGTTTAGATTTAGGGTTTCAGCGCAGATATGAGCAAAGCAGCAGCGACACATACACCTATGATGCAGCAATATTTTCGCCTCAAGGCTGAAATTCCTGAAATTATGCTGTTTTATCGCATGGGAGATTTCTATGAGCTGTTTTACGATGACGCCCGTACGGCTTCCCGCTTATTAGACATTACTCTCACGGCGCGTGGCCATAGCGGCGGTGAACCCATACCTATGGCGGGAATTCCTTATCACGCTGCTGAAGGTTATATCGGTAAATTAGTACGCTTAGGTGTTTCTGTAGGCATCGCTGAACAGATCGGTGATCCTGCGACGTCAAAAGGCCCTGTTGAGCGTAAAGTTGTTCGGGTGATTACCCCAGGGACATTAACAGATGAAGCCTTTCTCGATGAACGCCGTGATAATTTATTAGTAGCGGTTAATAAACAAAAGCAGAATAAAGAAAACCTTTACGGCATCGCCATGCTGGATATTAGCTCTGGCCGTTTTGTGGTAATGGAGGTGTCCAATGAAGATTCTTTATTAGCCGAGTTAGAGCGCATTAAACCTGCTGAGCTTTTATATAATGAAGATCAGGCATTTCCCGACGCCCTGACTAACCGCCCTGGCGCGAAATCCCAAGCCCCCTGGCACTTTGAATCGGACACGGCGTTTCGATTATTAACCACTCAGTTAAAAACAAAAGATTTACGGGGCTTTGGTTGTGAGCATTTGATCGTTGCCATTCAAGCTGCTGGGGCTCTTCTGCAATATGCCCAAGATACTCAACGATCAGGCTTGCCGCATATTAGAACGCTCTTAATCGAGCAACCTGATGATGCCATTATCATCGACCCCGCCAGTCGAAAGAATCTTGAGATTGATATTAACCAACAAGGTGGCACCGAACATACATTAGCCTGGGTAATGGATAGAACGGCAACGGCGATGGGAAGCCGTTTATTACGCCGCTGGCTAAATCGCCCTATTCGTAATCGCGATACACTAAACCAACGCCAGCAACTTATTGCTGAATCCATTGATGATTATCACTGGGAACCCTTGCATCAGCAATTAAAAGGCATTGGTGACATTGAACGTATTCTATCTCGCGTTGCACTCGGCTCTGCTCGTCCAAGAGATTTAGCACGCCTACGTGATGCTTTGGCTCGCTTACCTGAATTACAAACGTTGTTAACCAGCCTAAACGCCGATCGCGCAAAAGAGCTGTCAGCGCTAATAAAACACTACCCCGAATGGGTTGAGAAGTTGCAGAAAGCGATTATTGATAATCCTCCCGTTATCATAAGAGATGGTGGTGTCATCGCAACAGGCTATGACGAGGAGCTGGACGAACTTAGAGGTATCAGCAAAAATGCGGGGGATTATCTGCTCGAGATAGAACAGCGCGAAAAAGAAAAAACTGGAATTTCAACGTTAAAAGTCGGCTATAACCGAGTTCATGGATATTTTATAGAAATCAGTAAAGCGCAATCGGAAGCGGCACCTGTTGAATACGTTCGTCGCCAAACGCTCAAGAATGCCGAACGTTTTATTACTCCAGAATTGAAAGAATTTGAAGATAAAGCATTAAGTGCCAAAAGCCGTTCTTTATCTCGTGAAAAGCATCTGTATGAACAGTTAGTCGTCGAATTAGCGGAAGATTTATTTAGCTTGCAAGATACCGCAACAGGCTTGGCTGAATTAGATGTTTTAATCAACCTCGCAGAGCGAGCGAGCACTTTACGCTTCACGCCCCCTAAATTGGTCGCTGAGCGCGGCATCGAGATTACCGCTGGTCGCCATCCAGTGGTTGAAGAAATTCTCGAAGACCCTTTTGTTGCGAATGGTTTAGAACTTAATTCAATGCAAGACATGCTCATTATCACGGGTCCGAACATGGGTGGTAAATCGACCTACATGCGCCAGAATGCATTAATTGTACTGCTTGCCCATATTGGTAGCTATGTCCCTGCCGATAGCGCAGTCATTGGCCCTGTCGATAGAATTTTCACTCGTATGGGTTCAGCCGACGATTTAGCGGGCGGGCGCTCTACCTTCATGGTCGAAATGACTGAAACCGCGAACATTCTTCACAATGCAACGCCGAACAGCTTGGTCTTAATGGATGAAGTTGGCCGTGGTACCAGTACTTTTGATGGGCTATCACTTGCTTGGGCGGCGGCCGTTCACTTGGCCAAAGAAGTTCATGCGCTAACCTTATTCGCGACACATTATTTTGAGATGACAACCTTACCTGAGCAAATTGGTAGCGTGGTTAATGTTCATCTAACCGCAACCGAACATGACGATCGCATTATCTTTTTGCACAATGTCGAACCAGGCCCGGCAAGTCAAAGCTATGGTTTACAGGTTGCGCAGCTTGCGGGAGTGCCTAAAGTCGTTATTCAGCAGGCAAAAGACAAGCTGCATTTACTCGAAAAAGAAAGTTTCCATAATCCGTCTGATACTTTGCCTGTTATATCGCTAGTAGAGTCTCCGGCAAAACAATCAATAGAGCCATTAATAGAAGTCACTAGCGGCAGTCCTATGCAGTCAGATATGTTCGCCCAAGGTCCTTCTGACATTGAGATAGCCATCGCTGAACTTGCTGTTGATGACCTAACGCCCAGGCAGGCACTGGAAGAAATTTATCGACTTAAATCAATGTTAGGTTAAAAAATCACCGTTATATGCAAAAAAATGCATATAACTATCCATTAATGATATAAGTTTATTCAATTTATAACCTTGCGGTATTTAGGCGTCATCACTAGAATGTCGCCACCGTGATGGGCATAGACCCAATGAGATGAGGAGATCGACTGCAATGACTTTTGTAGTAACTGATAACTGTATTAAATGTAAGTACACAGATTGTGTTGAAGTATGCCCAGTAGATTGCTTCTATGAAGGCCCAAATTTCTTGGTTATTGACCCAGATGAGTGTATTGATTGCGCGTTATGTGAGCCTGAGTGCCCAGCACAAGCGATTTTCTCTGAAGATGAAGTACCTGCTGATCAGCAGCAGTTTATCGAATTGAACGTTGAGTTATCCGAGAAGTGGCGCGATAACAATATTACTGAAATGAAAGATAAAGCCGATGATGCTGAAGAGTGGGATGGTGTACCGGATAAGTTGCAATACTTAGAAAAGTAGTTTGATCGCCATATTACTCGATGCCTTTCTTTAACAACGAACCTTGTATTAAAGCTAGGCGCATAAAAAAGGGCTACTTTCCGTAGCCCCTTTAGCACCCCAAACTTAGTGACTTATGCGTCACCAAAAATTGTACTCGCATTCAAACCTTGGCCTTCCATAATTTCACGTAGACGCTTTAATGCTTCAACCTGAATCTGGCGCACACGTTCACGCGTTAAACCAATCTCACGGCCAACTTCTTCCAAAGTGCTTGTCTCATAACCGCGAAGCCCAAAACGACGGGACACAACCTCACGTTGCTTCTCAGTTAACTCATCCAACCAATCGGAAAGACTACCGGTAATATCGTTATTTTGAAGAGTTGTACAAGGATCTGCGCTGCGGTCATCAGCAACGGTATCCAATAGGCATTTATCGGAGTTTGGTCCAAGAGGCGTATCGACAGAGGTCACACGCTCATTTAACGCCAACATACGCTTAACGTCAGCAACTGGGCGATCTAATAGGTCTGCAATTTCTTCTGCTGAAGGTTCATGGTCTAATTTCTGTGCCAGCTCACGAGCAGCACGCAAATACACATTAAGTTCTTTCACCACGTGAATCGGTAAACGAATGGTGCGGGTTTGGTTCATGATGGCACGTTCAATCGTCTGACGAATCCACCAAGTAGCGTAGGTAGAAAAACGGAAGCCACGCTCAGGATCAAACTTCTCTACGGCGCGAATCAAGCCTAAGTTGCCTTCTTCAATCAAATCTAATAGTGATAAACCACGATTGACATAACGACGTGAAATTTTCACTACTAAGCGCAAGTTACTTTCAATCATGCGCTTACGACCTTTCTCGTCGCCTTTACGGGCTAGACGAGCAAAGTGCACTTCTTCTTCTGGAGACAAAAGTGGCGAGAAGCCAATTTCATTTAAATAAAGTTGCGTTGCATCTAAGGCTTTGGCGGCACTTGGCTCAGCGATAAATCGCTCTTGTGAAGCCTTGCTTGTTCGCTCGACAGGCGCTGCTGGTTTTTTTGCTTTCGCTTTCGTCGGTGCTTCAATTACGTCATCGAAGGTTTCTGCACTGATTTCTTGTTGAGCTGCCATGTCTCGTCCCGCCTTTTTATTTCGTTCTGATTGTTTCCGTTATGATTCAGTTTTCATACCAGAACGATTGATTAAACTTCATCCTCCTCCAGAGTGCCATTTCGGCAAAAACTGAAGGGGGTCTACTGGTCTGCCATTTCGACGAATCTCAAAGTGGAGTTTCACTCGATTCGTCCCAGTAGATCCTATTTCGGCAATTATCTGCCCCGCTTTAATTTTTTCTTTCTCGCGGACCAAAATGCGGCTTGTATGGGCGTATGCACTGAGGAATTTTGCATCGTGTTTTATGATCACTAAATTGCCATAACCACGAAGTCCCTTCCCTGCATAAACGACCGTCCCTGCCGCAGCTGCATTTACAGATTCCCCCAATTTACCGGCGATATCAATACCCTTGTTTTGTGAATCATTGGCTAAAAAGCGCTCTATAACCTTACCTTTAGCAGGCCATCTCCACCCCTTTTGGGTACCTAATGACGGTTTAACTGGCGTATTAAGACGGGTTGTTACTGTACGATTAGCAGCCTTTTCCTTCTTAGGTCTCCATTTCGACGATTTTCCGGCACTGCTAATAATTGCTGATTTTTTAACCTGTGGGGGACTTACTATGTCAATTTTCTGCCCTGCATAGATGGTGTAAGGTTTAACGATTGAGTTAGTGTTAGCTAACTCGCGATAATCCCACCCATATGTCCATGCAATGGAGAACAAAGTGTCACCTTTTTCCACTATATGAAAACCCGTCGCCTTTTTACTTTTACTGAACTTCTCTTCAGTTGATATGAATTCGCGACTACTTAGACAACCTGTCATAACTACACAAATTGCGATGATTGATACATAAGTTGCAGTCTGAAACATTTGGTTTCGAAAGTTATTTTTTTGACACATATAAATGACAGCTTTATGCCTTTTGCAAATGCATGTAATTGTTTTAATGAATGTTATTAAAACACTTCTATATATTCTTTTTTAATCTAAAAACAACATAATAAATCGTTCTAATTTTGTAACTAGCACTAACATTTAGGCGTTTAACGTCTAGAGCAGCGGAAAAACATTTCCGCTTCTGGCAAGACGCCTACCTATATTAGCCCTTATTCAGTCATTGCCGGGATGATTAGAGATTTTTTCTAACAAGAAAACACAACCAAATCCGATGCAGGCCATTAGACAAGCCCACATTATCTGATCATTATTCACCCATTCAGGCAAGCGATTGAGCTGTTCAAAAGGCACTTCGAGCCCTTTGCTGTTTAAACGGAAGCTAATAGTTTCTTTCCAGGGCCACACTTTTAACAGAGCCCCCAACATAAACCCAGTCAATAAGCTGAACATCAGATCCTGATAGTGATGTAATAACCAGCTTAATAAACGCGAAAACAACATCAATCCAAGCACAGCACCCAAGGCAAAAATCAGCATTATATCCAGCTGTAGGCCTTTTACCGCGGCTAGCACAGGCGCATACAAGCCCATTAACAAGAGAATGAAGCTGCCGGAGATACCCGGTAATATCATTGCGCAGATGGCAATACTGCCAGCAAAGAAGATATTTAAGTAGCTAGCTTCAATGCCGGACGGGCTGGCAATGCTAATAAAGCCCGCACAGAGAGCCCCTATTAATAGTGCAATATAGGTTTTTCCTTGCCACAATTTGATTTGCTTAGCCATGTGCAGGCTTGATGCGAGGATCAAACCAAAGAAAAAAGACCATAATAAAATGGCCTGATGGTCTAATAAATAGTGGATAACTTTCGCTAACGTTAAAATAGCGCTCAAGATACCCAGTAATAATACCAATAAAAAAGTGCCGTTGATTGCCTGCCAAGCAGCTTTCGGACCTTGTTTAAACAATATGATTAGCGCATTTATATTAACGGACTTAATAGAATCCAATAGTTCGGTATAAATTCCGGTAATAAAAGCAATCGTGCCACCCGATACCCCCGGCACAACATCAGCACTGCCCATGGCAATGCCTTTTAAATACAACCATAAATATTTCATTCTGATTCCTTACTAATATTAATCACTAAGCCTGTGCTAAAAAAAAACCTGCAATTGCAGGTTTTCATCTTTTAATTCAATTTATTCATAGGCTTGGTGCTCTTGTCATTAAACACAGCGAACCAAGCCGATTAAGATTTTTTAATTCCCGTTAAAAAAGGCACAAAATTCACCTCTTCTAATACAGTTCTCTGCCACTGATCACCATTACGAGTCACCAATACCAAGGATTGATTTTCACCCCCTACCGGTAAAATCATACGGCCACCCTCCGTCATCTGATCTAAAAGACCCTGTGGTATCTTTTCTGGTGCAGCTGCAGCAATAATACCGTCATAAGGACCTGACTGCTCCCACCCCCAATGTCCATCAGAAAGCTTAAAGCTGACATTATTCAATCTTAATTGGCGGATACGTTGCTTAGCTTTATTCAACAATGGCTCAATGCGTTCGACACTATAAAGTCTTTTTACCAAGGGAGCCAAAATAGCCGTTTGATAACCTGACCCCGTACCGACTTCCAACACATTGTTTAATGGGCCTGCAGCCAATAATAGCTCGGTCATTTTAGCAACGATATAAGGTTGGCTAATGGTTTGACCATTACCAATAGGCAAAGAGGTATCTTCGTAAGCACGATGCGCTAGCGCTTCATCAATAAATATATGGCGCGGAGTTGAAGCCATCACGTCTAATACTTGTTGATTTTCAATGCCGCGCTCGCGTAATCTCTGTATTAAGCGATTACGCGTACGCTGAGAGGTCATCCCTATGCCAGCTAATTGCTGATCATTCACCTGTAAATCCTTGTAAAATCATCCGCTACCTAATTCTTTATTTATCGATTCGAAACTCTTCTGAGCAGAATATTAAATACCCGTTAGCTGGGATAAGCATTCTAATGCATTTCCATGAGTCATATCTGCTTGAATTGGCGTAATACTGACTTTCCCTTGCTCAATAGCATAAAAGTCGGTGCCTTCGCCCGCATCAGCACCTTCACCTGCCGCCGATATCCAATAACATTCTTTGCCGCGAGGATTGGTTGTTAGCACAGGGTTGTCGGAACGCATTCTATGACCTAGGCGTGTAACTTCTATTCCTTTTAATTGTTCGAACGGAACGTCTGGCACATTAATATTAATAATCGTTCGCTCGGGCAGCGATAGGGCTTCTATTTGTGGCAGCAAAGAGACCAATACCTTAGCGGCCGTAGCAAAGTGTGTTTTGCCAACCAGCGAAATCGCAATCGGGGCTTTATCTAAAAAGCGCCCTTCCATCGCAGCGGCAACGGTGCCAGAGTAAATAACATCGTCACCTAGATTTGCGCCTGAATTAATACCTGCAATAACACGCTCTATGGCGAACTCGTCGCCACGATACAAAGCATTTAAACCTAGGTGTACACAGTCTGTCGGAGTACCATTAATCGCAATAAAGCCATTATCTAAATACAAAGGATGCAAAGGTCGATCAAGTGTTAGCGAGTTAGAAACCCCACTGCGATCTCGGTCGGGTGCGATAACATGGCACTCAAAACCTGCTTCTTTTAGAGAGCGCGCTAGTTGAGCCAACCCAGGAGCGTGAGCACCATCATCATTGGATAAGAGAAAGGCCATTATTTACTCTCTTCTTGATTGTGCGTTTCTTTTATCTGCTTTTCACTTTCCAACTCGCCTTCAGGCTTGCTTTGGTTGTAAACAAAAGGAGTTTCTTCATAGCGCTCAGGCTCTTCAACCTGCATGAATTCTTGTAATACTGAAGTAGCGTAATGACCTGAAGCCAATGCAAAGCTGATATTCAAGTCAGCAGAACTGTCTGAATTTTCTAGCCACTGCCATTGCATATTTTCAATGCTCGACACAATTTCACGACGCTCTTGATTTAGACCTGCGTGCTCCATACCATTACATAGATCTTGTAAAGGCTCTGAGATCGCCTGCTCAAGCGCTAAGGTTTCAGTGTGTGAATTTAAACGTCCACGACCCCACATCGGCGCGGTGGCTTTATTAGCATCTTGAGTTTCGTTAGCTGAGACATCTATATCCCCAGCCATTGCTTGACCCCAAAGACCTTGTTCAATACGTGCCGCTAAAACCTGATTAAAAATGTAAGAACGTGCCGCAGATAAATATATACCTTTCTTTTGGCGGTTCTTTTCTCGACGTTGGCCCGTTAACATAGCCAGCGCCTGATCCATATTGCCGCCACCGCGGCCAAAACGCTGTAGACCAAAATAATTCGGCACGCCGTTTAGTTTTATTTGTTGCAGATTATGTTCAATCGTTTTCTGCAAGCTAGCCGCATCAGTCGCGGGTAAGGAATCAGAAGTTTCTGAAGACTTAATGTTCCGTAATACAATATTAAAACGATTACCAATCAGATCACCACGACGTAACTTTTTGGTATGACGGGTTTGCACGAGTATTTCAATATCTTCTTCTGGAAAGGGGCGTGCTTCTAATACTCTTTCAATTTTCGGTGCATAGATACTGAACCATTGCGTGGTCACCGCGTAGCGATCTTTTTGCCCTGCGTAGCTAACGTCATGCTCTTTAACGCCAAACTCTTCAGATAATAACCGCGCAACCCAATGTGTATTCACTTCACGTTTTTTAATATGAAGATAAATATGTTCACCCTCGCCTTTAGGTGACATCAGTGGAATTTCATCAACCTGAAAATCTTCTGGCGTAAGTTTTAAAATGCCATGAGCATTTGTTTCAGGGTAGGCTTTTGGCCAATCAAAATTCCACATATTTGTTTCTCAAACTATTGTTTGTAATAATTGTTTTACAGCATTATTTATTAATAACGATTTAGATATTCACTAGCAAGGCAACAGCATGAACAGAGATGCCTTCTTTACGGCCTTCGAAGCCGAGCTTTTCTGTAGTTGTTGCTTTAACGTTTACTTGGTTTAATGTGCAGTTAAGATCTTCGGCAATTCGCTCACGCATGGTTTCAATATGCGGCGCCATTTTTGGAGCTTGAGCAATAATAGTGATATCAACATTGCCTATTTGATAACCCTGCTCTTTGACTAGTGTCATAACGTGACGTAATAATCCTCGACTATCAGCACCTGAAAATTCTTCATCCGTATCAGGAAAGTGCTTTCCGATATCGCCTAATGCACATGCACCTAATAACCCATCACATAAGGCATGCAAGACGACATCACCATCTGAATGTGCTATCAGACCTTGGCTATAAGGAATTTTCACGCCTCCTAGGGTAATGAAATCACCTTCACCAAATTTATGTACATCAAAACCATGACCAATACGCATCGACATATTCACTATTTTAAAAATTATTTAAATAAAACTCAGCTAACGTTAAATCTTCTGGTCGCGTTATTTTCAAGTTATCACTGCGCCCATCAACCAACTTAGGTTTTGCACCGCCATATTCCATCGCAGAGGCCTCGTCTGTCACTTCAAAACCATCGGCAAGCGCAACCTGTAAATTATCAAGCAAGGAGTTTAACGGAAACATCTGTGGAGTCAGTGCGTGCCACAGCTGTTCTCGATTGACCGTATGATCAATCACGCTGCAAACTTTACTCTTTGTCATCGATGTACTTTCAGTAATACCACCGCGTTTCATAGTATCTCGAACAGGGGCCGCTAAAATACCACCGTCTGGGTAATCCTCTACCGCTGAAAATAACGCATCTAAATCATGATAAGACAAACAAGGTCGAGCAACGTCATGCACAGCAACCCAAGACGGATCAGAGTCTTTCTTTTTTTCACTGTTTTCAAATTGGCTGATAGCGATTAAAGCATTCAACACTGAATAACAACGTTCACTGCCACCATAAACAACCAAAATTCGCTCATGCTTATCATAACCGCGCGCAGTACTTATTTCTTGCCAATAAGGATCACCCTTCGTGACGACTACAATCGCTTTATAGAATCCAGCACTAGCAATATTTGAATGTTTAAAATACGGGTAACTAAGAAGATGATCTAACGTGAACTCGATGACCGTTTTAGTCACCCCTTTTACTGTCATTGACAAATACTGTTTTGGACGATCGGCTTGCATACGTGATCCTATGCCCGCTGCCGGTAAAACTAACCATGTATCAATTAAACTGGAGGACATTTGATTACCGTACTATTGTGTTTTATCAAGAATCAGATAAAAACTCTCATCTTTACCAATAAAGCCTAAATCTTCACGGGCCTTCTCTTCGATCAATTCATCACTGCGATGAAGATCATCCACCTCTGCACGCAACCAATCATTACGCACTTGCTGAGCCGCAATGTCTTGCTCAAGCTCAGTCATTTGATGCTGCAGCTGCCAGCTTGCAGCGACCCCAGTATCATCCCACCAAAAACGGTATTGCAAAACGAGAATTAATAACATGGGCACAGACAAGGACAAAATCCATTTTAAAGCCATGTAACCTCCCTTATCCATCATTGTTATTATTGCACTATCTATTTGTGCTGATTATTTATTGTATGACATAAGCAAAAAAGGAAGCGAACTTTTATCGTAATAAAAATCCCACTTCCCTTTTTTATACGTTGAAATCAATCAAAATGTCTAAACAGGCTAATGACTAGCCGCTTACTCATCCGATTATTAATCAGGAGCTTACTGACCTTTGATTTCTTTCAAACCATTGTAAGGTGCTTTACCTTCCAATTGCTCTTCGATGCGCAATAGACGGTTGTACTTAGATACACGGTCAGAGCGGCATAAAGAACCGGTCTTAATCTGGCCAGCACACGTACCAACAGCCAAATCAGCAATCGTAGTATCTTCCGTTTCACCAGAGCGGTGAGAGATAACAACGGTGTAACCTGCGTCTTTTGCCATCTGAATCGCTTCTAGCGTTTCAGTTAAAGAACCGATTTGGTTGAATTTAATCAAGATAGAGTTAGCAACACCTTTTTCGATGCCTTCTTTCAAAATCTTGGTATTGGTTACGAACAAATCGTCACCTACCAGCTGTACTTTTTTGCCTAGGATATCAGTCTGGTATTTCCAACCATCCCAATCAGACTCGTCCAAACCGTCTTCAATAGAAGCGATTGGGTATAATTCACATAGCTCAGCTAGGTAATCAGAGAACTGGTTAGAAGTGAAAACCTTACCTTCACCTTTCATGTCATATTTGCCATCAACATAAAATTCAGTCGCGGCACAATCCAGTGCTAGCGTGATGTCTTTACCCAACTCATAACCGGCGTTTGCAACAGCGACTTTAATTGCTGCAAGTGCATCCGCATTAGAGGCTAGGTCAGGAGCGAAACCACCTTCATCACCAACAGAAGTACTCATACCCTGTTCGCTTAATACTTTCTTCAAACTATGGAAGATTTCTGCGCCCGCACGAAGTGCTTCTGCAAAAGAAGGAGCAGAAACTGGCTGAACCATAAATTCTTGGATATCAACGTTGTTATCAGCGTGCTCACCACCGTTGATGATGTTCATCATAGGTAATGGCATAGAGTACTGACCAGGAGTACCGTTTAGATCAGCAATGTGCTCGTATAACTCAACGCCTTTTGCAACAGCAGCGGCTTTAGCAGCAGCCAAAGATACTGCTAAGATTGCGTTAGCGCCCAAGGTTGCTTTGTTTTCAGTGCCGTCTAGTTCAAGCATTTTACTATCAAGAGCGCGTTGATCTAGAGCATTCATACCGATTAGAGCAGGTTTGATTACATCGTTTACATTAGCAACGGCTTTTAATACGCCCTTGCCTAAATAACGGCTTTTATCGCCATCACGCAATTCTAACGCTTCGCGAGAACCGGTCGATGCACCAGAAGGAGCGCATGCAGTACCGAAAAAACCACCTTCCAAAGTAACGTCCGCTTCGATGGTTGGGTTGCCGCGTGAATCCATAACTTCGCGTGCTTTGATATTTATAATGTTAGCCATGTAACTATCTTCTCCGTATTTTAATCTTGATGCGCCGCGGATACTAAAGATCGATCAACGCGGCGTACTATTTTATAAAAAATGCTTCAGATTTCTAACGTTAATTCAGTTCTTCTATACGGATGCTTTATGCTCAATCGCCGCATTAATAAAAGCACTGAATAATCCATGTCCGTGACGTGGGGTAGAAGTAAATTCTGGGTGGAACTGACAACCTACAAACCATGGGTGATCAATCACTTCAACAACTTCAACCAAATCGCCATCGATAGAACGACCTGCAATGCGTAAACCGGATTTTTCTAGTTCAGCAATAATAGTGGCATTAACTTCGTAGCGGTGACGATGACGCTCCACTATGATTTCTTTACCGTACGCAATGGCTGTATTCGAGCCTTCTGTTAATCGACACTCTTGTCCGCCCAAGCGCATAGTGCCGCCTAGATCAGAATTGGTATCACGTACCTCTGTATTACCCGTAGCGTCAGTCCATTCAGTAATTAAACCCACGACTGGATGTGTAGTATCGGCGTCAAACTCGGTAGAATGAGCGTCTTCCCAACCCATAACGTTACGGGCGAATTCAATAACAGCAGACTGCATACCCAAACAAATACCTAAGAAAGGTACCTTGTTTTCACGGGCAAACTGAACGGTTCTGATCTTGCCTTCCACACCACGATGGCCAAAACCACCAGGGACTAGAATGGCGTCTTTACCTTTTAAGATATCAGTGCCTTGGCGCTCAATCACTTCAGCATCGATAAATTGAATATTCACTTTCGCTTTATGATGGATACCCGCGTGATCAACCGCTTCGATCAACGACTTATAAGCATCCAACAATTCCATGTACTTACCAACCATGGCGATATTGACTTGCTTCTCTGGATTCAGCTTGGCATCAATCACGGCATCCCAATCGCTAAGATCCGGTTCATGACAGGTTAAATCAAACTTCTCAACGATCAAATCATCAAGACCGGCTTCGTGTAGCACACCAGGAATTTTGTAAATAGTATCCGCATCTTCCAATGGAATAACCGCACGCTCTTCAACGTTGGTAAACAAAGAGATTTTGCGCAAAGAAGAGGCATCGATTTTATGGTCGCTACGACAGATCAATACATCGGGCTGTAGACCAATAGTGCGCATTTCTTTAACAGAATGCTGAGTAGGCTTAGTCTTAGTCTCGCCTGCAGTCGCAATGTAAGGAACCAGCGTTAAGTGCACAGATAATGCGCGCTTAGAGCCCAGCTCAACTTTCATTTGACGAACCGCTTCAAGGAAAGGTTGTGACTCGATATCACCTACTGTGCCGCCGATTTCAACCAAAGCAACATCAGAACCTTCAGCACCTTCCATTACACGACGTTTAATTTCGTCTGTAATATGAGGAATAACCTGAACCGTACCGCCTAGGTAATCACCACGACGCTCTTTAGCAAGAACATCGGTGTAGATACGACCGGTAGTGAAGTTATTACGACGAGACATCTTAGTATTGATGAAGCGCTCGTAGTGGCCCAAATCTAAGTCAGTCTCAGCACCATCTTCGGTGACGAATACTTCACCATGCTGAAACGGGCTCATCGTGCCCGGATCGACGTTAATATAAGGGTCCAACTTCAGCATGGTGACCTTAAGGCCACGTGCTTCTAGAATTGCGGCTAATGAAGCCGATGCGATGCCTTTTCCTAATGAGGAAACAACACCGCCCGTGACAAAAATAAAACGTGTCATACAGGATCCGGGAACTGGAGAAATGTGTAAAATTACAGAACGCAAGTTTCTGTACAAGATGGCGCTATAGTATACGGATATCGTCCTCTTTGGACAAATGAAACTTGTATCAAATGGTTAAAATGTGCCGAAACTTGTATTATCTGCTCCAACAAGGATTAACCAGCCTATATTGCCGTGTTTGCGCTCACCTAGTTAATAAACCGTTTATTAAAAGAATCATATGAATCATTCAAGTATCGATAGTGCCAATAAGCAAGGATTTGCTTTCGCCATCGGAGCCGCTCTACTATTTTCTTGTAAGCCCATTATTATTAAGTGGGCTTACAACTATGGTATTGATGTTGTTAATTCGATTAAGCGCACTTTCTTATGCGATTTATATTTTTTTCAGCAAAAAGCACATTGATCGTCTTGGCAGCTTACTGTTCACCTGTATTTCAATGGTCAGTGTCGCTGTGGCGACAATTATTCATACGGGGTTGTTGTACCGTTATTTATGATCAGTGAAGCGGTAAAGCGTATCGGTGCGGCCAACGCAGCTCTAACCGGAACCGTCGCCCGATTATGACCAGTATTATGGCCATCGTATTATTAGGCGAGGTTTTCACTCCTTACCATGGCCTAAGGATGGTATTGGTGATTTTAGGCGTGAGTCGGCTGGGGCCTAAAAAAACAGATTCAATTAAATAATTCCTGCGCCCATAATAGTATTTTATATTTTTGTAAATTTACTCCATTAAGCCATTCCGATAACATACGTTTTTTTAAAGCCATTATGATATGAATTTCCGAACTGATATAAATGGATTGCGCGCAGTAGCCGTAATCGCCGTAGTAATATTTCACTTTAATAAAGACTGGCTGCCTGGCGGTTTTGCAGGTGTTGATGTTTTCTTTGTCATCTCTGGTTTTTTAATGACATCGATTATTATAAAGGGTCTTAAAACCGATAATCTGTCTCTAGTAAATTTTTATTTCGCCAGAGCCAACCGAATAATACCGTCACTTTTTATTCTTTGCATAGCCTGTTTAATTTTCGGCTATTTCTTTTTGATACCCTTCGATTACCAAACTCTCAGCCAACATGTCAAAAGTAGCTCCGGCTTTTTCTCTAACTCAACTTACATGAGCGAAGCTGGTTACTTCGACTCAGCTTCTCATGACAAATGGCTACTACACACTTGGTCGCTGTCAGTTGAATGGCAATTCTATATTATTTACCCCCTCATATTACTCACGGCCAATCGCCTTTTTTCGCTATCTGCGATACCAAAAACAATCATATCATTAGCTGTATTAAGCTTTATTCTTTGCGTTTTAGCATCCGTATACATACCAGAATCCTCTTTTTATTCTTTAACAACCAGAGCCTGGGAAATGCTATTGGGGGGAGTTGTCTTTTTCTATCCGATCATGATTAAACATAACAAACGTATAATATTAAACATTGCTGGAGTAACACTTATAGCTATCAGCTATTTAGTTTTGAATGGTTCAGATGTCTGGCCAGGTACACTAACGATCTTTCCAGTACTTGGCGCCTGCCTTATAATTCTAGCGAATAACAAGCACTCCTTCATTAGTAACAACTTTTTGGTACAAAAGATAGGAACGTACTCCTACTCAATCTACCTATGGCATTGGCCGCTTTATGTCGCACTTAATTACTTCCAATACGAAGGTATTTTTTATTCGACTATCGGAATAATCTTATCCTTTATATTAGGTATGATTTTTTACTACCTTATTGAGAAAAAACTTGTTTTTAATTATAAAAATCTTACGAGATCTCAATACTTTTTCCATCCGACGGTATTATTCACTTTTATAGCATTCACTGCTGCCTCAACTATTCAGCACTACCAAGGGCTACCCGAACGATTCAGTCCTGAATTACAATTATCTTTCTCGCAAATAGCATCAAGCCCTCTTAGAGACAAATGCCACAGTAAGAAAAAAGATTATATTCCGCCTAAACAAGCATGCACTTATTTCGGCGAAAACATTAAATGGGCCGTATTAGGTGATAGTCATACTATTGAGATAGCTTACGCTCTCGCAAAAGCAGTTGAAGAAAACAATGAAGGGATTAAGCATTATAGTTTTTCTGGTTGCGTACCTTCGTATAAACAAGATAAGCATTTTAGCCGCTGTTCAACTTGGACGAACGATGCTGTTGCAGATATCACACATACTAAAAGCATTGAAAACGTTGTCATTAATTATCGATACTCTCGAGCACTTTTTGGTGATATCGATCAGTTTTACCCTGCATTAGGAGATGAAAAAGATGAGGCATCTCGCAGCATGATGATCCAGTCATTAAAGATGATGATAGATGACTTAGCTTTGAGTAAAAAGAATGTCTATGTATTTTTACCCATCCCTGAATTGCAAGAAAGAATCCCAAAACTTCTCTCTAATCAATACACCTATAATTTAAATCATTTTAATAACATTGACGGCACATCATATGATTACTACTTACGTAGAAATGCTTATATATTAAATTTTTTCAAAAATGAGCAGCTAGCAGAAAACGTAAAAATAATTGACTCTTCCAAGCTATTTTGTAATGAGAACACATGTTACGCGATGCTTGATGGGGTGCCACTTTACTTCGACGATGACCACCCATCGATTAAAGGCGCTGAGCGATTAATTCGTTCAATATTAGAAGATAACGACCAGCAATCAATTATTCTTCCAAGTAACTAGAAACTTTTTCTCCCTTCATAATCCGGTCAAATACCGAGATAGCCTCTTCAGCGGAAAAGAGGCCATTTCTAACATTTGGCCAATAATCAACTTCTGATCGCCTTACATATAAATGTGCCCAGCGTGATAGCCTAGCGACAGGTATTTCCGAATAATCGAGTGCTGATAATACGGAAAACCTATGTTTTCCGCCTATAGCTACCCAAACCCAGTCATTGCCATCTATCAAGAACTCACCATGAAGATGCCCGTGCTCTGCTGGCAAATATCCATTTTTTACTATTTTATTATTAACTCCAGTCAGTCTCTCAAACTCTAATTTGCCATGTGCATCTGAGATAGGACCAAAAAACTGGCAACCAAAGTTTTCAGCAGGATTCAATCCATGCTGATAAGCTTCTTTCGCCAATAACCGAGACTCTCCCCCTTCAACACAGAAACGCTTCATTCTTTGCTCTGGGGTTGAATAGCTCCAAGGCATAACTGTGGCCATGGCCGGATATTGAGATAATTTAGATGACGCTAGTTTTAAAACATCCGCCATTGTCTGCGGCTGAAACTCGTCATAATACTTAGCTAATAGCGAATTTTTATAATTATGCGGTTGTTCATTGTAAGCTTTTAAAGTACTACAAAACGGGTGCTCTTGAGGCAAATAACCCAAGAGATAAGACCTACAATGAGCTAATGGAATATTAAGTACATTTCCGCTAAAGCCACTGTATTCTACATTTAAAGGATGCGTTCCTGCAGAGACCAAATCAAACGCAGGCAATGCCTTCTTTTCTTTATTGAATAGTTTTTTAAGCAATGTTTTCAAACTAGCTATCAACAACCTCTACTTTTAGACTTTTAATCGAGGAACAAGAGGCTTCTCCTGTCTTTAAACACAGCGTCAAACCATGATGAGGACAAAACACCTTTCCATCTTCAATAAAGCCTAGAGCCAAATCAGCACCCTGGTGCGGGCACTTTCTTCCAAAAGAGATAATTTTGCCATCAACTTTAGCTGCGCAGGTTTTATCATCGATAACGGCTATATCACCTTCAGCAAGCTTTTCGGCCAACTGACTGATAGCAATAGGCTCTAAAGGGATCGTATTATTCGTTTCAGTAGGATATTTAATAAAGTCTAACCCTACTTTGGTTGCCGTTTTATAGAAGGCTCTACTAAGGCCTGTTTTTAAATGCTTACGCTTATTTCCAACAAACCCTTTTAATGAGAAAACAGTCGATAAATCTAAACCAGCAGGGAAAGCAGACGATAAAAAATATTTCTGTGGTCGAGCTGCATCGGGATATTCTGGCTTATCCAAACAAATTCGATTGGTGAGAACGACTCGGGTTTCATCAGTAGAGTTAATACGAGAAGCGTGCATATGATTACTATGGAATATTAATATATCACCAGGGTCCATATTCAAAGCCAGAGGTTTTCCTAAATACTGATCCTGGCGTATTTCACCATTCTCTAGAGGCAAATTTTTACCCCAAACATCAGGAAAGATTAACATGCCATTATCTGAGTCTACTCGCCCGACCGCAGTCCAAGTATTAATCGCATTAATAGGAACATTCTGATAATGATCATGGTGAGGACCATGAAGAGTCAATTTACCCAGATGTTTCTGAAATTCTTTCTGTTTAGACTTCATAACATCATAAGGCATCATAAGCCGAATTAGTGATGCATCGTGAACATAAAAGTCTTGTTTTACACCTAGACTCTCAAATGTTTTTGCAGTTACTGCTGGCATTTTTAACGCCAGTTCTACCCTAGCGTTAGCATAAACAGCTTCAACTTGATCTAATGCTACATGTACATGTATTTTTTCAACGCCATCGCGCTTAACAGCTGCCGCGACATCTGACCCACAGACAGCGTCAATGCTATTAATAACTAAATCTACCGATTGATCAAAAAGTTCTAAGTCCTGCATGCCTTTGCGTACTACGATCAGTTCGCCCGCGAGTGTTCTGGCAATAACCGAATCAATAGAACACTGATGTTCTACCTCTCCATTGAGCTTAATACTATCAATCGTGTACATATATAACTCCAAAAAAACTGCAACTACTTTGTTATTTACAATAAGTGCAGTGCACCATTCTTTATTGCTGCAATATACAGGAGAAGAAAATAAAAGTGTAGCTAGCATCTCGAGCCATACAAACCTAAAGACACAACTTAATCAATTATATTTGCGGCTAAAGCAACCTGCTATCTATAATGTATATATTCTGAATTAATCCCCTTCATAAACGATGTCTTTCAAGACTCGTTAGCGAGTGCATTCTGTGAATATTCTTATAATTGGTTACGTTTGGCCAGAGCCTAACTCATCGGCTGCCGGTAGCCGAATGATGCAATTAATTACCGCAATGCGAGCACAAGATTGGCAGGTTACTTTTGCCAGCCCTGCTCAGCTAAGTGATCATATGGCTGATTTAAGCGAGCACAATGTGACTTGCCAAGCCATTGAGCTGAATAACGAAAGTTTCGATCAGTACATCACTGAATTAAATCCTGACATCGTAATTTTTGATCGTTTTATGATGGAAGAACAATTTGGTTGGCGCGTCGAAAAATTTTGCCCGACTGCTGTGCGTGTATTAAATACCGAAGATTTACACAGCTTGCGTGAAGCGCGCCAGAAAGCGATAAAAAAAGGCGAGCCGTTTGAGCTTTCTGAATCCAAACAGCTTGCTCAACACTTGCATTCCGATTTAGCCATTCGAGAAATCGCCGCCATTTTTCGTAGTGACTTAACCTTAATAATATCACCCGTAGAAGTTGAACTATTAATTGAACATTTTCAGATGCCCAAGCAACAATTAATGTACCTCCCTTTCATGCTCGAACCATTATCAAAAGAAGAAATAGGGCAACTGCCGAGCTTCAAAGAAAGAGAACATTTCATTACCATAGGCAATTTTCGTCATGCGCCAAACTGGGATATTGTATTGCAATTAAAGCAACACGTCTGGCCGCTGATTCGTAAGCAATTACCCAAAGCTGAAATTCATATCTATGGGGCTTACCCACCACCTAAAGCCACTCAGCTGCACAATGAAAAACAAGGCTTTCATATAAAAGGTTGGGCTGAAGATGCAAAAACGGTGATTAAGAATACTCGTATATTGCTAGCGCCTATTCGTTTTGGTGCGGGGATAAAAGGAAAGTTCAGTGATGCAATGGAGTGCGGCACTCCCAACATTACCACCAGCATCGGCGCTGAAGGTATGTTAGAAATCAAAGGCACGCGATTAGATACAGCGACAGAAAGCCTAAATTGGAACGGCGAAGTGATTCCATTAATCGAGATGATGAACAATCCTGCCACCTTCGCCAACGCTGCAGTAAAAGCGTATCAAGACGAATCAATGTATCATCAATATCAACAAAATGGGTTTAAAATTTTAAGCCAGCAATACGATAAAACCTACTGGCAAGAACAGCTAATTGCCCGGTTAACGAGTCAATGTGAAACGTTAACGGATGCTAGAAAAAATAATTTTTTCGGATTAATGCTGCGCCATCATTCAATGAAAAGTACGCAGTATATGGCGCAATGGATAGAGGCTAAGAATAAACCTTAGCCTCATTATCAGTCTGAATAAAAAAAGTCAGGCAGTATCGAGCAGTGCTACACATCAACCTCAATAGACTTAATAACGGCCAATGCTTTACGACAGGCATGACCTACTTCAGTGCCTCGGGCTAATGCAACCCCCATTCGACGCTGACCTGATACTTCAGGTTTCCCAAACAACCTTAGCTGCGTATTAATTTCCGCTAGCGCCTTATCCAGACCTGAATAACGGATATTTTTTGATTCACCACTGACCAACAATACGGCCGAAGCCGAAGGCCCATGCTGCACAATATTAGGAATTGGCAAACCCAAAATAGCGCGAACATGTAACGCAAACTGGGAAAGGTCTTGTGAGATCAGCGTGACTAAGCCGGTATCGTGTGGGCGTGGAGAAACCTCACTAAAAATAACGTCATCGCCTTTAATAAATAATTCAACGCCAAACAAACCACAACCGCCCAATTCAGTCGTCACTTTTTCCGCTATGGCTTGCGCACGCTTCAGTGCTTTTTCAGACATGGCTTGCGGCTGCCAAGATTCTTGATAATCACCATTTTCCTGACGATGCCCTATCGGCTGACAGAAACTGGTTGTGATCACCGCGTCTTTCACGACAGATTCTGTTTCAGCAGATACCTTAATCGTAGAGATGGCTTTGTGACGAATGGTTAGCAAGGTAATTTCATAATCAAAATCGACAAAGCCTTCAACAATAACCTTACCCGCTCCTGCTCTGCCACCTTCTTGTGCGTAATCCCAAGCTGCATCTATTTCAGCAGCGTCTTTTAATGTGCTTTGGCCTTTGCCCGAAGAACTCATGATCGGCTTGACGACACACGGCATACCAATACTATTAACCGCGGCCACAAAATCGGTTTTATTATCAGCAAAGATATAAGGCGACGTTGGAATATCTAATGTTTCAGCCGCTAAACGTCGAATACCTTCACGATTCATCGTTAACTGAGCAGCGCGTGCAGACGGTACTACATTAAATCCCTGTTGCTCTAAGTCAGCGAGTGTATCCGTCGCAATCGCTTCAATTTCAGGAATAATATAATCAGGTTTTTCTTCCTTAATAATTTTTTCTAACGCAGCGCCATCCAGCATACTTAATGTATAGCTGCGATCAGCAACTTGCATAGCGGGGGCGTTATCGTATCGATCTAGCGCAATCACTTCACAACCCAAGCGCTGAAATTCAATCGCGACTTCTTTACCCAACTCGCCGGCTCCGCATAATAAAACTTTTGTTGCGGAAGGTGAGAACGGTGTCCCTAAAACTGTCATAGTAAATCCTAGCGTTTAAGCTATTTAAATTAGATTAAAACGCGATCAAGTAAATTTAAAAAATAGATTAAAACTTCATCATATTGCCGCTATCTTGCTCTCGCGCAGCGACTTTTTTCATTACATCTTTACGTTGCTCGTTGTCCATCGCACCCCATTTGCAAATTTCATCACAACTGCGATAGCAACCTAAGCAAATGTCGTCATCATCTAAACAGCAAATATAAACGCAGGGAGATTTAATCACTGCGGATTCTAATTTGTCGTTAGAGGCTGCCTTTTTATTTTCGTCCACAGTGAACGTGTCCTTCTATTTTTATGCTTTTATTAGAGCATCTTCAATCTTGATCGGGGTAAGTTCTTTAGCATAGCGCTGTCCATTTTGCACATAATGATACGCACCAAGTTCTAACATTTTCTGCTGCTGTTCAGATAGCTGTCGCTTTATCACAGCCGGTGAACCCACCACCAGCGAACCATCAGGAATTTCCATTTTTTCAGGAATAAACGTATTCGCCCCAATTAAACAATGCTTACCAATTTTAGCACCATTCAATACCACAGAGTTAATGCCAATAAGCGTAAAATCCCCGACTTCACAGCCGTGTACCATGGCATTATGGCCAATCGTAACTCCTTTTCCCAGAGTCAGCTTAAACCCAGGATCGGTATGCAATACAGCACCATCTTGAACGTTACTATCTTCACCGATAGTGATCACATCATTATCACCACGAATAACACAATTAAACCAAATACTGGCGTTATTTTTTAAAACAACAGAGCCGATAACACTGGCACTGTCGGCAATAAAATGTGCGCCTTCGATAACAGGTTTGCGCTTGCCTAATTGGTATAACATAAGCTCTCTCTATTGTTTAAAATGGGGGATAAAATCAAGTTTGAAAGGGTATTGAGGTATTGGTCTCTGCTCAAAACATGATCAGGGTCAAGGAGCACGAGGATAGAACTTAATCGATATTCAAATACCTTGCAAGGAAGGTATCCCCCAATATACTGATCCTCTTAGGTAAATATATCCATTGTTTATCAACCGATTTTAACGAAACACGTTAATGAGCGCCTATTTATACCGCAGTCTTTTCAATACTGATGATAAGCATAGATCAAGTACCTTTCCCGCTTACACTCTACGCTTTCTAGCCTCATTTTTAGCAACGATATTAATGTGCAGTAGCACTCTGTTATAGCCCATTCCTTTGGAGGGAGCTCTTATGACTCAATCAGCCAATTCAAAAATTAATACAACACGATTAAAAACTCATATTGATGCGATGGCGAAACAATCCATCAATATCACGCCTGATGCCTCAAGCACCCACTTGCATAATGGCATTGATACTCCGCTGCCACCCGCTGATCTGCATGGGGCTTATGTTAATAATCGCCCTTTACCGACAGAAGGTATCGCTGATCGAAAGGCTTATATTGTTGGTAGCGGCCTGGGTGGCTTGTCGGCCGCTTTCTTTTTAATTCGTGATGGTCACATGCCCGCACAAAACATTACCTTTTTAGAAGAAGGCAATGTCGAAGGCGGCGCGATGGATGGAGCCGGTGATGCTGAGCAGGGCTACATCGTACGTGGCGGTCGAGAAATGGAATTTACCTACCAGAATTTTTGGGACGTATTTTCAGAAATACCCGCATTAGAGCTGCCCGAGCCTTTCACTGTTTTAGATGAATATCGCATCGTCAATGATGCTGATAAAAATTGGTCTAAAGCACGCCTACTTGAGAAACAAGGTCAATTAAAAGACTTCTCGACAATGGACCTAAGCAAGCGTCAGCAACTCGAGCTGGTTAAGTTGATAATGGCGCGCAAAGAAGATTTAGACGATATTTCGGTAGAGCAATGGTTTAGCGAAGGTTTTCTAAATACCAACTTCTACCTCTTTTGGCGCACCATGTTTGCTTTCCAAAACTGGCACTCTGTATTGGAAATGAAACTATACACTCATCGCTTCCTCCATCTTATGGATGGTCTGAACGACATGACAGGCCTTGTTTTTCCTAAATACAATCAATACGACAGTTTTGTACTGCCATTATTGAACTGGCTAAAAAACAAAGGTGTAAAGGTTCAAACCGGTACCATTATCTCCGATGTAGACATGAGCATACACGATGATGCAATGACCTCTACCGCTATTAGATGTCGTACTCAAGATGGCGATTATGACATTCCCCTAGAACCCAAGGATTTGGTTTTTGTGACCAATGGTTCCATCGTAGAAGATACCGCTTACGGCGATGCCGATACAGTACCTGAATTAAAATTAGGTGAACAAGCACTGAACGGCGCATCAGGCTGGTCATTGTGGAAAAATCTGGCGAAAAAATCTTCTAAATTTGGTCGTCCTGAAAAATTCTGTGGAAATACTGCGGCGTCAATGTGGGAGTCGGTAACACTGACCTGCAAACCCTCACCACTGATCGATAAACTCAAAGAATTGTCCGTCAACGATCCTTATTCAGGCAAAACGGTCTCGGGTGGCATTATTACTTTTGCCGATTCAAATTGGCTAATGAGCTTCACCGTTAACCGCCAACCTCACTTCCCAGATCAGCCAGACGATGTCATCGTTATTTGGGTATACGCCCTATTAATGGATAAGGCTGGCAACTTAGTGAAAAAGGCCATGCCTGAGTGTACTGGCAAAGAGATACTCACCGAGATGTGTTATCACCTTGGTTTAACCGAGCAAACTGACGACATTATTGCAGCCACTAAGATACGCACTGCACTCATGCCCTATATCACTGGACAATTTATGCCTCGAGCCAAAGGCGATCGACCTTGGGCAGTACCAGAGGGCAGCAAAAACCTAGCCTGCCTTGGGCAATTTGTTGAAACTCATAACGATGTAGTGTTCACATTGGAAAGCTCAGTACGCACAGCGCGCACCGGCGTTTATAGTTTGCTTGGAATTAAGAAACAAATACCCGACATATACCCAGGTCAATATGATATTCGCCGCTTGCTACGTGCAACACGCACTTTAAATAGCGACAAACCTTTCTTAGGTGAAGGGCTATTAAGGCACTTTTTAAGTGGTACTTATTTTGAACACATTTTACCCCTAGGGCCGAATGAAAAACCTGAAGATTTGAATAAACCGGGGATGTTTGAACAACAACTAAAATCACTGCGTCATGTATTTGAAGAAAGCCATAGTTTAGAAACGGCTAAGACCTGGTTTAAAAAGACAATGGATAATGTACGTAATCGCGATTAACGAACGCTGCATAGACCATCTCTATTCTTCTAGAATCGAATAGAGATGGTCCCATTAAGATGATTATTGACCATCTCGGTAATCATCATCGCCGTTAGACCCCAAATGCGAAAACCGTCATAGTGAAAACTAGGAATCGAAAAAGAACCGCGTTCAAAATAATCATGAGGTTCTGTTTCTAAAAAGAAGCGTAAAGGCACTTTGAACACAGCATCCAATTCGTCTAAATTGGCGGTAAACGTAATATCTGCGGGAATAATCCCAACAATCGGAGTAACCACATAACCAAAACGAGAAACAACCTGGTCGAGTTGTCCAATCACGGTCACGTCTTGAATAGACAAGTCTATTTCTTCATGCGCCTCTCTTAAGGCGGTGAATACAATATCTGGATCGGTATCGTCACGCTTACCACCGGCAAATGCAACTTCGCCACTGTGCTTACTCAGGTGGGCCGCTCGACGCGTTAATATAAGGTGAGGATCTAACTCATCCGTTATCGCCATCAAAACCCCAGCCTGCAAGAGAGTAGGTTGATCGATAATACGGCCTTTATATTGCTGCACGCTATTGATTAACTGGTTTAGTAATGTTTGATTGGTCATCAGACTATTTTACGACCGATACCTCAGGTAATACAGAGAAATCATTATATAGCTCAAACCCTTCGCTAAGTCTGAGTAATGGTCTAAAGGAATATATCCTTGGAGAAAGACTTATCAACTGCTACAGTATTCTTTACTAGTTATATAGATGAATGAGCAAGCCTGTGTAAACTTATCGCCTTCCACTCATCCAAGAACATTTTAAAACTTAACTTTAGTATCTGGAGGGCAATAAATATATGAATGACCAGAATCAACCCATAGTGACCGCATTTTTTCATGAGCCGACTTTTACTTACAGCTATGTCGTGCAAGACCCTGCCAATAAGCACTGCGCTATCATAGATAGCGTTTTAGATTTTGACTACTCATCAGGTGAGACAGATACCCACTCCGCCGATGAAATCTTAGCCTTTATTGAAGATCAGAAACTGAGTGTCGAATGGATATTAGAGACTCACGTTCACGCCGATCATTTGTCTGCTGCGCCTTACTTACAGCAAAAAACAGCGGCTAAAACCGGTATTGGTGCTGGTATTAAGCAAGTGCAAGACGTCTTTGGTAAGGCGTTTAACGCAGGAAAAGAATTTGCTCGTGATGGCAGTCAGTTTGATCAGCTTTTTGAAGATCAAGACGAGATCCGCATTGGTCAATTAATAGGTCGTGCGCTTCATACCCCAGGGCATACTCCTGCCTGCATGACCTATGTATTTTCTAACGATGCGTTTGTCGGCGATACCCTATTTATGCCTGATTATGGTACTGCGCGTTGTGACTTCCCAGGCGGTGACGCAAGTACCTTGTATCAGTCGGTACAAAAGCTTTTTGCTCTACCGGATTCAACTCGTCTTTATATGTGCCATGACTATAAAGCCCCTGGGCGTACTGACTACGCTTTCGAGACAACGGTCGCGGAAGAGAAAGCTCATAACATTCACATTAAACAAGGCATTAACCAGGATGAATTCATTCGTATGCGTTCTGAACGCGATGCAACCCTAGGCATGCCGCGTTTAATCTTGCCGGCGGTACAGGTTAATATGCGCGCAGGTCACATGCCCAAAGCGGAAGATAATGGCCAGGTGTATTTGAAAATTCCAGTAAATTTATTTTCTTCATAATAGTTTAAAGCCGCTATGAAAAGACTAATGTTAGAATACAACGAACATGAAGTTGAAACGCTTTACTCTGATAAATTCATGCTTATTTTTTATAAGAATATCTAGGAAGAAATACAATGCAGATTCATAAATTAAGTGACCAATTAAGTGTCAGCCCACAGATTGCACTAGACGATATTTCTAAACTGTCGGCGCTTGGATTTAAATCGGTGATTTGTAATCGCCCCGATAAAGAAAGCGACGACCAGCCTGCCATGCAGGATATTGAACAAGCCGTAATAGCCGCGGGCCTGATTTGGCAACATCAACCTGTTGTATCAGGCAATATCAATGATCAAGACGTTGAAGACTTTGCTCAATTACTGGCAAAACTACCTCAACCAGTCTTTGCATTTTGCCGCACAGGAACGCGCTGTTCCATTCTTTGGGCACTGTCTCAAGCCAATAAAATGTCAGTCGATGATATTTTAAATACTACCGCAAACGCTGGTTATAATTTAAATGACCAGCAAGCTCGCCTTGAATCGTTGGCAAAATAATAATCGATTTAACATACTTGAATAGACGTTGACTGCCATTATTATGGAAGAGCATACTCTAGAATATTTCAGACGATTGATTATCTGTAGAAATAAATAGCAACACATCACGGTATGTAAACGGACACTAAAATGAATTTCTGCTCAGAATGCGCCCAACCTATTAGCCAGTTAGTGCCTGAAGGCGATAATCGCCAGCGCTATGTATGCCTCAGTTGCGATATCGTTCATTATAAAAATCCAAGCATTGTCGCGGGCACCCTGCCAACATACCAAGAACAGATATTATTGTGTAAGCGAGCGATCGAACCCAGAAAAGGTTATTGGACATTGCCAGCTGGGTTTATGGAGAATGGCGAGACGACTGAAGAAGGTGCATTACGAGAAACATTAGAAGAAGCTAATGCACGCATCAAAAATCCTCGTTTGTATACGATGATCACCGTACCTCATATCAGCCAAGTGCATATATTTTTTCACGGTGAATTAGCCGATCTTGATTTTTCTTGTGGGCCAGAGAGCCTAGAAGTACAACTGTTTGATGAAGTTGATATCCCTTGGCAAGAATTGGCGTTCCCTACCACCAGCAAAACGTTGAAACATTTTTTTTCTGATCGCCAGACTATATTGAATGAAAATTTAAGTACTCAGCTTCCTACTCATGTATTCGATATTTCAGAAAAAGACAGATTAAAGCTCGGCTAAACGCCAGACATCATAAGCAGGCTCTTCATAAGGGTGTGCTTCTTTTAACGCTGATATTGCGGCTTTAATCAGCTCATCACAACACACCATTTCGATACGATATTCTTTAACTGTTTCAACCAGCGCTTGCTTTCCCGCCACCGGAGCTTCACCAATAAATGGTTGAGATCCGGCTAATGGCCTAAATTGTCCCTGCCCTAACACTTGCCAACAACATTGGTCGTAGTCACCTATTTTGCCCGCACCGGTGCTAAAAACTGCCACTTTCACTTTTTCTGCGTAACTTTCGGGTACATAGAATACGAGTTTGAACATAAGAAAGGTCTCACTGTTGGGCTAATGAGTATTGTTTTCTAAATCAGTCAAAATTAGCAGCGCTTCTTCACGAGTCGTGCCGCAGACCCATTCTTCTGCACCAAAATCGGCGCAGACTTTTGGTCGCTCAGCCTTGCCAAACAATAAACAAAGGTTGCTCTCGTCAAGTTGGATGCAACGCTCCCCTGCGGCCTTACCGTCGGGCATTCCTGGAATAGCAGAGGATATAGAGGGTGCGATGCAGCACGCACCACAATTGAGACGACAGATCATACTCACTTCTTCATAACCATTGTTTCATAGTACCTTCTTTACGTGCTGCGTTTTAATTAAGTGTTATTAATACCGATAGCGGCGCTGCTGTTCAAGCTTTTCCGCCTTCATCAATTTCATAATGGTCAGGTTATATCGATTGGCATAGCGTTTCAGCTTATATAGCTGTCTAATATCCTGTTTGTTCATTTCTTGTGCTTGCTTTAAATCCTTCAGCGCCTTCCGATTCAAAGCCCGAACTCTATGCTGCTTGCGAATACTTTCCTGCTGTTCTGTTTTAATGCCTGGTAATAACAAGCCTTTATCCAACTTAATACCGACCAGATCTGTATTACCGCGCGCATAAGCTTCTTTTGCATCGAGCACTGGGCTTGTCAAAGCATGACTATTAAGTGCACCTTCAAAAGCGGATACCTGCATACTGATGAGCAAAAAGAAGATTATGAGTAGTGGTGTTAATTTTCTCACAGAATAATTCCTATTTTATAAGCACTCATATGAGTATCGCTTATTGTTAAAAACTTGCTGTTGTTATTTGTTACCTGCTTTCTTTATTGGGCCTTTAAGATACAATGCGCTGCCATTGGGCAACGCTATTAAGTGCCTACAGAGTTTTAGAAGACAGTTTTTAGAAGAGAGTTTAAATCATGATCAATCCCGTCGCCGTTCAATACATGTCCAAAGAAGAAATTGAACGTTTGATGTACAGCTTTAATGCCAGCAAAGACAATGAAGAAGCTCAAACGTTTGAGGCCTTAGTTCGTCGCTTATTAGCCATTCTTGAAGAGCAAAACCGTTAATGCCGCATTCATCTCCTGCTAATGTATCCGATAATGAGCAACCGATTACGATTATTCATAATCATGCCGATTGGGTCATTGTGAATAAGCCTAGCGGCATTAGCATGCAGCATGAACAGGGCGATATCAGCACACCGAGTTTGCAACAACGAGCACTGGCTGACATTAAAAAAATAGACAATAACACGACTCGCCTTTGGCCCGTTCACCGCTTAGACAAAGCCACATCTGGGCTCGTCATATTTGCTAAGTCTGCTGCTGCTGCAGCGATGTTTGGTCAATTATTTAGCCAGCGCAAGGTCGAGAAGCACTACCTAGCCATTGCGCTGGGTAAACCGAAAAAGAAGCAAGGCTGGGTAAAAGGCGACATGGAGAAAGGCCGTAATGGTAGTTGGCTGCTAACGCGAACTCAGCTAAACCCAGCGTCGACCTATTTTACTTCTACCGCCTTAGAGACTGATCAAACAATCGCAAAACGTTTATATTTGATCCAACCTAAAACCGGCAAAACGCATCAGATACGTGTCGCGTTAAAAAGCTTAGGCTGTGCCATTCTCGGTGATGAGCGATATAAAGGAGCTGAAGCTGATCGCTGTTATTTACACGCGTTTGCAGTGTCGTTTAACTGGCAAGATCAAGTCATGAAATTTCAGTGTGAGCCAGAACAAGGCGAGTGGCCTGCTTTCAGTCAAGTTGAACTATTATCGCCGTTTTACGGCTAAGGTCTGAGATTTAGCGCTAACCGAGCGTTAAATCATCTTTATTTATCTTTTTATCTTTTTCATAAAAAGCACTGGGTAATACGTCGATACCAAATCGTCTGCCCAATTTGATAATAAAGGGAATTGTAATAGGTGCGAACGGTAAAGTAGCAAATATGCCAATACCAAGCCCTTTCATTACATCAACCAATTGCTCATTCGCCACTTTCATCTCAGCTTTGGTCGCTTCACCCTGAGTGAATTTGCGATAAATAGCTAACATGTCTCGCGTTTCTTGTTTTTCTTGAGCCAATGCTAGCTTAATAACCAATAAATCCCGCCGAATCCGACGCTTGCTGCGCTTATGCCCAACACGCATCAGTTTCCTTGGGGAACGTACTAGGTGATAAAGAATCGCCCTCATTACTTAACCCCTGCTAATCAAAAAAATGTTATAAACAACCCATCATACCTTACTCTTGATTAATAGTTCATGACCTTAACCAACGCCCTCTTTAATAGTGCCCGCCCTAAAACATTACTCGTTTCAATAGCCGTTATTTCATTAGGACAAATCTTAGCTTGGCATGATTTAGCCCTAGGCCAATTCGCGCGGAACTTAGACATAAATATTGCACTTTTTTGTTTAATTTGCTGCTGCTTTTTACAAATATCAGTCAATCTTGCTAATGATTATTTTGATGAAAAAGCGGGGATTGATGGCCCTGTACGATTAGGCCCTATTCGTGCGAGCCATACCGGTGTATTAAGCCGCCAGCATTTATTGATCGCTCTTTTTAGCAGCAGCCTCATCGCTATCGCCACGGGCCTATATCTGATCGCTCAAGGAGGCTGGTTGTTCTTTTTTCTTGGACTGCTATCGCTGGCAGGAGTTTACAGTTATAGCGGTGGAAAAAGGCCCTTAGCTTCTAATGCATTAGGAGAAATTTCGGTATTTTTATTTTTTGGTTGGCTTGCGGTTATTGCCAGTTATTACTTACAAACGACCCAATTTGAGTGGGCGTTATTATTTCCTGCCAGTGAAATTGGATTGCTAGTTGCTGCGATTATGCTGGTTAATAATATTCGGGATATTCCTACCGATAGCATCGCGGGTAAAAAAACACTCGCCGTTCATTTAGGCCGTTTCAAAAGCCGAGTGCTATACACGGTTTTATTACTGTTGCCCTTTATCATAATTCCTTTCAATCCTTACTTCCCTTGGCTCAATACCGCCTTATTACCCCTGCATCTTTTCATGTGCTGGCTTATTAATAAACGCACTGGCCAACAGTTGAACCAACAGTTAGGACAGACCTCTCTATTGGTTCTATTATGGGCTATAGGATATTATTGCTCATTTTTAATGTCGCCTACTTTTTTATAATTTTTAGCCGTTTAACTATTTCTTTCTGCATCACTGCCTTCTAAGCGATTCGTTACCGAGCAAGATGGCGCCAATACAACTTTATTGCGCCCCTCTTCTTTCGCTTTGTACAACGCGTCATCCGCTTCTTTTAGCCAAAAATCTGCATTACTGCCTTTACTAGGCTCATCACCCATCAGCCCGATAGACACAGTTATTGAAAACGCAATGCCATTAACCTCAAGCTGTTGTTTGGCGATTTTTTTACGAATTTTTTCAGCTACGATATAAGCACCCGCCACTTCAGTATTCGGTAATATAATAGCAAATTCTTCACCGCCGTAGCGGGCAATAATATCTGTCGTACGATGAACAACTTCTCGTAGAATGTTAGCGACTCGTCGTAGTGCATCATCACCGACCTGATGCCCATAATCATCATTAACCCGTTTAAAATAATCAATGTCTAACATTAAAATGGATAACTGTTCGCGCTCTCGACGCGCTCGATTAAATTCACGTTCGAGCACCTGATCGAAATAACGGCGGTTGCGAACACCTGTTAATGCATCGGTGGTACTGAGTTCAGCCAATTTTTGATTAACGCTCTCTAACTCATTTGTGCGTTCTTTTACTTTCTCTTCTAATGTTTCATTCGCCTTACGCTGAATTTCTAATGCCCGATCTTGAGCTTCACGCGCTTCTCGTTCATGCACTAATGCTTTTTCTTGTGCAGTACGAGCACAACGCTCTTGCTCCAAGGCCTCTGCTTGAGCAGTTCCCGCAATACGTTCATGGTTCAATGCTTGAATTTGAGCATCATAACGTTCGCGCTTTTCTTGATTTAAACGGTCGGCTAACGCAAATGATAATAAAATAACTTCTAGAGCCGAACCAAACTGAACTGCATTTTCAGTAAAACTATTTCTTGGAATAATATTAAACTTATTGAGCGCTAAGATAACGCCAGCCAATAGCATAGAAGACCAAGCAATAGTGAAAAATCGGGCCGCGCTGAATCCTTGGCTCCAGCGTAATATCCCCGTATATATAACTAAGGTAATCCCCAAGACCGCGAAACCGATCAATACTTTAATTAATATATAATAAGGAACAATACTCACAGAAAATACGACAATAACCGACGCTAAAATAACCAATCCAAACAGACTATTTAGAAGTCTATCATCCTTGGATAATTCTAAAAAATTACGAGTAAAAATACTGGAAAAAACTACAACGCCCGACAGCATCACTAAGATTGCACTATCATTCCAACTAGTGGCCATCGGCCAAATATACTGAAAACTTAGACCCTGTAAGCTCGCTAAAAATCCTGCCATAGAGGCAACGTATAAAACATAATATAAATAATTACTTTCTCTTACTGAGACAAAAACAATTAAGTTATACAACGTCATAATGAGCATAATACCGTAATACAAACCCATTCCCATTACACGAGACTGATCTTGAATAAAGAACTCTCGTTCTGGCCAAATAGTCATAGGCACTTGCATTGCACTGGAAGTTTTTACACGAATAAGCCACGTTGATGATTGCTCTGCTTTCAATTCCAGCGGTACAACAAAATTTCTGTGCTCGATATCGCGCTGATCAAACGGAATTTTATCCCCTAAATGATGCTCATTTATTAGTTGCTTAGTTTCGTCATAAATAAAAATTTGAATATCGTCCAATACCGGATAAGCAATTTCTAATAAGTGAGAGACATTAGTCTTTGATTGGTTACTGACTTGAAAGCGAAACCAATAAACTGAACGCGTATAACCAAACGATAAAGTTTCTTTATCATGTTTAAGCCATCGTTGGCCTGGCAAGACTAATTGCTCTGCCTCGCTTTCACCCAGACTGTCTACTATATATTCAACATGGTCATTCAGTGAATATCCCTTATTCAATGCTCCCACTTCAATAGGCTCCATAGAGGATGCCGAAGAGATATAAATAAGTAATAAAAAAGAAAATAAATACTGCAAAATTTCACTGCCTATTCGATATAAATAATATTCCATAAGTATAGTCAGATTTAAAAATAGTAAAGAACTCTCTGATTATTTACCTCTTTAAAAGCTGATAAAAAACTCAACAAATTCAATAACTTGGTACCCTGATACTAAAAACAGCTGTAAATAGCGTTTAATCACATAAAAAAACATTTTACTTTCTTTTAACGTGACGCAATTAGCAGCCATAAGCCACACTATTAGGTATCTTAAAAATCTAATATTGAATCAGGTACTCCCAATGAACACACTTCGCTTATTAGTAATAATATGCTTCCTGTCTACCCTCGCGGGTTGCCAACAGGAATATAGTGGTGATGTCGGTGGGGCATCCGTACAAAGCGATTTCGATTTTGGCAATTATAATGCCGAAGGCGCACGACTTTATGGTCAGCAATGTGCTGGCTGTCACGGTGTGGAAGGCAACGGAACTCAGATTGGAAAACCGCTGGTTGCCTGCGCTACTTGCACAAATATTTCTTCATTGGCTAAAGAAATATCCTTAACGATGCCTATTGGCCAAAATACTAAAGTAACCGATTGTGATGGGCAGTGTGCGAATGACGTCGCTGAATATATTATGTATGCCTTTAACGGTTTATCTCTTTACCAAGCTACCTCCAGTTTAAAAGGCGTATCAACACAACCCTTAACCAATACACTTCGAAATGCGACTGTTCAATTAGCCGGTCGCCTTCCTACCGATGCAGAAATAGCCCAAGTCACCAACGAAGGTGAAGCTGGATTTTCTAGTGTTATGGCGAGAGCGATGAATGAAGACGAATTTTATGTTCGCCTGACTGAAATTTTTAATGACGTTTTCTTAACCGATAAGTACCTAAGAGTGAACCAATTTAATGGCGCATTAAATCTGTTGGACAGAGATGATTACCCAAATAGAAATTGGTACGACACGGCTTATCCTGACATTGAGGGCGAAGAAGCTGAACAGAAGGCTCAAGATGAAATCAACAATGATAATCGAGGCTGTTCTAATATTTTTGCCAATGACGCTGTTGCGCGTGAAGGCTTAGAACTGATTAATTATATTGTTCGTAACAACCGCCCGATCACCGAACTCGTAACGGCTGACTACACAATGGTGAACTGGTACAGCCAAAAAGTTTACGACGCCGTTCTTACCGATCCAGAAGCTAGCTTTACTGAGTTAAATGACGAGAATGCTCCCTGCGAAGCCTATTCATCCAGTTATTCTAGCGCCACTTTACGTTACGACCCTTCCGATTTTAAACCCGCAAAAATCGCGGGGATCCCCCATGCGGGCATATTAACATCAGCAATGTTTTTAAATCGTTTTCCAACGACTGAGACCAATCTAAATCGCCATCGCTCCTACATGGTTTATAAAATGTTTTTGGATACTGATATTTTAGCCATTAAAGGTTCTCGTCCTGGAGACTCAATTGATACGACAAGTACCTTCCCTACGTTACAAAATCCAGATTGTTATACTTGCCATTTAGTAATGGACCCCGTTGCTTCTACTTTTCAGCACTGGGATGATCGCGGACGCTACAAACCTAATAACCTATGGCCCTCTTCTATTGAAGCCGCAGGATTAGCCGGCAAGGTGCTGACTAAATCAGGTGGTGGAAGTGATTTTGACGCAATGTTGCAATGGTTAGGTCATGAAATAGCTCAAGATTCTCGCTATATACGAGCAATGACTCGCCATCTTTATAAAGGCATCATAGGTCAGGATCTTTTAAGCGCACCGAGTAATAATGCTGATGCTGATGCTGATGTCTATGCCGATGCCGTTATTGCCTACAACGCACAACGGGGCATCTTAGCCAATATTGGACAAACCATGGTAGCTGATAACTGGAATATAAAAACAGCGATTACCGCTTTATTATTAAGCCCATATTATCGAGCTAATACGATTGATACTGACAAAATTAAAGCAGCAAATCACATCGGCTCCGCACGTCTTTTAAGCCCTGAAATGCTACAAAGAAAGCTCAAAGCCACCTTAGGTTTTGATTGGTATGAATTACGCAACAACGATGTCGAGAACCGCATTATGTTTGGTGGCATAGACTCTGACTCCGTTATTGAACGCATCCATAATCCAAGTGGGTTAATGGTTGCAATGCAAGAACGTATGGCTGTCGAAATGGCTTGTCGTGCAACGGCCTTTGATTTTACAAAAGTCAGAACATCTGAAATTAATGAACGCCGCCTATTCAGGTTTGTTAGTCCAGATATCGAGCCTTATGATGCCGATGGCATTGAACTGCTATCAAATATCGAGGCCATTAAAGAGAACATTCAGTATCTACACAACACACTGTTAAGTGAAAGCCTTCCTCTATCACATGCCGAAATTGATGCAACGTATCAGTTATTTTTATCGACGTGGCAAATAGGGCAAGCAATGGCTGCAAATCCAGACAGTTTTTCACCCAGACCTTCCGAAAATATGGAATATACCTGCAGCGCTCGCTGGGATAGAGAAAACAATGATCAAGGCTTAGATAATGCATTACGTATTACCAAAGATAAAAACTACGTAATTCGTTCTTGGATGGCGGTTATGACCTATTTACTTTCTGACTACCGTTATATTTACGAATAAGGGGATTGCCATGAAACGCCGTAATTTTATACAAATGCTTGCAGCGACTGGCATGACAGCCAGCCTCCCATTAACCGCATCTAAAGCTCATGCAGCAGCACCTGATCACTTTTTAGTAATGGTCAATGCGGGTGGCGGTTGGGACCCTACGTCATTGTGCGATCCTAAAGGAAATTTAAGTCAGTATTTATCTGAACGACCTGATGCTCGAAATGAAGGGTCTATTAATTCTGTCGCGATCAATACAGAAACCAAAAGGAACCCTGTTTCAGGTATGACTTGGAGCGACACGCCTAGGATCAATAATAATGATGATACAACGGCTCGAGTTGATACTCAGTTTCAAAATTTCTTCACCACGTATCACGACAAACTGACGGTTATTAATGGCATTGATAATGGCACGAACAACCACTCTTCCGGCAACCGAGCGACTTGGAGTGGTAATTTAGAAGTAGGTTATCCAAGCTTGGCTGCATTATTTGCGGCGAGCAAAAATCCGAGTTTGCCCATGGCGTATATCAGTAATGGAGGATACGACTTTACCGCATCCCTTGTTTCTCGTGCCCGAGCCAGTAGTGCAGGGTTTATTGATCGCCTGGCTGATCCGAATAGCGATAAATACCATTATCGTAATGACGATCAAAGTACTGATATCTATGCTCAAATTAGGCAAGCTCAAGCTGAGCGCTTAGCAAGACAAAAGATCAATGAAGCCTTACCACTACGCAGACAGCAATTGAACCAGCTTTTTACAGTACGCCAAGAAGACAATAATTTAGCCCAACTTAGTGCTGAAAAAACCATCATTGAAGCAATTGTTCCTACCAATGATCATATGTATAACCGCGATCAAAATTTTAAAAAACAAGCCTCTTTAATTGCGGCTGCTTTTAAAGCTGGCATCGCCGCAAGCGCCAACCTAAGCACAGGCGGCTTTGATACTCACGGTAATCACGATAACAGCCAATATCAAAATTTAGGGGACTTACTTGAAGGCGTTGCCTATTTACAAGAAGCCTTAACGGCTGCTGGTATCGCCGATAAAACGACTGTTGTTATTGGTTCTGATTTTGGCCGTACCCCCTACTACAATTCAGGCAACGGTAAAGATCATTGGCCCGTAACCAGCGTGATGGTGATGCATCCAACCAACAGCGGCAAGGGAGGAAATGTATTTGGGGCTTCTACAGATAAATTTAGAGCACAAATGCTAAACCGAACAACGGGACAGCCTGATGAATTTGGCCAATTATTAACACCCGCTCATATCAATCTGGCATTGCGTAAAGAGCTAGGGATTCATAATGATGCCCTGACGGCTGGGTTCCCATTAAATGTAGATGATTTTTCAATCTTTTCATAAGGATATAATTAGATGATAAGCAAACAACTAAAGTCTCTGGCCATGTTTAGCGGCCTCTTTCTAGCCTTAATCACTAACAATGCTTTTGCTATTAATGTGGGCGATACCGCTCCTAATTTTAAGTTGCCACGCTTAGAAACCGAAGGCAGTATTCAACTTAAGTTTTATCGTGGCAAAGTCGTTTATGTCGATTTTTGGGCTTCTTGGTGTGGTCCTTGCCGATTATCATTACCGGAGTTAAACAAATTGCGTAAGCAATATCGCAGACAAGGCTTTGAGGTCATTGCGATTAACTTAGATGAAGAAAAAGATGAGGCTATGGCATTTCTAAAAGAATTTCCTGTGGCTTATCCAACGGCTCGCGATGTAGAAGGCACAACACCGGACGAATATGGTCTGAAAGGAATGCCAACAGCCTATTTAATTGACCGCCAAGGTAAAGTAAGCTGGATTCATGAAGGTTTTAAAATAACGGATGCTGAAGCACTTAGCACCAAAATTGCTTCTTTGCTAAAGAGCAAAAAATAACTTATGAATCAAATTATTCTGCTTGCTGTCCTCACCTCCTGTATTTTTGCCTCTGGCTGCAGTACGGTTAAACCTTGGCAGCGAGGGTATTTATCGAAAGACATCATGACCTCGGCTGTCGATCCATTAGGCAGCTCTCTCGACAATCATATTTATTTCAGTAAAGAAGGTTCTTCGGGTGGTGGTCAAGCCGCTGGCGGCGGCTGCGGTTGTAACTGAGAAGGAACTCATACATGAAAAAAATAACAGCTCTCAGCGCATTATCCGCAGCAGCTATGGCCATTCCAGCTCAAGCGGAAGTAGCCCCTACCGATAAAATTTTCAGCTATCGCTATACCAGCTATCAAGAGTCCGATGCCCCTAGAGAACGTACCTTCACACCTGAATTAGGGCGCTATCAAATCGAGGTTCAACAGTTTGGCTATCAAACGCCATTAGACGAATCATGGTATTTAGCCAGTGAATTGCAATTCGAAACAATGAGCGGTGCCTCGCCAACACAAACTTATAAAGATGCAAATGGGAAAAGTGCTTTAACCATGAGTGGTGCAAGTATTGAAGAACAAAGAATCGATATAAAAGTTGCTCCAAAAAAATATTTTGCTCATGGAACCGCTGGTGGCTTAGTCGCTCTGTCGAAAGAGAATGACTATGAATCTATAGCTCTAGGATTAGATGGTACTCTCGAAATATTCGATAAACACACAACATTAATTGGTTCTTTATCAGTTAGTAATGACAAGTTATCACCAACGGATGCCAGAATTTCAGCATCGCGTACCGAGGCAGATGGCCGTAAAAAACGCAGCTTTTCGGTATACGAAGGTATTAATCAGATTATTGATAAGTACAGTAGCTTCCAAGCAGGAATTAGTTATACACAGCTAACAGGATATTTATCAGATCCTTATAAGTTTGAAGACAGACGCCCAGGTAGTCGTGATCAAGTCACTTTTTCTGTGCAGCATAAGCAGTTTTCTAACGTACTCGATGGTGCAGCACTTCATTCCAGTTATCGTTATTATTACGATGATTGGGGAATTGAATCGCATACGTTAGATGTCAAATGGGCACAGTCATTCAATCTGGGAAAAACGCGTTTAATTGCAACCCCCCTCGTGCGTTATTACACTCAAACGAAAGCAAATTTTTATTCTTTAGAACAAAACCCTACCGATGATCTTCTTAATTCCAGCGATTATCGATTATCCAGTTACGGGGCGATTACCATTGGTCTCAACAGCGAGCTGAAGTTCAAACAATGGGCGTTGCATCTTGATTGGCAGCAGTATACTAGCCGTGAAATAATGGCTTTATTTGGTCGTGATAGCGATGAGACACCAGCACTAGTGAACTTTTCTACTTTTACCGCTGGTATCGATTATAAATTCTAGTAACCTTAGCTTATGAATTTTCATCAACACAACTTCACCGCCATGGCTTCTCCTTGTCAGTTCTTATTACAAGGAGAAGCCGCGTTAATGCAACAAGCCTGTATAAAAGCTCAAGCAGAAGTACAGCGCATCGAGAAAAAGTACAGCCGTTACCTTGATTCAAGCCTGCTACAAACGATCAATAAAAATGCCGGAATTAAAAGTACGACCATTGATGCTGAAACAGCGGGTTTATTAAATTATGCTGATCTCTGCTATCAACAAAGCGATGGAAATTTTGATATAACGTCTGGCATTCTACGGCGCGTATGGAATTTCAAATCAAACAGTCTTCCCGACGAAAAAACGATTCAACAGCTTTTACCTTTAATTAATTGGTACTCAGTACAATGGGATCAAAATACAATATTTTTGCCTGAAAAAAACATGGAAATCGATTTTGGAGGTTTCGGAAAAGAATATGCGGCGGACAGAGCGGCGGAGATTTTTCAGTCTTTAGGAATACAACATGGTCTTGTTGATCTCGGCGGAGATATTCGAATTATTGGTGATAAAGCCGACAAATCTGGTTGGGATATTGGCATACGAAATCCATCCCAACCCGAATCAGCTATTTCTCATATCACACTGCATCAAGGTGCTATGGCCACCAGTGGAAACTACGAACGCTTCATGCAGGTAAAGCATCAACACTATTGCCATATTCTAAAGGCAAATACAGGCTGGCCGGTCAATCACTGGGCTTCTGTTACCATTCTTGCTCCACAATGTCTTGTTGCAGGCAGTCTTGCGACGTTAACCATGCTCGCAGAACAAAAAGGCGAAAAATGGATAAGAGAGCAAGAAATTCCTTTTCTAGCCATTGATCTTAAAGGCTTACAGTTATCAAACTTTTAGATTTTCATTTATTAATATCCTGCCATTATTTTAAATAATACTGTCCTTTCACCTTACGATTAACACCTTCTGGTTATTTCTGCCCTGTGCTAAAGTCGAGCGATCTCATTTAAATAATAATTACACTGTATTCAAAATAAGAATCGTCATTTCGGGGTTTTAGATGTTTAAAGATTACGTCAATCATGATGCACTGGGCTTGGCTCAGTTGATTAAAAACAAAGATATTAGCGCAAGTGAGCTATTGGATACTGCCATCGCTCAAGCTGAACAAGAAAACCCAGCCATCAACGCGATTATTACGAAGCTCTACGACTTTGGGCATCAACAAATTAAACACGGTTTACCGGAAGGACCTTTTTCAGGCGTCCCTTTTTTATTAAAAGATTTATTAGGTTCTTTAGAAGGAACCCCATTGAGCAATGGCAGCGCCGCCTTCAAAGGCAACATTTCGCCCAGTGATAGTGAAATGGTTAAACGTTATAAGTCTTCTGGACTGGTCATTTTTGGCAAAACGAATACTCCAGAGTTTGGATTAATGGGGGTCACTGAACCTAAGGCATTTGGTCCCACTCGAAATCCTTGGAATTTGAACCATACACCAGGCGGCTCAAGTGGAGGCTCCGGTGCTGCTATTGCTGCGGGGATCGTCCCTATGGCATCCGGCGGCGATGGCGGTGGCTCTATTCGTATTCCCGCGGCTTGCTGTGGATTGTTCGGTTTAAAGCCTTCTCGTGGCCGCACCCCAACAGGGCCTTACTTTAGTGAGTATTGGGATGGTGCCGCAGCGGAACATGTATTAACACGATCGGTACGTGATAGTGCTGCCATGTTAGATGTCGTTGCAGGGCCTGATGGTAGTTCACCCTATCCTGTGCGCAAAGAGACAGGTTATTTAACCTGTTTAGAAGAACCTGTTCGTCCATTAAAAATTGCTTATACCGTACAATCTTTTTTTGACCGCCCTGTCACAGAAGATGCCATAAAATCCGTTCAACATACCGTTAAACTCTTAGAATCTCTTGGGCATACTGTTGAAGCGGTTCATCCTTATATCAATGCGAATGACCTTACGGATAGTTATTTAACGATGTATTACGGGCATGTCGCAGCAGACTTAGAATTTGCAGCAAAGCTACTCAATAGTAATTTCAGTAATTTAGATGTAGAAGATACAACCAAACTAATGGGCTATATCGGTAAAAAGATTTCGGCTGAGCAGTTTGTCACCGCTAAGCGTCGCTGGAATAATTTCAGCCAAAGCATGCATGCTTTGCATCAAGAGTATGATTTGCTATTAACACCGACATTAGGCAGTGAGCCTGTCCGCATCGGCGAATTTGATTTGGGGTTACTCGACAGAATAGGCACTAAAGTCGTTAATGCTTTGGGCTTGCAGAACCTGTTATTAAAGTCAGGCTTAACAAAAAAACTCGCGTTAGAAAATTTAGAAAAACTTCCCTTTACTCAGCTTGCAAATCTCACTGGGCAGCCAGCCATGTCAGTGCCGTTATATTGGACTGAATCAGGTTTGCCTCTAGGTTCTCAATTCATAGCCCCTTTGGGCGATGAAAAAACATTATTACAACTCGCTCACCAACTGGAACAAGCCCAGCCTTGGTTCGATAAAACCCCAGCTAAAGAAAAGGCATCATCATGAAAACTGTTTTAATCACTGGCTGTTCATCCGGCATTGGCCGCGCTCTTTGTGAAAAATATTTAACAAAAGGATTTCATGTTTATGCCAGTGCTCGCAATATTCGCAGCCTAAATGACTTAGATGAACATTCTAATCTCACCAAACTGACTTTAGATGTTAACAGCCAAAGCAGTATACATAATGCGATTGCCCACATTAAACAAGATAATAACTACCTTGATGTACTGATCAATAATGCAGGCTATGCCGCCATGGGCCCCTTGGCAGATATGCCTCTCGAAGACCTTCGCGCACAATTTGAAACGAATGTCTTTGCTCCGATGGAATTGACCAAGGCCTGTTTACCCTTTTTGATGGCGAAAAAAGAGCTAGCGAAAAAGGAGACGACCAAAAACGCCCAACAACATAACGCTCAAGTTGTAAACATTGGCTCGGTATCAGGGATCACGACAACACCTTTTTCAGGGGCTTATTGCGCAACCAAAGCTGCTCTGCACTCTTTATCTGATGCCCAAAGAATGGAGCTAGCGCCTTTTGGTATCGATGTAATTACCGTACAACCTGGAGCCATTGAATCAAAGTTTGGCGATAACTCTCTAAACAATGTATTAGCACGCATTACTCCTCAATCACTTTATGCACCGTTAAAAGAAGCGATTCAAGCTCGCGCTACTGCCTCACAAGATAACCCAACCCCCGCGGCAGAATTTGCAGACACTTTAGTTGAGCAATTATTAAACAATCCGAAAGCCGTGATTCGAATTGGCAATGGTAGTTTTGGTTTGCCCTTATTGAAACGCTGGTTACCTGTGGCAATACTGGATAAGATACTGAGCAAGAAGTTCAACTTAACGTCGTTAGCCAAGCGCTAGCGAGAATGAACTTTATGAAGATGTTCTTACTCTCTATACAATAATTAGATCTGCACTCAGCCCCGGCTGACTTGTAAACAATAAGGTTATTCACTCGTATGTTTAAGTCTTTCTTTCCGAACCCTCGACTATTTTTCTTGTCGGTATTAATTTTTGCAGGTGTCGCTTCTGCTATTTGGTATGGATTCAACGAACAAATAGCCAGCTTGGTTGGCCTCGATATTTCAGATACCACACCCGTGATCGGGTTAGGACACTTCGTCACCAACTCTTTTTTATTGTTCTACGGTTTCTATTTTCTATGCACGGCAATTTTTGCCTTCTTATGGTTTAAAATTTCTCCTCATAAATGGCAGTGGTGGTCTATTGTTGGATCTTCCGCTATTTTATTTTCTACTTATTATTCCGTACAAGTATCCGTTGCTATTAATAACTGGCGTCGCCCATTTTTTGATTTAGTGCAATCATTACTAAAGCCTATCGATGCAAGCGCTGCTGAAAAGGTCGTCACCGAGCAGGCTTTGAGCTCAGCAACAAGTCAGCTATTTGATTTATTGATGCTCTTTGCTGAGATTGCTTTTTTAGCTATTTTTATCTATGTCGCAACTAAGTTTTTAGTGAGTCACTTTATCTTTCGCTGGCGTACGGCCATGAATGAATACTACACGCAAAACTGGAAGCAATTACGTAAGGTTGAAGGGGCATCACAACGCATTCAAGAAGATACCATGCGTTTCGCGACTATTATGGAAGATCTAGGGGTCTCATTAATCGAAGCGGTTATGACATTATTTGCCTTCTTACCGGTTCTTTGGGTGCTATCGGAATATGTATCGGAGTTGCCTATTGTCGGACAAATTGCACATCCCTTATTCTACGCCGCGCTGTTCTGGTCAATTTTTGGCACCGGCATATTAGCGATAGTAGGGATCAAACTACCAGGGCTGCAATTTAATAATCAAAAAGTCGAAGCCGCATTCCGCAAAGAGTTGGTGTATGGAGAAGATAATGAAAACAGGGCTCAACCTCTTAAACTGAGTGAACTTTTTTCTAATGTTCGTAAAAACTATTTCCGTCTGTACTTTCATTATATGTACTTCAATGTCGCAAGAAGTTTGTATTTACAAGCGGATAATATCTTTGTTTTCATCTTGCTAGTGCCAACCATTGCCGTTGGCGCAATTACCTTTGGTATTTTGCAACAGATTCTGACTGCGTTTGGTCAGGTGAGTAATTCTTTTCAATACTTGGTTAATTCGTGGACAATTATTGTTGAATTATTGTCTGTTAGAAAGCGTCTAAAGCAATTCGAATCCGTTCTGGATAAATCACCAGAATCCACACTAGCCATTGATAACAGCGATATAAAAAGCCCCATCGATAGCCAATAAACATCAATGTGCTAAATCTAAAAGAGCCTTTAACTGAATGTTTCAGGTAAAGGCTCTTTTGCTCTCAATCCTTACTCTCCATCTATTTCCCCAATCATTCCTCTATCTTGGTTCAACTCCTTGCAAACTGCTGGCATAATACCCCCCTAAATTTTGAGGCTTTAATAATGACTACTGAAAATACCCTACTAGCTCGATGTGGTTCCAAGTGTGAATTATGTGCAGCTGATGCGCCTGTTGCTAAATTTGAGGTCGCTCCTAGCGATGGCAGCGTTGAGCAAAGTGTTATGCTTTGCCCAACCTGTACTGATCAAATCAATAACCCAGATACAATCGATGGCAACCACTGGCGCTGCTTAAACGACAGTATGTGGAGCCAAGAGCTTCCTGTACAAGTCATGGCATGGCGACAGCTTAAGACCTTAAAAGCGAAAGGCGAAGACTGGGCTCAAGATTTAGTCGATATGATGTACTTTGAAGAAGACGTGCAGAAGTGGGCAGAAGCCGGCATGGTTGACTTCAGCGCGGAAACAACCCGAGATAGCAACGGCGCACCACTCGTGGCCGGCGATAGCGTGACCTTAATTAAAGATTTAGTTGTGAAAGGCGCCAACTTCACAGCCAAACGTGGCACCATGGTGAAAAATATCTCACTTACCGATAACCCACTTCATGTTGAAGGTAGAGTTAACGGTACACGCATTGTTTTAGTCAGTGCATATTTGAAAAAGCAATAAATGACGTTAAACAATCGATCATTCAGATGGTTGGTTGTTTTATTTTAACCTATCCTGTAATCCAATCAATACTCTCTTCAAGTACATAACATCATGACGATTGTCCAAATCCAAAATGCTTCTTTACGCTTACGTAATAATAAAATATTTGAGCTCTTTGTTGTCAGTATCATTATTTTATCAGCGCTCTTGATTGGTGCTAAAACCTATCCAATACCCGATAGCGTGATGCAGCTAGTTAAATGGCTTGATCTTGCAATTACGCTTATATTTTTATTTGAAATCACTATTCGATTTATTGCTGAAGAAAATAAAAAACGTTTCTTTCATAGTGGTTGGAACATATTCGACACCTTAATTGTTATTGTCAGTCTGATTCCTATTGAAGACAGCGAGATGGCCTTAGTCGGACGCTTAGTGCGAATATTCCGAGTACTGCGTATGGTTTCTATTATTCCAGAACTGCGAATGCTGCTGAATTCACTGCTTCGAGCCATGCCACAATTAGGCTACGTACTGCTATTGATGTTTATTATTTTTTATATATATGCCGCAGTAGGAGCGACCTTCTTTGCTAAAATTAATCCTGTGCTTTGGGGCGATATTTCGATTTCATTGCTTACTTTATTCCGTGTTATGACGTTCGAAGACTGGACCGATATAATGTACGAAACAATGGATGTTTATCCACTAAGTTGGATTTTTTATCTCACGTTTATCTTCTTAACAGCCTTTGCTTTTTTAAACATGGTGATAGGCATTGTCGTGAATGTACTGGAAGATGAGCATGCAAAAGAACGTGCAGCTCAAGATGAAGCTGACGGCAAGATTTCTATGGATGACCTGGCAAAAGAAATTCGTTCGTTGAAAGAAATGCTTGAGCAGCAAAGAAAGGACTAAAAAAGTAGAGAGAAATGACAACCACAGAGGAAAACCACTGTGGTTGATCTATTTATATTTGATAAAAATCTAATAGGGCAAACTTATCCCGATACTCGCTCTATTACCGCCCAGCTCATCATCCAACCCGCGAGCGAGACTGAAACGTATTGGCATCATCAGATTATAAAATGCCACTACCTCTATATTAATATCAATCCCGACACCGGTTAAATATTCGGGCGAATTCCCACGTTGCCAAGCGCTGCCATAATCCACATAGATATTTGCCGATAAATCTCCAGCGCCGATAGGCCAAATTCCCCAGCCCTTATCGATCCTTGCTAACCACTGGCTGTAGTTAATGCGATTCACGTTCATATTATGGCCACCTTGAACTGACGATGCGTAGCCTCTTAGAGCGAAATCATCACGACCGAACAAACCCAGCTCTGCTGAACGGTTATCGCCACCGACTGTCAGCGCTTCATTATTTTTGTCAGCCTGAGCAGCAATCACTTGAAATGAAAGAGAGCGCTTTCCTGGTAAGTCAAAAATTTCTTGCCACTGACCTTGAAGTATCCCGCCGCTATAGTCACTATCAGACAGTCCTACTAACACATCATTGCTTTCATAAACCAAATCAAAATACCGACCAGCAGAAAACCCAGGGCTATTTAAATAACCTTCACGACTATCAAATTTCAGCCCCAAACCTGCTAACGTTTTTTCACAGGTTTTATGTCGTTTAACATTAGCATCAAGGCATGAAACGGAAAAGAGATCATCACGGGCCACCGTACCTTCTCGCTCAACGACAATAGCCGCATTGAGAGATAATTGATCTTCATAAGCATTCGCAATATAATTTCGAGCGAAAATCCAACGGTCTTGTTCAACGATGTATTCTGGTTTTCGATCATCAAAGACATCAACATAATCGTGGCTGCGTTGAAAATTAATTTGATAACGGTTGTCATAACCATACTGCACACTGATATCACCCAGCTCATTTTCCCAATCAATACCCAACGATAATGAATAGTTGTGCCTTGCCAAGACATCGCTGCCTCCGGTTGTGAGCCCTACCTGAGTCGCTTCTGGAGTCGCACTGTAAAAAGGGAACCACCAACTAGGCTTTAAACTTGACCAAGGGCTATAAGCCTCTGACGTCGATTTTTCAACATTTAAAGAGAAAGGTTTTGGATAATTATATTGCCCTTGTTTGTCGGCTAAAGAAAATTCAGATAGGTCGGCAGCATCATCTAATTCAATACTTCTAAATTCAAAACCATCAGCGGTATAAGCTTGAAAAATAATCTGTGATTTTCTCTGGTTTTCTGCATTGCTGATCAACTTAGGCTCAAATGCCCCCGTCAGCATGTTGGTAAGCTGAATTAGCTTTTCACTTTGTTGATTTAATATAAAGATATTATAAATACCGTCATAATCCGCACTGAATAATATTCGCCCATCGGCCAATATTTGTGGACTATTTTCTATAGCCTTAGTATTTGTAATTTGCGCCCACTGTTTTATAGAATAAAACGCGATAGCATCATCAGCTGGCTCGGTTTTTACTAAATCAATACGTTCTAAATTCCAGCCCTGCAAAGCACGTTTAACCGCGACAACAAGATAATCGCCTTTGGGAGACACATCAAAATCACCAACAACTGTGGTTTCATCTTCTCCGTGCCATAAACTTTGAAGATCCCCTTGTTTGTTGAGCAGTACAAATTCACTGATACCCTTCACTTTTCGACTGGCGATCATTCTATCACTATCTAACCATCGAACATTTCTTAAACGCGATTTATGAGTCAATGTTTGCCAGTCTTTTTCCGCACGGCCCTCCGTTAACAAAAAAAGATCTGCCCAACTGCGGCCATCAGCCCAAGTGATGATACGACTTGCAACTACATCATTTTGTTCATTTACATCCACGGCTAATACATTATTAATGTCGATCAATGCTGCAAATTTTCCATCGCGATACATCGTTAGCTTAGGATTGTCCTCACCATTATTGTCAATAAAATAAAAACGCTCACCCTGGCTATTACTCACATCTTTAAAAAGTCCTTGTCGATCATTTTCAATCTCTAATACGTCCCCTTGTGCCGTTGAATTTTCCAGTAATTTAATCTGATCGGCGAACGTAGTATTCAACCACTGGTGGTAATCTTCCCAGAGCTGATCAAAATCCTTTCCTATAACGGATGACATAGAATGATTTTGCATGACCGCGGGTATACCTTCCCCACTGTATTTTTGTAGATAGTGTTGAATTTCTTTCTCGCCGTATGTTTCAGCAAGAAACTGATAAAAATAACTGCCGTATAAATAATGCATGCCTAAAGGTAATTCTCTAAGAGGCACAGCAACATCCCCTAACGTTTTTAAACGATCAGCGGCGACTTCGGTGCGCATCTGCATGCGATAAAAAGAACCTTGTAAGCGGCCATAGCCAAGTTCGTTATTGGTTTCCAAATACGTCGCTAAGCCTTCAAGCATAAAAGAAGGTGTCATTGAATGCGGAAAAGCTAAAACAATATTGCCAAATACATCCCTCATGGCTTTCGGTAAACCCCGAGCCATTTGCTGATGTAATACGTGAACATATTCATGGCGAATCAGAGTATGCAGCCAATCATCATTTACTTCTAAACCCTCAACACTGTCCGGTGGACTACTGAATAATCGAATTTGTGCATAAGGAAAAAAAGTAGCCCAGCCATTGGAAAAATCAAAGTCATCAACCAACGCCATCTGAGTTTTTTGCTCTGGCGCTTGGCCAAAAAATGGGACTAATTCTAAGTGAACTCGTTCGGCAATATTGAGCGCTTTATCTGCCATAAGCACATTACTTTCAGGATAGGTAATGGCGAAGTGCTCACTTTCTTTTACCCGCCATTGAGTGGCTGCATTTTCTGCAATCGGCTTATCCCAAGCAGCAAAATTGGCTTGGCTAATCGGCATACTCATAACCTGTAAAATACAGACACTTAATATGGCTAAAATACGCATCTAATTTCCCTATATGGAGATGGGTCTTACAATTTAAGATCGCGACGTTATCGCTCATATAATAGGCTTTAATACTTATTAATTCATGCGAATATTTATGCATAGCACTTTCACGATAATGGGCTTAGCATAATAGATAAGATAAGCGTTTATTTGAAGGAGTTTCACATGCAATGGTCTGATCACTACCGCCGTCATGCCCGTTACAATGCTTGGATCAATCAATCCTTACTGGAAGCCAGTTTAAGCCTGCCAGTAGCCGATCAAAATAAAGACCAAGGCGTGTTCTTTCACTCCCTTACAGGGAGCTGGAATCATATTATGGTAGGGGACCTTTTATGGCTCAACCGCCTCGCCAAAATATTTCCAATTCTCGATGACAAAATAGATAACTGGCCACTACCTACCCAGCTCGATCAAATTTTATATAAAAACTTGGCGGAACTGGCCAAAGCACGCCAGCAATTGGATGAATTAATCATTCAGTGGTGTGATTTTTTACGTGAAAGCGATTGTGAAGATAGACTGCAATATTTCAATAGCCAAGAAGCGTTACGGGTTAAACCATTGCCTGATGTAATGCAGCATTTATTCAATCACCAAACCCATCATAGGGGCCAAATTAGCGCATTATTAAGTCAGCTTGGCGTCAATTATGGCACCACCGACTTTATCGCCATGCCAGGTGACGATTAGTCTTTATCGCTAGGAGGCATTTTTTTAAAAGTAGCGAAATGCTTCCATCGAAATCATAAGAATGATGATTACCGTTGCCACCAACAATGTATTTCCATTCCTTGGAATAATACCTTGAGTGATGGAGCCTTCTTCATTTAAGGACTCGTTGGTCGAATCATAATCGCGCATCAAAGAGATCCCTTTAATTAAGTCATCATCATTAACTAAAATACGGACTAGATAGCTTGCAGGCAGTCCACCTACAGCCCCAATAAGATTTTCCCCTTCAATAAAAGAGCTGATCCGGTGCTGCTCTAACAAACCTTGAATTACATGAGCTTCTAATACATCAGACGCTTCATAGACGCATTTCATATTGCTTTATCCTCATGCCACTTCATTCGATTGATTATGAATCAGTTTAGTTGATTAAACATAATGCGGGTTATCTTCACTTTCACTGTGTCAGCATAATAATCTAATAATTCATTTAATTTTACTAAAGACGGCTTCTACCCAAAACCGAACGCTAAAACTTGTTATAATTTTTTTACCATTCTTATGTATTTAGATGCCAAATGAAACTGGAAATTTTATATCTAGATGAAAATCTAGTCGCTATTAACAAACCGTCAGGCCTATTGGTTCACCGCAGCGAAATTGATCGCTATGAAACCTTATTTGCATTGCAGTTATTACGTAATCAATTAGGCCAACGAGTGTATCCCGTGCATCGGTTAGATAAACCGACTTCAGGTGTTTTATTATTTGCCTTAAATTCAGAGACCGCCAGTTTAATGGTCGAGCAGTGGCGCCAGCGTGATGTAGAAAAACGCTATCTAGCCGTCACTCGCGGTTATATGCCTGAAGAACTGCACCTAGACTACGCCATGGTGCCACCCGTCGACAAACATGCCAAACACGAGCGTATAAAGCCTGCTCAAGAAGCCATTACAGATTTCAAATTATTAGCGACGGTAGAAGTCGATGTCAAGATTGATAAATACCCACAATCTCGTTACTCCCTAGTAGAAGTTATGCCGAAAACCGGGCGTAAGCATCAAATTCGCCGTCACCTTAAGCATTTGAGCCACCCAATTATCGGAGATGCACGTTATGGCAAAGGTCGTCATAGCCGATACTTTCGCGATCACTTCGATGCTGGGCGTTTGTTATTGCACGCATGGCAATTGAGTTTTGAGCACCCTTATAGCGGCGAAAGAGTTAATCTTTATGCGGGCTTGGATAGCCCCATGAAAGGTTTGTTATCACGCTTTGATTGGCTCAACAGCCTGCCTAGTCCTTTACTTCAAGCGACAGATCGAGTGTTGGCTGACGGACAATGTAGAGAGCTACCAGAACCCCCACCAGAGGAAGAAGAATCTTTACCGCAGTAAACGGCACGAAATACGTCGTAAAGCTCATACTAATCGCCATCAAGGCAATGGTGTATACCTTCGCTTTTAATGGAATACCCTTGCCTTCCAAGTAATAGACTAAATACTTGCCTAGACGAGGGTGCCCCACAAGCCAATTATAAAATCTAGGCGAAGTGCGCATGAAACACGCGGCGGCTAATAATAAAAAGGGCGTCGTTGGCATAACAGGCAAGAATATGCCGATCACTCCTAAAACCACGCTCAGACAACCCACCACAAAAAGCAAAGCTTTTACTGCTTTATTTTTAAATCGAGCTATTGCCGACATATAGGCCTCTAATTAAAGCGTTTTCAATTATATTCACTCTCATTATTCACAGAATGACTCTTTATACTTAATAGCTTAGCGTGAATGAAGATAGGAATAAAAGAACTTACTCACATTTTCTGTGGATAAGTTTATGCATAAGTTTTTTATAAGTGTTGCCAGCCTGCATGAATGCTGGCGCAAGAACAGATTGACGGTTTTTCGCACAACCAAAAAATCCTTATTTTTCAATCTCTTATATATAAAGTGACAATTTCATGACATCTTAACGATACTGGCAAATTCATCAGTAAATAAAAAGTTGGCTTGTTAGTAACAAGAAAATTACGACAACTTTCTCTCAAAATTTTTTGACTGATTTAAAATATACTTTTATCAGCAATCGTTAAAATAATAACAACACCTAATAAACCCGCATGCTTACTGGCCTTAATTGCTTACCCACAGATTCTGTGGATAACTTGGTGGACAGTCTCTTTAAAAGCGACTCAGGAGCCCGTGTTATCTGCCTCCTTGTTAGATTGATCGTTTTTTAACCAACATAAAATCTTCTTACTTATCAATGACTTATGAGTGTCAATAATGTTATATCAATATTTTATTAGAATTATCATTTTATTACCCCGTCATTTTTAAATTGTGAATAAAAGCCAAAAAAATAATTTCATGAACTTCTGTCAAGTGTTTTTTAACGAAATATTCATCGTGTATAGAGCTATTGAGGCGATTGTCAAAAGTAAAATTGAGAGAGTAATAAGAATGAAGCAATATAAGGTCATTGGGGATAAGTAAGCACTCACACTTTATTATCCCTAAATAATAGAGCTCTCTGTGGATAAACTTCACTTCTATACTATTTTATTGCAAAAAATCATCCATCAGCTCAATACAGAATATTTTATTATCCGCTCAATTAAACAATAATTCTTATATTTATCATGTAGGTAGAAGATAGCACACCGTTTTCGCTATCTTTTTGACGACAGATATTTGTCTTGTGCATAACAAACAAAAAAAAAGGAGCCATAGGCTCCTTTAATGTATTTAGTCGAACTTAAACTGATTAAGTATTAATTCAAACCAATTGTCTTTGCTAACTCATCAGCAGCCATGTAACCACCAATGAAGCGACCATCTTGCAAAACAATCGCAGGCGTTCCACTGACACCTACTTCATAACCAAGAGCGATGTGCTCAGCAATAGGCGCATCACAATCTAGATTGTCTTTGATCGTACGATTCTTCTTAGCCGCGGTCATTGCTTCAGCACGATTCTCGTCACACCATACGGATTTAATTTTTTTGAACGAACTCGTTAGTTGGCCTGTACGACGATCAGTTACGCCAGCACGAGGATAAGCAAGGTAACGTACGGTAATACCTAAATCATTTAAGCGAGCCACTTCGTTATGTAACTTACGGCAATAGCCACAGTCGATATCAGTAAATACGTTGATGACTGTTTTTTCTTCGCCCTTGGCTTTAAAGATCACTAAATCTTTATCGTCCAATGCCGCCATTAAACCTTCACGCTTAATATTATTACGATTTTTAGTAATATTATTAGGCTTCAGCGGTAATAATTCATAAAGCTCACCACGGTATACCATGTGAGTCAGATCAGGGGTCAAGTGAACGAGGGATCCATCCGCTAATACCGCTTCAATAATTTGCTTATTCGCCAAACTCATCACTTCTTTGACTTTAACCGGCTGGCCAAATGATTGAGAAATCTGGGCTTCTACTCTTAGACTTAATTGTTTGTTCTGCTCAGCGGCATCAACAGCAGGCTGAGGCACTTCGGCTGCATAACTCGTTGTCGCTACCGCAAAAACGGCCAACAGGGTCGCTAATATTCTCATTCTATCTCCGCGCTGTTTTTTACAGATGAAATTGTGTTAATGCTTTGAGAACAAGGCTCTCAATAAGTTCCTGCTAGTGTACATAATTTCAGGCATAAAAAAACGGGCACTAGGCCCGTTCTTTTAGATTTGGTTAAAATCACATCATTCTTGTTAAAAGAATTATGCTTTTTTACCCAACTTCTCTTTAATACGTGCAGACTTACCGCTACGCTCGCGTAGGTAGTAAAGTTTAGCCTGACGTACATCACCGCGACGTTTAACTTCGATAGAATCGATTAAACGGCTGTGAGTTTGGAAGCTACGCTCAACGCCCACACCATGGGAAATTTTACGTACTGTAAACGCAGAGTTAACACCGCGGTTACGCTTACCAATTACAACACCTTCGAACGCCTGTAGACGCTCACGAGTGCCTTCAATAACTTTAACTTGAACGACTAAAGTATCACCTGGGCCAAAATCTGGCACATCTTTCTTAAGCTGTTCTACTTCAATTTGCTGAATGATTACGTTTCTATTGCTCATTGCTCGCTCCCTAATAATCGTGAGAATCTTCTGACTCACGCTTAAAATCTTCTAATAACGAAACTTGTTCGTTGTTTAAGTCTAGCTTGTCTAATAGGTCTGGTCGTCGTTGCCAAGTACGTCCTAAGGACTGTTTCAGGCGCCATTGTTGAATCAGCTTATGATTGCCACTCAACAAAACGCTGGGTACTTCTTGCCCTTCAAATTCTTCCGGGCGAGTATAATGTGGGCAGTCGAGTAAACCATCCGCAAAGGAATCTTGTACGGCCGATAATTCGTGCCCCAAAACTCCCGCTACTTGTCTACTTACTGCATCTAATAACGTCATGGCGGGTAATTCACCACCACTGAGTACGAAATCGCCGATAGACCACTCTTCGTCAATTTCGGCCTCGATTAAACGTTCATCGATGCCTTCGTATCGTCCTGCGACTAAAATAAGTTTGTCATGCTGAGCCAATTCAACGACTCCTGCTTGATCCAGCTTGCGTCCCTGAGGTGACATGTAAATAACTTTCACATCATCTCCCTCAACAACACCGGCTGCTTCTTTAGCGGCATTGATCGCGTCCCGTAACGGTTGAATTTTCATCAACATGCCTGGGCCACCACCGTATGGACGATCATCCACTGTTTGGTGCTTATCATGAGTAAAGTCTCTAGGGTTCCAGATACTTAAACTCAATAAACCTTGTCTCACTGATCGACCTATCACACCCAATTGGGTCATAGGTTGAATCATTTCAGGAAACAGTGTTATCACTCCAAACCACATGGTTTCACCACACAAACAGGCTTAATTAAAAGTCTGCTTCCCAATCAACCTGCATTTCACCAGCATCCAGGTCAATCTTGCCAATCACTGCATCAACATAAGGAATCAAGCGTTCTTGCTGGTCAAGACTGCCTTCATATCCCTTCACACTCATCACATCGTGAGGCGCGCCAGAGTTGAATAAATGATCGATTTTACCTAACAACTCGCCGTTTTTATTAACGACGATCAAACCAACAAGCTGAGACCAATAAAATTCGTCTTCTGCTAGTTGTGGCAAGTCAGAGGATAGGACTGAGATCTCTACTTGGCTTAATGCCAAGGCCAAATCACGGTCGTCTATACCGTCAAACTTTGCAACTATGCCTTTACCTTGGGGTTTGGCCTCTATCACTTTATAAGACTGCCACTGACCTTTAACCTTCAGGTACCAGTTTTTATAATCAAGAATGCCTTTCATAGGATCGGTAAAAGAATGCACTTTTACCCAACCCTTAATACCAAATGCGGTCGTCACCTTCCCGACAATTGTTACGTCAGAATCGCTAATCAGTTTTGATTGCTGTGATGCCATGATATTCCCCGGTGAAAGCAAGATTACGCTTGTGCTTTAGCGTTATCTTTTAATAACTTAGCAACACGGGCAGAAGGCTGTGCGCCTTTGCTCATCCAGTATTCAACGCGTTCAGCGTCAACACGCAAAGCTTCTTCAGAACCTCTGGCTACAGGGTTGAAGAAACCTACACGCTCGATAAATCGACCGTCACGTGGGTTACGTTCGTCTGCAACAGAAAGGTGATAAAAAGGACGTTTTTTTGAGCCGCTACGGCTTAAACGGATAACTACCATAAAGTGTTTCGCTCCGATCGTTTATCTGTGGGTAGGTGTTAATATTGCCTACCGTAATTGTTTGACCCATGAAAATTCATGGGTCGCGCATTCTACACTAATTTATTAGTAAATCCAATAGCTTGCAGACCCCACTGGCCCGAGGTAATCTGGCCCACTAAATAGTAACTATAATAACAATAAACAGGATCTGATCGATGTTTCAAACCCTTACTCAAGTAGCTCTGCCCATAGCGATTATCCTGATCATGACAGGGGTTGGCTTAAGCTTGGTCCCCACCGATTTTAAGCGTGTATTTCAACAGCCCAAAGCATTCTTAGTCGGCGCTACCTGCCAAATGCTACTTTTGCCATTAATCGCCATTGCGGTTATTGCATTAACAGGACTAGAAGGCGAGCTCGCGATTGGCTTATTCATACTTTCATTATGTCCAGGTGGGGCAACCTCAAACCTCTATAGCTACCTAGCCAAAGCGGATGTCAGCTTATCGGTATCATTAACCTCTGTGATTGGCTTCATCACCCCTTTTACTATTCCTTTATTAGCCGCTTGGGCCATTAATTTTTATGGCATTGAAGGTGAGCAATTTGAGCTGCCCATTATTAGCACTTGGATTAAGTTAATGGCAGTGACTGTTATTCCCGTATTAATAGGTATGGGCATTCGCGCCAAATGGTCAAACTTAGCCAAACGCTCTGAAACTTACGTTAGCGGGTTCTCTATGGCGGTACTGGCTTTTATCATCATTAGCATTTGTATTAATTTAGGTGAGAAGCTGATCGACTTTGCCATCGCAACAGGCCCAGCGGTTATTATTTTAAACCTAACGACCATGACTCTCGGCTACTTTGCTGGCCGCTTCTTACTTCACCAAGAAGCTCAATCTCGAACAATAACGATTGAAGTAGGCCTGCAAAACGGAACGCTCGCCTTGCTAATTACTTCAGGTATATTAGAAAGTAGCGCTATGTCGATAGCCCCCAGTATCTATAGCGTATTTATGTTTATGACTGCGTCTTTATTCACCTACTGTGTCTTGCGAAAAGATAACTTAGTAAAAAAAAGCTAATATAAAGTTACGCAAAAGACAGAAAGGCACTTAGGTTAAATCTAAACCTAATGCCTTATTCTCACTTGGTATTTTTAACTAATAACAAACGCTTACCGCCTAACTATGCTCTAATTAATACATAGCTAAGGACTAAACAGGTGAGCTAAAGATGCTGTATAAATTAAACGCGCAATATATGAAGATGGTTAGCCCTTGGCATGACGTGGCGAATATCACCCGACAATTAATGTCTCATCCTATCAACCCCTTTGCTGATCACTTTTATTTTCGTACCGCCTCGGCTTCAATTGAATTATTTGAACGCTTAACCACCGATTACGAAGAACCAGAATGGGGCTTAAACAGCACTACGATTAATAATAAAAAAGTACCTATTAGTCAGAATGTCGTATTCCATAAACCTTACTGCAATCTTTTGCACTTTAAGCGCGATAAGCCTCAACCACAGCAAACCAAGGTACTACTAATCGCGCCAATGTCAGGTCACTTTGCAACTTTACTGCGCTCGACCGTAAAAGAATTTTTACCTGACCATGAAACCTACATTACCGATTGGCGCAATGCTCGTGATGTTCCACTCAGTGCTGGAAGCTTTAGTTTTGATGATTACGTGACGTACTTAATTGAGTTCATTACGTTCTTAGGTCCTGATACTCATGTAATTGCAGTTTGCCAGCCTTGCGTTCCTGCGATGGTTGCACTTTCAGTTATGCATCAAGAAAACGATAACAATATACCTAAATCTCTCACCCTTATGGGCGGTCCAGTTGATGCGCGCATTAGCCCTACCGACGTCAATGATTACGCTGGCGGTAAAGATTTAGAATGGTTTGATAAAAATGTTATTTGTACCGTACCTGCTAATTTTTCAGGACAAGGACAAAAGGTTTACCCAGGTTTCATTCAACTCTCTGCCTTTCTCAGCATGAACATGGACAATCATGTTAATAAACACGTTAAGTTTTTTAATGACCTAGTTGCAGGTGATGGTGATAGTGCTGAAGATCATAGATTGTTTTATAACGAATACCTTGCCGTTATGGATATGCCCGCGGATTATTACCTAGACACCATTCGAAAAGTTTTTCTTGAGCATCAATTACCAAAAGGCACTATAGAATACCGTGGTAAAAAAATTGACTTAGGCTCGGTAACGAAAACGGCACTATTGACCATCGAAGGAGAAAATGATGACATTACCGGTTGTGGTCAAACATCCGTCGCGCTGGACCTATGCAGTAATCTAGCGACGAATAAAAAGAAACACTATGAACAACCTGGAGTGGGTCATTACGGTATTTTCAATGGCCGAAAATATCGCGAGATTATTGCACCTATGATTAAAGACTTCATCAAGGAGCACTCTAAAAAATTAAGGGGAAGTAAAAAAGATTAGCACCATCACAATTCAAAAAACATTAGTATTAACGAGAATTATTTTTTATATGCCGTTAATACTAACTTTTAATAATTAACTCCCAAATCAATTCGATGCTTTAATCCATTAAATAGTGCCAGTACTCATCTCTTAACGTCCGCTTTTGTAATTTCCCAGTCGCAGTATGAGGAAGCTGATCTACAAAAATAATATCGTCAGGCAGCCACCATTTCGCGACTTTATCAGCCAAGAAATCATAGATCGTTTCTTTTTTTAAATTTCCATCTTGCGCCACAATAAATAGCAGCGGCCTTTCATCCCACTTTAAATGCTTAACACCAATAACACAGGCTTCTGTAACACCCTTGCAACCTTGCGCCGCATTTTCTAAATCAATAGAACTGATCCACTCTCCACCAGATTTCACCACATCTTTCGCGCGATCAACAATCCTTAAATAGCTATCTTCATCAATGGTCGCAATATCTCCAGTATCAAACCAAATTCTTCCTTGCTGATCTTCAATAAAAGAATCGGACTTATCTGCCTTGTAATAGCTACTTAAAACCCAGGGTCCGCGAACTCTTAGCAATCCACGAGCTTGACCGTCATGCTTTAAAGGCAGATTTGTCTCTTCATCAAATATTTCTATGTCGATGCCTAGCATGGGCTTACCTGCCGATGTCTGAACATGATAGCGTTGATCATCCGTCATATCTGCCATCGACTTTCTCTTTGCCCCAAGCGTCGCCAACGGACTGGTTTCTGTCATGCCCCAAATGGGTAATAAATAAATGCCGTAATCTTTATCAAGCGCTTCCACCAATACTCGAGGAGAAGCAGCCCCACCAACACCCACCGTTTTTACCGAAGGAATCGTCAACTGATGCTCTTTTAAATACTCAATCAAGCCCAACCAAACGGTTGGCACCCCAAGCATTAAATCTACTTTGGCGTAATCAATTAAACGATACAGATCTTTCCCTGCCATGCCCTGTCCAGGCAATACCAAGGTAGCACCTGACATAGGTGCAATATAAGGCACACCCCACGCACAAACGTGATACATAGGAACAACTGGCATAACGACACTATCGGAAGATATATTCAGTGCATCCGGGTTTCGACTTGCAAAAGCATGCATGACGGTTGAGCGATGAGAATACAAAACCCCTTTAGGATGACCCGTTGTTCCAGAGGTATAGCAAAGACACGCTGCGCTATCAGCATCTAGATCTGGCCATACTAGCTGATCATCTTGCTTCGCAAGTAACGCTTCATAATTAATAAGATTATTTAATGAACTCGTCGGCATTTGGTCGGCATCAATTAATACAATAATGCCTTTAACCGAGGCTAATCGATCAGCAATGGGTTCTAATAAAGGAATGAAACACGCATCGACCAAAAGATAGCTATCTTCAGCATGCTGAATAATATATTCAATTTGTTCGCTATACAGACGAGGATTAATGGTATGACAAATCGCACCGATTCCAGATATGCCGTAGTAACACTCAAAGTGGCGGTATCCATTCCACGCCAAAGTACCAATTCGATCGCCTTCTTCAACCCCCAAAGCTAATAACGCATTGGCGAGCTTCTTACATCGAACCAAGGCGTCGCGGTAAGAGTAACTGTGCAAATCACCCTCTAAACGATTGCTAATTATTTTTTGCTGCCCATGATGACAAGCGGCATACTCTATTAGATCGGAGATCAATAACGGATGCGCCATCATCTGGCCTGAAGCTTGAGGCTTTTCTGAGTTCATTACATTCCCTTGCAGTCACTTTCTATCAGATAAAATTCAATCAATAGTAAAGCGTATTTTTAATTAACTGTCAGGCCAATTTTACGCTTTAGAATATTTATTATTAATTATCTGCCAAACGACTCTTAAGCTCCAATGCCTAAGCGATAGTTTTCACCAAGAGAAACGAAGACTCATAACAAAAAAACTACCCTTTTGGGTTTTAACCTAACTGCTTAACAAGATTGGGCTGATAATCGTATACCGAAATACTCAAGCCTAAAGTTTCAATTTTTTCATCAAGCAGTCTTATTTTTTCACTTAATTCTTCCATCGTTAGCGTATTGTTATCCAGCTGATAAACCTGCTTAGAAGCCTGAAGATTAAAATAACTGATAATAATCGCGTTTTTGTCGTTTGCCTCAAGCGCTATATTCAACTTTTTAGAACTGCGATAAATACGGTTCATTTCTCTCTTTAAGCTACGAACATAATTTATCTCAGCCATAAACGGCTTATTAGCCATTACTTTGAACGCACTCACTACAACCGCCGCTCCAGCAACAACACCCAAGACATTCCACCAAAAATTATCACCTTCAATACCACTGCCAAATAAAGCAATTAGAATATTCGAGACACTCAAAGAAATAACCAGCAATACCGCGATACTTGTAATTAACACGATATTAAGGCGCTTTCGATAAAGCGCCTTGTCGATTGTTTGTAGTTGCATACGATAATTTCACTATAAAATGAGTTTGGATTTTTCCAACTAAGACGCAATTATAACGATTTAAGCATTATTAAAGATAGGTAATTCACATTTCTCTACAAACAGTAAACCGCTGCAGAGAGAATTGACGGCTATACATTTTTTTTCTTAGGGTTGTAAACCACCGCTAACAAAATACCGCAAAAGACTAATAAGGTGCTGTAAAAATGTAAGCTTGTGACTACTTCATCCAAAATGATGATCGCTAACATGCCACTAAAAATAGGCATTGCGTAATACACCATTCCGGCATTAACTGCACCAATAGTGGAAATCGCCTTATTCCAGAGAATAAATGCAAACAAAGATGCAAAAACCCCCACATATAAAATGCTCATTACCGTTGAACTTTCAATGCTTTTAGCGGGTATCAGATAAAGCTCTATTAGAAAAAATGGTAATAAAAATACAAGACCAACGATAAAGCTGGCAAGCTGAAAGGCTGGCACAGTAATCCCAGCGGGCCTTTGTTTCAATAACATGGAGTATATTGCAAAGATAAAAGAAGCCATCAGCATCCAAAGGTCTCCTTCTACAAAAGTTAATTCAGCTAATACAGACAGCTCACCCTTACTAATCAACAATAGAATTCCAGCCGCCACTAATACAATGCCAGCAAGCTTATTCCAACCAATCACTTCCGCCAAAAATATTTTTGATAAAAGCAGCACAAAGATAGGAAAGGTAATAGCAATCAAAGAAAGGTTAATAGCACTACTAGTTTGACCCGCATAGTAGATTAACGAGTTAAATAACGTAACGCCCAGTAGCGATACAATGCTCAAGTAGCCAACATTATCTTTCAGCCAAGATTTTTGCGCCAGTAATGGCTTAATGGCAAAAGGCAATAAAACTAAAATAGCGACGACCCAGCGCCAAAACGCTAGGGTTAATGGTGCAATCTCTTCGCTGAGTCCACGAGCAACAACAAAATTACCAGACCATAAAATAGTGGCGGTAATCGCACAGGCGAAACCGATAAACACAGGTTTTGACGTCATGATGTTTTACTCTGGCACTTATCTTTAAACAACGCAGTAGAGTATTGAAAGCTGTCCAGTTAGTCAAACAACCACCTCTTTCAGGTCATGTCGTTATTGACTCATCTCGATTCAATACCCAGCAACGCTCATTATTACTGAAACCTATTTTTTGGTAATAACTATTGGCAGCTGGTGCGGCTATCAAAATCAACTTACATTTTGGGCCGAGCTGATTTTGGGTTTGTACTTGAAGCTTCTTACCTATGCCTTGGCTTTGATATTTTTGATCGACCGCCAAGTCGGATAGATAGCAGCAATAATGGAAATCGGTTACACAGCGGGAAATACCTATTAGGTTTTCTGCATCCCAGGCACTGATGATTAGATTACTGTTGTTGATCATTCCCTTCAGACATTCTTCGTCTTCTATTGGGCGACGTTCAGCTAAAGTAGAATTTTTTAGCAGGTTAGTGAACTGGGTTGCCGTGATATTTAGGTTATTGTCTAAGTTGGAGTTATAGACTTGATAAGTTATTTTTGTCGCAACATTATTCATATTTACTACACATACATCCTTGATTGAATAGTCATAGTAAGTCGTAGGCATAAAAAAACCAATACGAAAGGTATTGGTTTTTTTATTTGACGGACAGGTAACGCAAAAGAATACGGCGTTGAAATATATTCAAGAATACGACATTGAAATATATTCAAGAATACGTCCCTGTAGTGTCCGCCGGCCTGCCCCAGCCGCTCCAGGCATTCACGGCGCTAACGCTCCTTGGGCAGTCGAATAATCTAGCAGGAAGCTGCGCTTCCTAAGCGCTAGATTATTCCCATTCGATCGTCGCAGGTGGCTTAGAACTTACGTCATAAGCAACACGAGATATGTGTTCAATTTCGTTGATAATGCGGTTAGAAACTTTCTCTAACAGTTCATACGGTAGGTGTGCCCAACGCGCTGTCATAAAGTCGATGGTTTCTACTGCTCGTAACGATACAACCCATTCGTAACGACGGCCATCACCAACAACGCCAACCGATTTAACCGGTAGGAATACAACGAAGGCTTGAGACGTTTTATGGTACCAATCAAAGTTGTGCAATTCTTCTAAGAAAATCGCATCGGCTTCGCGCAAAATTTCGCAATATTCTTTTTTTACTTCACCTAGAATACGCACACCAAGACCGGGTCCTGGGAATGGGTGACGGTAAACCATGTCGTATGGTAAACCTAATTCAAGACCCATTTTACGTACTTCGTCTTTAAACAATTCGCGTAATGGCTCAACTAGCTCCATCTTCATGTCATCCGGTAATCCACCTACGTTATGGTGAGATTTAATGACGTGAGCTTTACCGGTTTTAGACGCCGCTGATTCGATCACATCAGGGTAAATCGTACCTTGAGCTAAGAAATTAACGTCTTTAATTTTGGTCGCTTCTTCATCGAATACTTCAATAAAGGTATTACCGATAACTTTACGCTTTTCTTCTGGATCAGAAACACCGACCAACTTACCTAAGAATAAATCAGCAGAATCAGAGCGAATAACTTTTACGCCCATGTTATCGGCAAACATATCCATAACGGCATCACCTTCGTTTTTACGAAGTAAGCCGTTATCAACAAATACGCACGTTAGTTGGTCGCCAATCGCTTTATGCAATAACGCAGCAACAACGGATGAATCAACTCCACCAGAAAGACCTAATAGAACTTTCTTATCGCCAACTTGCGCACGTACACGAGCAATTTGATCTTCAATGATTTTTGCTGGCGTCCATAACGATTCACAAGCACAGATTTCGTGAATGAAATGCCCTAATAAACGCTCACCTTGAAGTGTGTGCGTTACTTCTGGGTGAAACTGTACGCCGTAATAATTTTTCTCTGCGTGATACATGCCAGCAATTGGACAAGATCCGGTCGATGCCATTAACTCAAAGCCTTCTGGCATTTGCGTTACTTTGTCGCCGTGACTCATCCATACATCAAGATGCTTATCGCCATTTTCTATATGATCAGAAATATCTTTTAATAAAGCAGAATTACCTTCCGCTTTGATGCGAGCATAACCAAACTCACGTAAGTTAGAACCTGCAACCTTGCCGCCCAATTGCTCAGCCATGGTTTGCATGCCGTAACAAATACCTAATACCGGAACGCCTAAATCGAATACCGCTTGCGGAGCGCGTGGAGAGTTTTCTTCCGTTACCGACTCAGGACCACCGGCAAGGATGATTCCGTTTGGTGCATAATCAATGATTTCCTGATCATCCATATCCCATGCACGAATTTCAGAGAAGACACCCAGCTCACGTACACGACGTGCAATAAGCTGAGTATATTGAGAACCGAAGTCTAAAATTAAAATACGTTGAGCGTGAATGTCAGTCATAACCATCTCTTTCTAAAATGAAAAAACCCGCAGACGAATCAGCAGGCTAAAATTTTTGTCTAAATTGATCGAAGCATGATTGAGTATTTACGACTCAATCATACTTCTTTTAAATTCTTCTATTTTTAGAAGCGTTACTGAGGCCGTTAGAGTGAGGCAAAAATTTGCGAAAGACCGGAGCTTAGCGTGCTAAGTGAGGATCTTGAACCAATTTTTAACAAAGCTCTAACAACGTAAGTAGCTTCTAGCCCATTCTGTAGTTCGGGGCTTCTTTCGTAATCTGCACATCGTGTACGTGAGACTCTTTCATACCCGCATTGGTAATACGAACGAACTCAGGCTTAGTACGCATTTCTTCAATTGTTCCGCAACCGGTATAACCCATGGAAGCACGAACACCCCCCATCAGCTGATGAACGATATTAGTCAATGGACCCTTAACAGCGATACGACCTTCAATACCTTCTGGTACTAATTTATCGACACCGCTGTTTTTATCTTGGAAATAACGATCTGAAGAACCTTGCGATTGACCCATTGCGCCAATAGAACCCATACCACGGTAGCTCTTATAAGCTCGACCTTGGAACAGTTCAACTTCACCTGGGGCTTCATCAGTACCCGCAAGCATAGAGCCAACCATGATAACACTCGCACCCGCAACAATCGCTTTAGCAATATCACCAGAATAACGGATACCACCATCAGCAATTACCGGTACGCCATATTTTTCCATCGCAGCCGAAACGTTTGCTACCGCTGAAATTTGAGGAACACCAACACCGGCAACAATTCGCGTAGTACAAATAGAACCAGGGCCGATACCGACTTTAACGCCGTCAGCACCGGCTTCTGCTAATGCAATTGCCGCTGCCGCAGTAGCAATGTTGCCACCAATAACTTGTAAATCTGGGAAGTTGGTTTTCGCCCAACGTACACGGTCGATAACGCCGGTGCCTGATGCATTACTGGTATGGCCGTGAGCCGTATCAATAACAATCACGTCAACACCCGCAGCAACCAATGCTGTAATACGCTCATCAGTACCAAAACCAGTACCGACGGCAGCGCCAACACGCAAACTGCCACGTTCATCTTTCGACGCTAATGGATAAGCACGTGCTTTGTTTATATCTTTTACTGTCATCATGCCCGCTAGCTTGCCAGCGTCATCAACAACTAAAACTTTCTCGATGCGGTGAGTGTGCAATAAATCTTGCACGACATCACGGCTTTCGCCTTCTTGAACCGTTACCAATTTTGATTTTGGTGTCATCACCGTTGATACCGCCGCATCAAGGTTTTTCTCAAAGCGTACATCACGACTAGTAACAATACCGACTAGCTCGTCACCATCAACAACCGGCACACCAGAGATATTGTTTTTACCCGTAAGCTCTAACAGCTCACGAATAGTCGTTGTACTTGCGGTAATAATAGGATCTTTAACCACACCGCTTTCGTAACGCTTAACTTTAATAACTTCAGCAGCCTGCTCTTCAACAGTCATATTCTTGTGAATAATGCCGAGGCCACCTTCTTGTGCGATAGCAATCGCCAAGCGGGCTTCAGTCACTGTATCCATAGCGGCAGAAATGAGGGGAACATTAAGCTCGATGCCTTTTGTAATGCGCGTTTTAAGCGACACTTGATTAGGCAGAACTTCAGAGTAACCTGGAACTAATAAGACATCATCGAATGTCAAAGCATCTTCAGCGATTCGCAACATATGAGGCAACCTGAGCGTATATAGAAGGTATTGTGGGTACAACTTTGACGCGGCATTTTACTGATGAATGTGCTATTTGGCAAGTGTTCGCTGATTAAAGCTCCATAAAGAGGGGATACTGCTACAAGCTGACTATCTAGTCAAGAAATCTAGCAAGGTTTGTCGATATTCCTCAAAGTTAAAGGTTTGAATATGACCGCCTTTCGAAGGCTGCCAATGCTTAGGTTCTTGCGCGCTATTGTACAGCTCCAACCCCAACGCATACGGCAATACCGGGTCAGTTTCGCTATGAAACATCAGAATTGGGCTCGGTGAAATATCAGCGATATGCGCCTTGGGATCCCACTCGGTCGGTAGCAACCAGGTAAAAGGCCAAATCGGCCAAGTGATTAAATGATTTCCGGTGACCTCCTGCGCAATGTCTCGATAGCCGGTAAAGCTAGCATCTAAAATCAAGCCTGACACTTGATACTCATCTTTGAAAAGCGCCATACTCGTTGTTGCTATGGCAGAGCCAATACTTTGGCCTAAAATGAAAATTTTACGCTGAGGAAAGCGTTCCCTAAGCCATATCAGTGATGACTCAACATCTTGGAAAATAGCGGGAACATAAGGATCTCCTAACGAATGCCCAAAGCCGCGATAATCCAGCAAAAAAACATTAACCCCCTGTTCTGGCAGCCAATACACACTCCCAATATGAGTACTAATATTTTCCGCATTACCATGAAGAAATAAAACAATCGGTGAATCGACCTCATTATTTTCACTGACAAACGCAGGCAAAAACCAAGAGTTAATTTCAGTGCCGTCGGTGGCGTAAGTCGTTACGCTTTCATAAACGAGGTCAATATCGTTTGGGGTGCGTAAATATTCTTGCTGCGGATGAAAAAACAAACTAGTCAAATTCGAGCAGCCTGTTAACGATAGTAACAGGCATACAATAAACAAAGCCCCGGTAAACTTATGCATTAAAAATACCAATTCAAACCAAGACTAATACTATCGCCATCGACAGTATCTCCGGACTTCGACAACCACTGCTTCTTGCCTTCTAAACGCAGTTGTAAATTTCGTTCTAACTTACTGCCCACCGCGATAACAATATCTTGATAATCAAATTCTTCACCTAAAACAGACGGCAACCAACTACCATAAGTATTCACTTGCCACTGACTGCCTTGGTACAACCAACCCATCTGAGCACCGGCGGATAATTGATAATTATCTTCAAATTGGCCACTTGCTTTTAATCGTCCTTCTAATAAGCCATAAACCTGCCCCCAATCAGAAGCGCTTTTACCACTCTTTTCAGCATCACCATTAAAACCAAGGTCGTAACTGTAACCTCCCCCCACATCTAAATGGGCAAACAAATCACTGCCCTCTAAGATAAAGCGATCAAAACCTGCATTGACTCGCCAAGAAATAGGCTGCTGAAAATGATCACGCGAGCCAAGGGATAATATATTAATAATACTGAAACGCTGTAACTGTAATGACAGCTCATCTTTTTCTGTTATTGCAGAAGTATTATTTTTATTAACCCCACGTAACGTCAATGCGCCCATTTCAATTTGACCGCCGCGAATAAAGCCATCTGGCAAGTCCATTAACTCGTGATACGCAATGCGCATTTGTAGATCAACAAACTCATCGTTATTTTGCTGCCCTAGCGCGACCATTGCTCGATGCGTTAAATGTCCTTCATCATCTCTTATTTCAGGTTCAACAATAGGTTGAAAAACATCCTGCATAGGAATTTTGCTGCGCGCAGATAATAACGCTAACGATTTTTTTCTGTTTGCGGGGGAATTCTGTTTCTTTTTTACGACCAAATAACGCAAATAACTAATCGATACTTCTAAAATTTGTGCGCGCTCAAACTCTGGCAGTTGCATAAACGCTTCGTTATTAAGGTAATCTGGCTCTTCAATTATTTTTTTAGCCCAATCTTTTTGAGATTCTGATAGCTGCTCTTGTTGTTGATTCAACATGACGCCCGACGAGGCCCTATATTCAACAGAATCAACTTTATCGCTATCGATTAAACTGCGAATAGTATTAATTGGCATCGCTTTTAATGAAAAGTTTTTTGCCACATCAATGCGCTCACTGGATGCATCTAATAATGCCAATAAACGGTAAGAGCAATTTTCATCAAAGAAAAAATAATCAAACTCTGTTTCTTTAGTTTCCCAAATATGATTTACAAACTGATCCACTTCCTGCTCGGTTAAATTCAGTTGATATTCCCAAACATCTCGATGTTCTAAGTGGCTGTATTCATTCACCTTGGCGTAATAAGGTAAAATGGATACGACTCCAGGATAACCCCCAGCCAACCCTTTATAACTAAAAACCAATTCATTATCAGTTGGATCAGCATTGGCCGCAAAATTCACACTGTACGACAGTAGCTTACTTTTACTCTCGTCCTCTCTGTCCAAACGAATTAGCGTATGGCCATACATGGATGATGGTGAGTTTAAATACGATGCAGGAAAAATCAGTGTTAACTTATGCGCATCTACATCACTTTTCCATTCATTCAACTCGCTACATGCTTGATCTTTCCAATTTGGGTAAAACTGTTTTAACCACTGATATCGCGCAGGAAATCGACACTGTAATGATTCATTATCAGGCTGTTCACTCAGTGAAAATAAAGCTACCTCAGCGATCAACTCCGCTTTCAGATCTGTTTTCCCGGTAGGGGATATAAAAAAACTATCCGTATCGTTCTCACTTTCCATAAAACCAAGAAGGCTATGTGAACGATAATGTAAAAGATGCTGCCATTGCTGCAGTGCAGAAACTTTTTCAATCATATTTTCCAGCTCATCAGAAAAGCACTGCTGAGGAATAAGAAAAGAGGACGAAATAATAAACGTTATTGCACAACTCTTTTTAAAAATAACTTCTGCCAATTTTTGACAGACTAAGATAAACATAAATTTCCTTATGTGCAGACATAAAAAAAGGCGTGCCGTGGCACGCCTCTTTCATAGCTGCTTTTAACAACTAATATACCAAGCTAGAAATTAACCTAGGTATTTTTTTAATACAAGATCAGACTGCATAGTATCTTTCATTGCTTGATAAGCAGTTTCAGAAGTAGCTTCTGTAGAGAACATAGTATCGAAGCTAGCTTGTAGCTTAGAGTTGAAAGCTGTTGTATCAGAAGCTTCAACACCGATGATTTCAGCAAGAGCAGATAAAGTTTCGCCCTGACCTTTAGCAACATCCATGGCTAGTTGATCCATGTTGTTATCCATAAAAGTTTGAACACCGGCCAAAGGACCGTTAGCAGCTTCACAGCCTAAAGTACCAGAAGTCATACCAAAAGTTTGGTTGCCTGAAGTACCGTTAGTAGTAGCAGCCATAACATGCTCATGCCATTCGTTAGCATCCTTGAAAACTACAGCTGTTCCTAGACCACAACCTGCAGGTGTTGCAGCAAAAGACATTGTTGAAGAAGCGGCTAAAAGTGCACCAGCAATAATTTTTTTCATAATATTCATCCTTATTAAATTTTATTAATGATCATGAGATCATAGGTCATAAGTTAGCCTCTCATTTTTAAAAAGTCTAGCAATATGAACAAAGTTATTACTATTTTCAAACCTGGTTCATATTAATCGATGATTATTTACTCATTAATCAACACATCAACCTACATTTGATCAAAAAATAATCGAGAAGCTGATCAATAAACAATCTAAAACATTATTTTGCTAAACACTCGTTCTATGGCAAAGTAACGATCATGTAACAGTAAGAATATTCTACACAATAAGTCATAGGAAAATCGTGCTACAAACTGGCAATGATGTATTTACCGTCTCACAACTTAACCAGCGCGCGAAGCAGCTATTAGAAATTACTTTTAGCTCAGTTAAAGTTGAAGGTGAAATTTCTAATTTATCTCGTCCTTCATCTGGACATTGGTACTTCACGTTAAAAGACAAAGGCGCTCAAGTGCGATGCGCCATGTTTCGTTCGCGTACTGCACAGGTTAAATTTCAACCAAAAGAAGGTGACCAAATTGTCGTCCGTGGCAAAGTCAGCTTGTATGAAAACCGCGGAGATTATCAGCTTATTGTTGATGCGATGAAGCCCGCTGGTGAAGGACAATTGCAGCAAGCATTTATTCAGTTGAAGCAAAAACTCGGCGCCGAAGGCCTGTTTGCAATAGAAAGCAAACAAGCTTTGCCCGCGCACATTAAGCGCATAGCCGTTATTACCTCCCCCACTGGGGCGGCTATTCATGATATTTTGACGGTATTGAAACGCCGTTTTCCGTCGATTGAAGTTGATATTTATCCGGTACAAGTTCAAGGCAAAGAAGCCGCACAGCAAATCATTTGGTCCATCAACCAAGCCAATACAGATGCCAGAGCTGATGTCATTATCGCCGGTCGAGGTGGCGGCTCGATTGAAGACTTATGGTGTTTCAATGACGAAAGTTTAGCACGCACTATTTTTCATAGCCGTTTACCCATTGTCAGCGCTGTTGGTCATGAAGTAGATTTCACCATCGCTGATTTTGTCGCCGATGTTCGTGCGCCAACTCCTTCTGCCGCAGCTGAAATGCTAAGCCCAGATCAGCAGGAGTATTGGCAGCGCCTAACCACCTTAACCCGTCAATTAGAAAAGAACATTCAACAACAATTAAAAAATAAGCAGTGGCAATTACAAAGTACTCAGCGTGGCCTTCTGCATCCTGGGGATAAACTTGCTCAATACGCTCAAACATTAGATATGCTTGAATTGCGCATGCAGCAAAGTCAAAAAAATCAATTCAGCCAACTGCAAAAACGACTTACCAACAATCAGCAAAAATTACAGCAGCAAAGCCCTACCAATACATTGCAAAAGTTTGAAGCACAGATAAACTATTTACAACAACGCTTAACCAGTGGTATCACACAAGCCATTTCTCATAAAAAAGAACGCTTACAGCAACATGCTTTATTATTGAACGCCGTCAGCCCTCTGCAAACACTAGGGCGTGGGTATGCTATTTTGCAAACCGAATCTGATGCAATTGTTCGCGATAGCCATGATGTTAAAAAAGGCGATGTAGTCTCGGCACGCATTGGCCACGGCAAGCTCGAACTTACGGTAGAAAAGGTAAATCATGAAAGACCATCAAGTAAAAAATAACGTCATCACTTCCATATTCCTATCCCTTATATTTTTTAGTATGGCAAGTGAAGCACAACAAAATTCAACGTTTATGCTACCTCAAGATAGCCGCGTTCCAGGTGGATTGGCCGTTATTGAATTGGATAAATCGTATGCTAACAAAGATATTAGATTTAACGGTCAAAAGGTATGGCGACTAAACGACGACACTGATAATCACTGGGCCATTATTGGCATTCCATTGAATCAAAAAGCTGGTAAGGTTGGTTATATAATCGACGGTAAAGATCACGATTTTACGATCAAAGATAAAGCATACAAAGAGCAATACCTCACAGTAAAACGGAAGCACTCAAATCCACCCGCCGACCAGATTAAACGTATCCAAGAAGAAAGCCGCTTATCAAGAAAGGCTTTTATGACGTATTCTGACTCTCATTCGAGTAAGCACTTTCAAGGTTTCTTAAAACCCGCCCAAGGCCCCACTTCTAGCCCATTTGGGTTGAAACGCTTTTTTAACAAACAAGCCCGACGCCCACATAGCGGACTGGATATTGCCGCTCCTAGAGGCGCTGATATTATCGCCCCTGCCGACGGTAAGATTATATTAACTGGCCATTTCTTTTTTAATGGCAACAGCCTCTTTATCGACCACGGCCAAGGCTTAATTACCATGTACTGCCACATGGACATACTCGAACGCAAACAAGGTGATGTGGTTAAAGCCGGTGAGGTGATTGGCAAAATTGGTTCTACCGGCCGTGCCACTGGACCTCATTTGCACTGGACTGTCAGTCTGAATAATAGCCGCATAGAGCCACTGCTATTTCTTGCACCCGCAAGCAAATAAATTTACAAAATATATCCGCATAATATCATCCTGCTGCCTATACTTATAAAAACGACTTATTAATAGAGAACAGTCGTTAAAGGTAATTTAATAAATAAACAGTACTGGGCCTTGCTAATCTTTTATGATCAAACGCATATCGATTGATAAATTACGACCAAATATGTACGTATCCGATCTAAACTGCGATTGGATACCTCACCATAAATTAAAAAGAGAAGGTCGTATTCCAAATGATGCGACAATCGAGCAACTCAAACAACGAGGAATCAAAGAGGTCTACATCGATACCGATCGAGGTCCCGATGAAGCCGACGCAGTAACACTACAAGAAGTTGAACAGCAAAATCAGGCCAAGCTTAATAAAGCAGGCGCTCAAAACATGGATCGTGCCGGTTCCGTGAGCGTCGAAGAAGAATTATTGAAAGCTCACAAGTTACAAAACAAAGCCAAAAGCATCATGACAGGAGTTCTAAGCGACGTTAAATTTGGCAAACCTTTAGAGGCCGAAGCCTTTGATGACCTTGCCGACGGCATGATTGATTCCGTGGTCCGCAACCATAACGCCCTCGCGTGCCTTGGCCGTATTCGGGCAAAAGATAATTATTTAATGGAGCACTCTATCAACCTTGCCGTATTGATGGGCATTTTTGCCAAATCGATGAAGATTGATAGAGACACCATGCACCAAGTAATGGTGGGCGCCTTACTGCACGATATTGGTAAAATCATGGTGCCTGATAATATTTTGCATAAGCCTGGCAAGCTCGATGATGATGAGTTTGCTCGCATGAAACAGCATGTGGTATTCAGCCGCGATTTATTAAAAAACACTCCTGGCATTCATCCTTTAACAGTCGACGTCGCAGCTCAGCATCACGAGCGCATTGACGGCAGTGGCTACCCAGAAGGCCTCATGGGTTGTGATATTTGTCGTGAAGGTAAAATGGTCGCCATTACCGATGTTTATGATGCAATAACTGCTGACCGCTGTTATCACAAAGGCTTACCTCCAACTGTCGCATTGAAAAAACTGCTTGAATGGAGTGGAACTCACTTAGAAGAAGGTCTTGTGCATACCTTCATTCGCAGCATGGGAATTTACCCAGTTGGCTCTTTAGTTATGATGGAGAGTGGGCGTTTAGCGGTGGTAATTGAAGCCAGCGAAAAAGATCAAACGCGTCCTATCGTAAAAGTGATTTACCACACCCGTTTAAAGCAGTACATACCCACAGAAATTGTTGATTTGAGTAAACCCATTAGCCAGGACAGCATTAAAAGCTCTGTTGACCCCGAGAAGTGGCGTATCAAAATAGCGGATTTCCTTACTTAATATGATAACTATTAAGGGGGGGTACAATAACGTCCTCCCTATCGATTACCTTACCTTTCTCAGCATTCACAGCGTTATTCTGATGGCGTCGATAATTTAATGTTAACTGTGTAATAACCTGTAACCATTCTTCGGTCACATTCAATTTCTTGCCTTTCATGTTTATCCTTTTCGTTCAGAGCAATAAATGATTCAAACGCAGTTTAACTAAATCTACTGACAAATACTGTCAGTAGATTTGGTCATATTTTAAGGAAAATTAAAGAATGATGATTTTTGAGCAGATTCAGACACAGTTAAACTTTTTTGCTTTCTAATAGCTGTAACCAAGCAGTAATCTGTGCAGATTCCTCTGGTGATTCAATAACATGGACCTCATCAAGCTCTATTAATAACTTATCAAAAGCTCGCACTCTTCGGCCTTTAATGAACGCAACCCGTGCTAACGCTTTCGCATGAAGTTGTCCGGCCACTAAAAACTGGTGTTCTATATAACAATATTTTCGATTCCAACTTAAAACGCGCGTCGTAATATCAACCTTGGCTAACGGTTTAATTTCTTTTATAAATGAAATACTTTGTGAACTTAATACCGACTTCCAACCGCCCCCAAAAAATTTTGATAGCGAATTTATTTGTATTAGATACTGAGTTCTCGCCAAATCTAGCAAGGCAGGATAGCGTGAGTTCGTTAAATGGAAATTAAAATCGCAATCTGTAGGCCATACTCTTATTTGCGTATGGCTTAATTCCAAGACTTCAATCTGCGATAATCGCTTGCGTAACAACAGCAAGCGCAGCATTCTAAAAATCAAATTCATGATTACTTCTCAGTTGATTTTTTAGCCGGATTGTCAGCAACATCAACTTTACGAATAAGGCCTTCTTGAGCAACCGAAGCAACCAATTCACCCTGCTGATTATAAACCTGTCCACGACAGTAGCCACGCCCTGAAGAGGCACTTGGACTATCCAAAGAATACAATAACCACTCGTCCATTTTTACCGGGCGGTGAAACCAAATAGCATGATCTAAACTGGCAACCTGCATGCCTTTTTGCGCAAAAGAAACACCGTGAGGCATCATAGATGTACCGATTAAATTAAAGTCAGTAGCATACGTAAGTACACTTGCATGCACCATTGGATCATCAGTCAGAGGCGCATCAGCTTTCATCCACGCGTACTTAATCGGATCCTGCTTTTGAGGGGCAAAAATATTAATTGGATCAATCGCGCGAATCTCAATTGGCTTATCCGCCGTATAAATATCGCGCACTCGCTCTGGAAACTTGTCTTTAAACATACGGCTTAGCTCAAGCTGAGAGACTAGTCCTTCAGGCCCTTGCACATCAGGCATGGTATCTTGATGTTCAAAGCCTTCTTCAGGATGCTGGAATGAGCACATCATAGTCAAAATGGCTTTGCCATTCTGACTCGCAGTAATCTGCCTCATAGCAAAGCTGCGACCATCGCGTACGCAGTCCACTTCAAACTCAATACTATCAATCACATTGCCAGGGCGTAAGAAATAGGCATGCAACGAATGCGGTGCCCACTCACCTTTTGGTAACGTTTGGCTCGCGGCCGATAGGCTTTGCCCCAATACCTGCCCCCCAAACAAATTACGGAACCCCAAGTCTTGGCAACCACCACGAAAACGATTTACTCCAATAGACTCTAGGCGTAATAGATCAACAAGCTCTTGTACATGGGACATGAATTTTTCCTTTCAATATTCTTTACAACAGTTTAGTCAGCCTCAAAGATCCTGCATTGGCCCAAATGACACGACCTTAATAGCCACTGCTCAAATCGCGCCTCTAAATTAAGCCTCTGCGGCTATGACTAATCAGGGCTATCTCGTATAATGCCCAGCAATAAGGCCATTTGCCGACATTTTTAAAAGAATTCTTAGACATGACCATGACAAATCCAGATCAGTACCAATCTCTGTTAGATGAAAAGAAAGCAAAAATCGAACAAGATTTTGCCAATTTTTCGATTAACAGCTCTGGACAGCCACAAACCTTACCTGAATTAGAAGTCTTTGCCAGTGAGCCTGAACACTTTCGCCTACGTGCTGAGTTTCGCATCTGGCATCAAGATGGCCGCTGTTTTTATGCGATGTTTGAGAAGGGCAATAACAAGGTTCCTTATGAAGTCACTGACTTTCCGATTGCCAGCAAGCTGATTAATCGCCTTATGGTAGAGATGCGTGACGCTATCCACCAGCCTGAAAACGACATACTGATGCAGCGCATGTTCCAAATGGAGTTTTTAACGACTCTAAGCGGCGATGCTTTGATCACTATGATTTATCACAAACCACTGGATGAAGAATGGCAAGCCGCAGCGGAAAAGCTACAAGCAAAAATTGGTTTCCCAATTATCGGCCGTTCGCGCAAGCAGAAGTTAGTGCTGGAACGTGATTATGTCATCGAAACATTAACCATTGATGGCAAAGAGTATCACTACAAGCAAATCGAAGGCGGATTCACTCAGCCTAACGGCGGCATGAATCAGAAAATGCTGGCTTGGGCGAAAGAATTATCAAGGCCTTTAAGTGGTGATTTGGTTGAGCTGTATTGCGGTAACGGTAACTTTTCGATTGCGCTAGCAGAGCATTACAATAGGGTAATGGCGACTGAGATTTCTAAGACCTCGGTTTATGCAGCGCAAGATAACATCGAAAAAAACGGTATCGATAATTTAATTGTCGCTCGCCTTTCGAGTGAAGAGTTCGTTCAAGCCCTACAGGGCGTGCGTGCGTTCCGTCGCTTAGAAGGCATTGATTTGAATGATTATGAATTTACAACGACGTTAGTTGACCCACCACGTTCAGGCTTGGATGACGAATCTGTAAAACAGACTCAAGGCTACGACAACATCATTTACATCTCGTGTAATCCTGAAACCTTGCACAACAACTTGCAAGAATTCACCAAAACCCACGATATTAAACGCTTCGCGCTTTTCGACCAATTCCCTTACACACACCACATTGAGTGTGGGGTATTTTTACAGCGTAAAGCCTAATTTTGTTGGCTATAACTGTTATTAAAAATTTAAAATAAACGCTAGCAATTCGCGGATCGACATTGGGTTTTATTGTTTACTAATCTAACCCAATTACCGCTTTTTCTTAGCTTTTTTCTTACGTAAAAAGTCCTTCACTGGGGTTGGCTTAGTACTTGTATTAAAGGCGCGATCAAACTGATCACGAATGTCCGTAACCTTCTCCTCACGCTTTTCATGCTTGCGACGCTCAGCAGCTTGCGCAAAATCTAAAACATCTTTCGAATCTGACATACAATACCCTTTAGAGACCAACAACCTCACCTTTTAAAAACGATCTAATCAACACTATCAAAAGCTAAGGCCACATAATTAATGAACAGTTTACCGATTGATTCTATCTTAACAGAATTAAATCAGGCCTTAAGCCAAAACAAAAATGTCATATTATCCGCCCAACCTGGCGCGGGTAAGACAACCCGAGTGCCACTGGCATTATTAGACGCAGATTGGCTAAGAAATGATGATGGTAGTTACAAAAAAATCATCATGTTAGAGCCTCGTCGCCTCGCCGCCCGCAACGCCGCATTATTCATGGCCAAAAGCCTCAACGAAGCCGTCGGCCAAACTGTTGGCTATCGCATGCGCCAAGATACCAACGTTAGCTCAAATACCCGCATCGAAGTCATCACCGAAGGTATTTTAACCCGCTACCTACTGCAAGACCCAGAACTCAGCAACATTGGCCTCATCATATTCGATGAACACCACGAACGCTCAGTCAATACCGATCTCGGTTTAGCTTTGAGCCTGCAGTGCCAGCAATTGTTCCGCGAAGACCTAAAGCTGCTAATCATGTCAGCCACATTAGACAAAGATGCCCTCGAAAACATGCTGGAGGCTGAAACGTTATTCTGCTCTGGACGCGCCTTTCCAATTGAATACCACTACCTCGGATTCGATACCAAAAGTCGCCTCAGCAACCAGATGACCGATGCTATCATCACTGCATTACAACAAGAAGACGGCAGTATTTTGGCCTTTTTACCTGGTGTACGTGATATTCAGTTTGTTCAACAACAACTGATGGATAAATTAACCAATACTCAACTTTCTAAACTTTCTAAACTTTCTGCAAATACCAGCATTCACCCTCTCTATGGGCAACTCAGCGACAAAGAGCAACAAGCCGCGATACAAGCAACAGAAAAAGGTCAACGTAAAATAGTACTCGCCACCAATATTGCCGAAAGCTCGCTAACCATAGAAGGTATACGAATCGTCATTGATTCTGGATTAGAAAAACAGCTGAATTATAATGCCCGCAGCGGCATGAACGCCCTTATTACCAAGAAAATCAGCCAAGCTTCTTCTATACAGCGCGCTGGTCGTGCTGGGCGAATAGAGCCTGGAGTTTGCTATCGCTTATGGAGTGAGCAATCACAAACAGGCTTGGAAGCTCATAGTCCCGCTGAAATCAGCCGCATTGAACTCAGCGACCTTGTCTTAAACGTTGCACAATGGGGTGCTGAAATTGACGAACTCGATTGGCTAACCTCACCCCCTGCTCGCTTTATAGAACAAGCTCAATCTTTATTGAGCAATCTTGACCTGCTGGATAACAAAGGGCAAATAAGCCCTCATGGTGAACAGGCCAGCCAGCTTGGTATGTCGCCGCGGTTTGCTCATATGTTATTAAATGCAGATTCAAAGCAACACTTAAATGATGTCTGCTTATTAGCAGCGCTGTTAACTGATACCCCAAAAGCCTTGCGCAATAACGATGATTTGGCCAGCCTATTACAACACGTCAAAGCACAGCCTAAATCGTTCAGTGCGATTTATCGACAAGCCCTAGCATGGGGTAAAAAAATCAACTTAAATAACAGCACAAGCCATAACTCAAAACCGCAAAAAAACATACCGCAGTTATTAGCCCTAGCCTTTCCTGACCGAATCGCCCAGCGCAGAACAAGCAATAGTAAAGAGAGTGCCCAGCAGTATTTACTCAGCTCCGGCCGTGGTGCGCAACTGCACTTTAGCTCCTCTTTAAGTCGTGAAGAGTGGTTGATCGTTACCGACATTGAAGACAACCTTCAAGGCAGCAGTTTAATTCGCAAAGCCATGCCGATATCTGAGGCCGATCTGCTTAAAATATTCTCTTCTCACATTCAAATCCGCAGCCATGTTGAGTGGAATGACAAAGGCCAGCTAGAAGCTGAAAAAAGAGAATACCTAGGCGCCCTGCTCATCAGCCAAAAAAGACTATCGTCCTTGAGTAACGAGCAATGGCAAGACGCATGGCGAAACTACTTTATTGATAACGGTATAAAATCATTACCGTGGACAGATGACCACCAGCAGCTAATTGCACGCTTACAACTCGCGTTTGAATATCATTCAAAACTATCAGACACCGCCACGAGCCACCGTTCGCCTTGGCCAGATTTCAGTGACGAGGCTTTATTAACCGATATTGAAAGCTGGTTAATGCCATTACTCAGCCAATGTCACTCACAAAAGGCTCTGAATAAAATTGATCTTAAGCAAGCCCTATTGAATCGACTAGGCTGGGACAAGGTGAATGATTTTGAAGCACTTGTACCTGAAAAAATAACAGTACCCAGTGGCTCTCATTATAAAATTGATTATTCTCAGACCCCTCCGATATTAGCTGTTAAGCTGCAAGAAATGTTCGGCTACCAAGGTAAACCCAGTATTTGTAATGGTCGTATTGACCTCATGCTGCACTTACTTTCTCCCGCTCGCAGGCCGCTGCAAATCACTCAAGATTTACCGTATTTTTGGCTGAACAGTTATTTTGATGTGCGTAAAGAAATGCGTGGAAAATACCCCAAACACCCATGGCCTGAAAATCCATTAGAAAGCGAAGCAACACGCTTCACAAAACATAAGAAATATTGAATAAACACACTCGTTTTTTGACGTTCAATTTGCCAGCTGATCTGCGCTCATGTAAAAATAGAGTAACAATAATAACAACGTCGTAATGACTGGAGAATCGAAATGGATAAGCTGGCTGCACTCACTATTTTATTAGCCGTAGCGGTGATTATTTACCTACTCAACCCAGGCAGTCAGACTCAAGTGCCCGCACCTACACCACTGCCGATAACAGCACCGGCATTAGAAAAAATGGATACCCAACAGCCAAACATAATATTAAAAAATACGAATGAATCAGCCCATAACCACAAGACAACGGATTCACAGGTAGAAATCCCTCAGTTTATTCAAGATTCATTAGAAGCCAGACGTATACCTGCTTCTGAGCTGGTTGAACAACATCACCCAGATGGCAGTATTAGTGTTGATTTAAAAGGTCAATTTCAGCATGTTCCAGTGGCCGTCATGGGCCAAGACGGTAAGCCGCGTATAACAGAGAAGGTAATAACCCCCTCTGGCCAAAAGTGAAGATAAATAACGGCAATTTTTTGCTGAAAGAAAGCCACCATATCAACGTCAAGATTTTCACTTACATTTTAACCACACAAATACACTACCGTCATGACTGTTTACTAGCTAGCCTAACTATTGAACAACGACTTAGCTATTGAGTAATCATCTATGCCTTACCGCCTCCTTTTAGCTGTATTACTGGCTTACCTGTCACCCAATAGTTTTGCGGGAGACATTATCATTATTCCAGGGGCTGGGCTTAACGATACATCGTCTACTACGCCTATTGGAGGAAACTTAGGGACAACTCTGGGCCAACAACGGCTTAACGTTTTTCAAAAGGCTGCAGATACCCTAGAAACTTACCTAGACATAAGTTTTGAAGTAACAGTCGATGCTGCATTTGTCACCTCTCTTGAATGCAGTAGTGAAAGCGCAATCTTAGGAACCGCAGGACCAAACCATATACTCATTGATTTTTTAAACGCCCCCGAGGGAAATACTTTCTATCCCGTCGCGCTAGGGAATAACTTAAGCGGACAAGATGCACTCCCAAATACTGCCGACATAGAAGCTTCTTTTAATGCTCGTATAGATAACAATACAAACTGCTTAAATGGAAGTGATTGGTATTATGGATATGATGATCCCGCCACAACGGGAGATGCCCGATATATCAACGACATCTCTTTTTACAGTACTGTTATTCACGAATTACTTCATGGCTTAGGTGTATTATCTTTTGTGGATGATGAAGGCGCTCTCATCAATGGCGTAGTAGATGGCTATAGCAAATACCTATTCGACAATACCACAGGACTGAGCTGGGAAGACATGTCGAATTCTCAACGTCTATCCTCCGCTAAAAATACCTCAAATCTTGTTTGGACGGGCAATAGCGTCAATAACTCTGTCGCGGCCCTCGCATTAACGGATGGTATTAATAATGGTAGAGTTGAGATGTACGCTCCTGCTCCTTATGAAAATGGCAGCTCAGTCTCTCACTTTAGTAAAGACGCAACCCCTAATGAAATAATGGAACCAAAATACACCGAGTTTCTGACGACTCCTGGACTAGCGCAGCAGGTACTTCAAGACATAGGCTGGCCAATGCCTATAGCCGCAAATAATGCCCCCATATTGACAATGATTGGTGCACTTAGCAGCCTAGAAGATAATAGTAAAGTAGTGAGTCTTTCTGCGACCGATGCCGATAGCCAGACGGTTAACTTTTCAGCCCACTCAGATAATAGCTCGATAACTACCTTGATCTCTGGAAGCATACTGACATTGATACCCGACAACAATTATGCGGGTAGCGCCAACATAACAGTCACCGCAAATGATGGCAGTGGAGCTGAAAATGCCATTGATTCTGAAGTATTTGTATATACCATCACCCCAGAAAACGACCTCCCTATCTTCACAAATTCCGCTTCTGGCTCAGTGCAATACAGCCATCCGTTTAACTTAGATTTAACCGCAACTGATGCAGATTTAGATACACTTACGTTTGCATTAACCACTCATAATTCAGAGCAAGTGAATGCTTCTATAAACAACTCCACCCTAACGATCCAAGCCATTAATCAATTCACGGGTCATTCAGAAATTGAAGTCCGCGTCTCCGACGGCACCGTTACCGCATCACAAACAATCAACCTAACCATATACGATGATCTTTCTTTAATAAGCAGCGCGGGCAATTTAAACCAAAATCATAGCTTAACCGTAACCAACAATACCTTTGAATTTACCTTAGGCGGGGGCGATAACAATTATAACGCTGAGGTTGTATTTGATGGCCAAAATATAACCAGTAGCTTACTGAGTTTCTCCGCGGGTAAGTATTACTTAGCCATGCCAGAAAGTGGCGCCTTTGCTGGCAACTACACAATAACAATCACCGATGGGAAAGGTAACAGCGCTGATTTTATGATTCAACGTTCATTAACAGTCAGTGCGAACATACATGAATTAATTGCCAACTCATGCAATCAAAAAATATACATTGAAGGTGCTCCAGCAGGCAGTATTTTAGACCTGCATATTAATCAGGGTGCTGGAATAGTTGACCTAAAGATTGATCACGTGAACACCACCCAAGTTGTTGCGCCTAACGATGCCAGTCGCTTCAATCGAGCCGTGGTCAATATCAGCGTTAATAACGTTTCAGATATACACCCCATTAACATCAGTGCTGACAGCGTCATACTCCCTGCAGGAAGTATTAACCTGACCACACTGCCCTTCCATGATGTGGCATTAACCGTAACCGACTCATTTGGTAAGGGCGTGAGCACCTCCATCAACATTGATGATGATCGTTTTATTTCTTGGGGACTGAACCAACAACAACTCACGAATGACTTGGGTGAGCTGTTATTAGGCTTACCTAAAGATCAAACAGCTTCACTAACACTAACCGCCGAAAATTTTCAGTCAAAAACCGTTGCCCTGAATCCTCAACTTGATCAAGTACTCTATGCATTAGAATTATTTGAAAATCCTATAACCGTCTCTGGCAGCATCACGACATCCAATTTAGACTTTGTGAGCGAAGCACCTCTCGTACAGCTCATCGACAGCGATGGCACCGCCGTAATAGCAGAGGTAAGCATCCTCAATTCAAACACAGTCACTTACTCAGTGACGATCAATAAATTTGCTTTTGATGCTAATAAATTAATCGTGACTTATGGCGATATAATTCAAGAAGCCTCTATATCGGATAACCAAATTGATAACACCCTTAATGTACACATTGATAGATTACAAGTAAGTGATGAGCTAGAAAGCAGCGAGTCCATTATCAAAACAAGCACCTCTGCCGGTAGCGGTTTAATGTTACTGCTCAGTTTACTGCTGCTAGTAAACCAACGAAGCAAAAAATATTAAGAAGTCATCACAATATTAATGATTGACTAAGGTAGTTTAATGCTTATGCATTATACTATCGGTCATTGCCCATCAATTAATAGAACTTAATGCCTATCAAACAGCCTCGATCATTGCGTTTTATTTTTATCTGCTGCTTATTCACCTTGACTGGATTAAGCCATGGGCTGATAGATCCGATAACCTTAGATAATCACAATACCCAAGCAACATTAGGCAATAATTCGTTCTACTTAGAAGATATTACGGGTGAATACTCTTTAATCGATATTATGGCCCTAGATGAATCTAATTTTGAGTTATTAACTGAAGAAAGTTTGAACAAAGGCTTCACTCACTCAACCTACTGGTTAAAATTTTCGTTACTCGACCGAACCACTGATAAGAAAACTCAAAACTGGAAACTGGAAACGACTTATCCCCTGCTAGATTATATCGATATTTATATTATCGATAACAATGAAAAAGTTGAACATATACAACTAGGAGATACCTATCCTTACAATGAGCGCCCTGTAAATCATAGAAACTTTATAGTGTCGGTTCCCCTATACGATAATGAAAAAAAAGATATCTATATACGGGTAAACACATCCAGCTCGATGCAAGTCCCCATTTTCATTTGGCATCCTGATTACTTCTTTGAAGCACACAGCACGGAGCAATATGCTCTTGGGCTGTATTATGGAATGATGCTTGTCATGTTTTTCTATAATTTTTTCTTATGGTTTAGCATCCGTGATTCAAACTATCTTTGGTACATAAGCTACATCGCTTCTTTTGCGATATTACAAGCAACGACGAGTGGCTTGAGCTATCAATATTTATGGCCAAACTCTCCTTGGCTAGAAAGTATTGCCCCCCCGATTTCCATTGCACTTGTCGGTTTTTTTGGCACGGCTTTCACTAGACGATTTTTACATACACGCCAATACCATATCGTAGCGGATAATTTATTACGTTCTATATTAGGCTTATCGGTTGTTGTATTTTTTCTAAGCTTTATTGCCGATACCTCGACCGTGATGGCATTAGCGAAAGTCGTTGTCGTCGCTTTTTTATTAATTATTTTATACGCCTCTTTTGCTATGTTATTAAGAGGCCACAGACAAGCAAGATTCTTTCTAGCCGCCTGGGTATCACTTATATTAGGCGGACTATTCACCATCGGCATGATGTGGGGTATTTTTCCGAACAATTTTTTAATGACTCATGCGAGCAAAGTTGGCAGCATGATCGAAATCATCTTATTGTCATTCGCATTAGCCGATCGCATTAAAGTGATTGAAAATGAGAAAAAAGTGATTGAATTACACGCACAACAAGAACTCGAACGCACAAATAAAAAGCTCCAAGAAAACAATCGTTTAAAAGATGAATTTTTAGCCACCATCAACCATGAGTTTAGAACCCCACTCAATGGTATTTTAGGTTCTCTAGAACTAACGCAGCTTGATATTACCCATGAAACAATCAGCATGGCAAAAGGCAGCGCTCATGAAATGCTTAACTTGGTTGATCAAGTTTTAAGCTATACCGAGCTGCAAGCAGGAAATTTCATGGTTAAACCCACAGCGATTAATCTTCCTGAATTTCTCGATAAAATAAGTGATACGATGCGCTCACTCTGCGTAGCAAAGGGCATTGAATTCTCTATCGACAATAATCCTTGCAACCCTAAAATAATCATCACCGATAAGAAACGTTTACTTCAAGCAATCAACCCGATTCTAAATAATGCGTTGAAATTTACAGAACGTGGCCATATTAGCTTATCGGCACAGGTAAGATATGTGGATAATCAATACGTTTTATTTATCAACATAGAAGATTCAGGAGTAGGCATCGCTGAACATAAGAGAGATGATATTTTAAATGCCTTCACACAAGGAGATGGCTCCTCATCTCGACAGTTTAGTGGGCTTGGTATTGGCTTATCTCTCGTACAAGCACTATGCTATCGACTTAATGGCGCAATGAGTGTTACCAGCGAAATTCATAATGGCACTTTAATTGAGTTATCATTACCTATTGAAGTCCCTCAACAGACATCAATACCTCAGACACAAGAAGCGAGTATGGATAAGATTAATGTCATAAAAGAGCACGCGAAAGTTCTCATTGTTGAAGACAACCACATCAATCAAGTTGTCCTTAAAACAATGCTGCAACGGCTTAACATTGAAAGCCATACTGCCGACCACGGTGGTAAAGCACTCTCTATTTTACAACAAGCTCATGCTAATGATGATGCGTTTGATCTTATTCTAATGGATTGTCAGATGCCGGTTATGGATGGTTTTGAAGCAACTCAATGTATTAGAAATTCAGGAGCGCCTTATGCTAATACCCCCATTATCGCCGTAACTGCCAATGCCTTTTCAAGCGATAAAGAGCGTTGCTTGCAATCAGGTATGGATGATTATTTAAGTAAACCTTTTCAACTTAATGATATTCGCTGCAAGCTACAACATTGGCTAGCCCGCTAACAATTTAATACCCACAATTAATGTCACCAGTTCATAGCACCGCTTAATCCAAATACTGCCCGCTTTGATTGAACTGTGTGCACCTAAGTAACCACCGACTAAAGAGCCACACACCAAAGCAGGCAACCAATCCCACTTAACCTCAGCTAACAAGGTCATGGTAATTGCACCTGAGGCATTCCAACCGAGACCAACCGCTATTAGCGTATGCGCTACCGCTAAACGATAATCAAGTCCGAACCAATACACCAGCCATAGTGTTACAAATAAACCACTGCCTGCAGACAGAGCACCATTGGCGAAGCCTATAATAAACAGTCCAACAGCCCCGATGATAATTCCTGACATATCGCGGTGCAATAAACGCCCTTCCAAGCCCAATTGCGGCTTCATCATAGAATACAGTGCCAAACTTAGCGTCAATGCCCCCAAGATTATTTCAGCCCAGCGATCATTAACATCAATAATCAGATAAGCGCCTAAAATAACCCCCGGTATGCCAGCCATAAGCATCAATGCTAATAAACGAATTGAACTATGTTTCTCTTTAACATGTCTTATCGTTGCACCAAGGCCTAGCGCCACCGTTGCGATTTTATGGGTCGCTAATGCCAAAGAAAAAGGCAGCCCCATAAAAATCAGAATAGGCAGTTGAATAAGTCCAGCACCGCCTCCTGCTAAGGCCGAAAACCCATTGGCAATAACAGCGATAACAAATAACAGTAAATGTTGGGTATAATCCATGTATTGGCCTAGCCACTTAATTTAAATACTTCAGGGAATACAGCATTATGAGTAACACTCACTCCACACAAGCGGGTACCCAGTATTCACTTTATTATTACGATTCATGCCCATTTTGTGCACGCGTACTGCGCTCATTAAAAGGTCTTAACGTTGATGTGGAACTGCGCAACATCTTAGAAGACTCAAAGCACAGAACAGCACTGCAAAAAGCAACAGGCCGCACTACCGTACCTTGCCTACGCATTGAGACAGGCAACGATAGCCAGTGGATGTTTGAATCTATGGATATTATGCGCTTTTTACAGTCGCAATAAGTTCAGCCAATTGTCCCGATGCCATTAATTCTTTAAGGGTATCGACTGTTGCTTGGGTGCTAGGGTCTATTTCTAAATTGACCTTGGCGCCAACTTCGATAGTACCAAAGACCGTTACATCTCGAGTTTCCGGAATTAACCATACCGTAAAGGTATCCGGAGTTACTTCCGCAATCGTTAAGCTGCAACCATTTAATGCCACAAAACCTTTATTCAGAAGATAAGGTCTTAACTCTGCTGGCCGTTCAAATACTAAGCGCATATTGAGCTCGTCTTGTTCAATCGACAATACGCGAACGCAACCAAACACATGGCCTGAAACCACATGCCCACCAATTTCATCGCCAAAGCACGCTGCACGCTCAATGTTCACAGCATCGCCACTTTTTAAGTCAGCCAAATTGGTTAGCTTCAGTGTTTGAGCAATCACATCAAAACTCACTCGCATACTGCCATCGGTATTTTGCTTCAAAGTACGGACCGTAAGACAAACACCATTTTGAGCTACCGATGCCCCTAGCTGCAACCCTGTTGAAAATTGGGCCGGAAAATCATAAACCAAACTGGCAAAATCAGTTTGCTTATTAATTTCTTGTAATACTAACTTAGTCTGTACGATACCGCTGAACATATTGAAACCTATATCAGTCATTCTCAAAGGCCGATATTATGCTCTATACTGAAAACTAATAACATCTTATAAGACAAGTTCTCGCATGACAGGAATTGATAATAAAAAGATCGGTCTAATACTTTCTGGTGGCGGTGCGCGAGCCGCCTATCAAGTCGGTGTTTTGAAAGCTATTCATAAAATTTTGCCTAAAGAAGCTAAAAATCCATACGATATTATTGCCGGAACATCTGCCGGAGCCATTAACGGTGTTGCACTCGCAAGCTATGCCGAAAACCATCGCATTGGTATTCGGCACTTAGAGCGTATTTGGACAAGTTTTAGCCCAGAGCTAATATACCGCACCGATTTTAAAGGTGTTGTGAGTGCTCTCGCACGACTAACAAGAACGACTCTCATTGGCCGAAAATATAAACACGATCGAGTATCGCTACTCGACAACTCGCCTTTGCGTACACTGCTTAGCAAGGTGATTCACTTTGATAATATTCAAAAAGCCATTGACAACGGGGCTCTGCATGCCATGTGCGTAACAGGCTCTGGCCTCGATAGCGGTGAATCTGTCAGCTTTTTTCAAGGGCATTACAGCATCGTAAACTGGCAACGCCATCGCCGTATTGGTTACCGATCTCGCATTGGAATAGACCACCTAATGGCCTCTTCTGCCATCCCGATGATATTTCCATCGGTAAAAATCAATCAAGAATATTATGCCGATGGTGCAGTACGACAACTCGCCCCTATTAGCCCAGCATTGCATCTAGGTGCTGAAAAAATCTTAGTGATTGGCGTCAGCGGTGAAGCCCATAAGCGCAAAGAAAAAGTACAAATCACAGGCTATCCTACCCCCGCTAAAGTTATGGGTCACATGCTCAATGCGGCATTTCTCGATAGTATGGAAACGGATGTTGAGCGCTTACAAAGAATCAATCGAACAGTTGATAGGATTCCTGAAAGTGTGCGAAAAAAACACGGAATGGAATTAAAACCCATTGAGCTTTTAGAAATTAACCCCAGTGAATCCATGGATGAAATTGCAGGGCGACACGTTCAAGAACTCCCTCGCGTTATTCGCCTAGCACTCGGAGGCAGCGGAAATACAAGTCGTAATGGTTCGGGTATTTTAAGTTATTTACTTTTTTCTAGCGGGTTCTGTAAAGACTTAATCGCTCTAGGCTATAAAGATGGCTTGGCACGCCAAGATGAAATAGAACGATTTTTCTCCAACCACATGGCTGAAAAAGGCACTGCAAATGAAAAAAGCGCTTAATAGCGCTTTTTTTGATCCTTAATGCCTCGAACAACTCGCAAGATTAGTCTCTACTTATCTTCTAAGTTATCCAAATAGCGCTCCGCATCCAATGCAGCCATACAACCTGTGCCAGCTGAAGTGATCGCTTGACGATAGATATGATCCATTACATCACCTGCCGCAAAAACACCTTCAATACTGGTTTGAGTCGCATTACCTTCTAAGCCACTTTGGACTTTAATATAGCCGCCATTCATATCCAGCTGGCCATCAAAAATTTGGGTATTAGGCGAATGGCCAATAGCAACGAAAACACCTTCTAAAGCAATATCTTCTGTCTTACCTGATTCGCGATCTTTAATACGCATACCGGTAACGCCCATATTGTCGCCCAGCACCTCATCCAGCTCGCTGTTCCACTTTATAGTTACATTGCCATTTTCCGCACGGTCATTGATCTTATCCTGCAAGATTTTCTCTGAGCTGAACTTATCGCGACGATGAACAACAATAACTTCTTCTGCAATATTGGCAAGATACAAGGCTTCTTCAACCGCCGTATTACCCCCACCAATCACAGCCACTTTTTTCTTACGATAAAAGAAGCCATCACACGTTGCACAAGCTGAAACACCCTTACCTTTAAACGCTTCTTCACTTTCTAAGCCTAAGTATTTTGCACTCGCACCCGTACAAATAATTAAACTATCGCAGGTATATTCACCAGAGCTGCCTTTTAGATAAAAAGGACGCTGCTGAAGATCTACTTCATCAATATGATCAAATACAATTTCGGTATCAAAACGCTCTGCGTGAGCTTTCATACGCTCCATCAACGCAGGTCCTTGTAAACCTTCTACATCACCCGGCCAATTATCAACTTCTGTTGTGGTTGTTAACTGACCACCCATCTGCATCCCGGTGATCATAACGGGGTTCAAGTTTGCACGCGCCGCATAAACTGCCGCGGTGTAGCCTGCAGGGCCAGAACCTAATATTAATAGTTTGATGTGTCTTGGCTTGCTCATGAGTAATAACTCTCCAAAAATCCTCAATTGAAACGAGGAATAACGATACTAGAACTGTTTATTTATATGGGGCGATTATAGGGTAATTAAAGTCAGGAGGGCATAGCTAACGATCAATTGCGGCTTAATTTAGCCAATATTCATTAAAACTCACCATTATGTGCCACTCATTGTGTAAATATTTATTTTCCATCCGACACACTCACAATCCTGACTATACTAATAAATACCTTCCTTACACGTTGGACTGTGCTAGGTAACAAACCGTTTCACAAACGTTTTTCCTATATTTTTCAAAGACATATAAGGTGTTTATGTAACATCATGAATACCGACAGAACCTTGTTGTTGTTTAACAGATAAGACGCAGGCAGCATTAGCAATATCCCCATGTTCCGGGTCTGCTAATAATAAATAATTGGAATATAAGGCTCAATCATCATGCAAAAAAAGCAAGAGATTCAGCAGAAGTCCCGTTTAGGTCTCCTGCTAATTAATAAAGGGTTCATTACGCGCACTCAGTTAGATCAAGCTTTGCGCTTGCAAGGCAAGACAGGCATGAGGTTAGGTGAAGTCTTAATTGATCAAGGATGGATAACTGAAAGGCAACTTAACCGTTCGCTGAAAAAGCAATCTCGTTATCGCTATGCAGCAGCCTTCACTGCTCTATTGTTAGGCCCGTTACAGCCTTTTATGGCTTCTGCTAATATAGAGCGAGACCCGATTAACACAGAGCAAGTTATTGAAAAGAAAGATCGCACATTATCCTCTGGATTAACCGCGATGACAGATTCCGCCATGGGAGAAGTGACTGCACAAGGTGTGCGCTCAAATATTTCAAGCGTGCAAGACATTCTAGACAATACGCTGAATACCAGTGATAACGGGGAAAGCACTCTAGAAACGCTGGGGAATTTATTACTGCCAGCAACCAATTTATTGGATGCTGACGTTGAGATGTCGAATGTCACTTATGCTAATGGGCCAAGAACTAAAGCCAATGCAGATGGTAGTATCGCGGTGGCATTACCGACCCATATCGGGCAACTAGCATTCAAGAATGTTCGAGTGAAAGGCGCCGTTGGACAACACCTTGGTGATCTTTATATAAAAGATATCGACTTATCAAACGTCAACGTCACTATTCGCTTACACAATTAGTTTTATAAGACTGGCTTTTTAAAACTAACCTTTTTAAAACCAACCTTAGTCAGACATTGATAGCTAGGCACTGAATAGTAAAGCACGGAATAGCCAGACACTTAGAAACTCTGAGCCACAAACGTAAGCCAGAGTTTCTAAAGATAACAACCATCAAATACTACGGTAAATCATCCACTTCTTCTTCAAGCTCAGCTGGAATCAAGTCTTCACGACAAATATTCATTAAGATTAGAATATTGGCCGCAACATAGATTGAGGAATAAGTCCCCACAATCACACCAATGAATAAGCCTAAAGCAAAGTTATGAATAAGTTCGCCACCTAAGAACATCAGGGCAAGCAATACCAATGCCGTTGTCAACGAGGTCATAATGGTACGACCCAACGTTTGATTCAACGAGACATTGATTATCTCAAGTGCATCCCCTTTACGTAAAATACGAAAATTCTCACGAATTCTATCTGCTACAACAATAGTATCGTTTAAGGAATAACCAATAACGGCCAACAAAGCAGCAAATACGGTTAGATCGAAATCCCATTGAAATAAAGCGAAAAAGCCTAGAATAATGACGACATCGTGAAATAACGCAAATACCGCACCCACAGAGAACTTAAGCTGAAAGCGAAAAGCAACGTAAAGCATTACAACAAACAATGCCATTAATAGCGCTAAGCCACCTTGATCACGTAATTCCTCACCGACCTGACTACCAACAAATTCACTGCGTCGAAGCTCCACATCGTTAAATACCTGGCCGTCTTCTAGACTGCCAGTACGTAATACTTCAAGCACCTCAGCACCTAAAGTATCGCGATACGCTTCAGCCATACGAATCAAAACATCTGTTTCGCTACCAAAATGCTGAACGGTTGAACCTGGGAATCCCGATGAATCTAATTGCGCTCTTATTCGCTCAATATCCGCAGGTTGTTGGTAAGAAACCTCAAGCAAAGTACCACCGGTAAAATCTAAACCTAGGTTTAAACCACGAGTCGCTAATGCCACAACCGATACAATCAACAATATTGCAGAAAACATCATGGCCACATTGCGTAGCTTCATGAAGTCAAAATTTAATTCTTTAGCCATTATTTAGCCTCCTCTGCCGTAATTTCAGTTGCTGAGCCGTCTCTTTTATTAATACCACCAATTGAAAGCGTATTAATGCGACGCCCACCATAGGTGAAGTTTACTAATGAACGAGTTAATACAATCGCGGTAAACATCGAAGTAATAATACCCAGCGATAATGTCACAGCGAAGCCCTTAACAGGACCTGTACCCACACCAAACAAGATCACAGCAACGATTAATGTCGTTAAGTTAGCGTCAAAAATAGTAACGAAAGCACGATCATAACCTTCATTAATAGCATGCTGAGGTGAACGACCTGCATTCATTTCTTCTCGTATTCTTGAGAAAATCAACACGTTGGCATCAACCGCCATCCCCACCGTTAATACGATGCCCGCAATACCTGGTAAAGTCAGAGTTGCACCAATCAAAGACATTAGCGCAATTAAGATCACTAGGTTGAAGAATAAGGCTATGTTGGCAAAGAAACCAAATAGACGATAAAAAATAACCATAAAGAGCAACACAAGTGCTAGCCCAACCACAACGGAAGTAACACCTTGTTCAATATTTTCTTTACCTAAACTAGGGCCTACCGTACGTTCTTCGACAAAGTACATAGGCGCCGCTAGTGCACCAGCGCGCAATAATAACGCAAGCTCTGACGCTTCAGCAGGCTCTAAACCCGTAATACGGAAACTAGAACCCAGCTGGCTTTGAATTGTTGCTAACGAAATAATACCGCGTGTTTCAGTATATTTAGTCGTCGCGACTTCTTTACCATCTTGCATTTGATATTTAGTCGTCGGCTTTTGCTCAATAAATAATACCGCCATACGACGCTTAATCGATTTACGAGTCACCTTGGCCATAATATTAGCGCCCGTTGAATCGAGGCTGATATTTACTTGTGGCTGTCCGTTTTCATCAAATGAAGGCTGCGCATTCGTTACACGATCGCCAGAGATAATTTCACTCTTTTCAACTCGAGCCGTACGAAACTCATCCGTTCTAAATTCATATTCTTCACTCGAATAACGACTCGCATCAGGCTCTGCTTCTAAGCGGAAAGATAAGTTAGCCGCTTTACCCAGTACTTTTTTAGCGGTTGCAGTATCTTGCACACCCGGCAACTGAACAACAATACGATTAGAACCTTGGCGTTGAACCAGTGGCTCAGCAACACCCAACTCATTTACTCGATTACGAATTGTGGTTAAGTTCTGCTTTACCGCATAGTTCTGCAAATCTTTGCGCTTTTGATCCGTAAGAGCAATGATCACATCAAACGTTTCGTTGGTTTCTGTGCTCGCACGGAAATCAGTCATCGAACGGCGTAAAAATGAATCTCCCGCTTCTTGCAGCTCTTCAGATTTAAAGCTAACGCGTAAGCTATTATCTTCAATCGTTACACGACGATAGCGAATGTCTTCTTCACGTAATTGACGCTTAACTTCAGCCTGATAGTTCTTCATCTGGCCTTTCATATAGCCTTCCATGTCTACTTCCATCAAGAAGTGAACACCACCACTTAAATCTAGACCCAAAGTCATTGGGCCTGCGCCCATATCCAATAGCCATTGCGGTGTTGTAGGCGCACGGTTTAAAGCAACAACAAATTCATCCCCTAATACACGCTGCAACTTATCTTTGGCAGGTAGCTGCTGTTCGCTATCAGTTAAACGAAATAGAACTGTTCCGCCAGTGACTTCTTCACCAAAGAAATCGATATTATTCTCTTTTAAGTTAGCTCGTATTTTTTCTAACGAGTACTCGCTTAATTCTGCACCTGCCTGATTCGGCGTAATTTGAATGGCTGGATCAGGTGGATATAAATTGGGTACTGAATAGACAGTGGCTAATGCCAGTACTAATACAATCAGTATGTTTTTCCATAGTGGGTATTTATTGAGCATCAATCCTGCCCTATTGTTAATTTAGCGTTAGTTTATTGTTAATTATTTGTGTTCTTAAATTTGTGATGTTTTAAACGGCTATCAATTTTGTACCCGCAACACACAAGAAAGGCAGCCTAAGCTGCCTTTCTATTTGTTACTGCGATTTAAGCTTTAATGCCTTTAATCGTGCCTTTTGGCAATGCTGCAGTAATGGCTGATTTTTGCACAGGCAACTGAACATTGTCAGCCACCTCTATCATTAAGAAGTCATCATTTACTTTAATGATTTTGCCAACAAGACCACCAGCCGTTGCTACTTCATCACCCTTCGATAAATCAGAAAGCAACGATTTATGTTCTTTCTGACGCTTGCTTTGTGGACGCCAAAGCAAAAAATAGAAAATTAGTAAAAAGCCACCCAAGAAAATTAGCTGGCCAGTAACACCCATAGCTTCTGGAGCAGCACCTTCAGCGAATGCTGATACAGGTGCTAATAACGCGGCCGCAGCCATCAAAGATTTTAAGTTCATGTTCATTTCCATTAGTCAGTTGCCGTAATATATCAAATTTTTCTGTCAAGTGTTGTCAATCCAAGCAACAACACCCTTAACCAGATGAATTAACTTCTATTTATGGTTCAAGTGGTGGAACTTCAAGGTCTCGAGCCGCATAAAAATCAATCACGAACTGATCGAAAGTACCTTCATCTAAAGACTTACGCATGCCAGCCATCAATATTTGGTAATAGCGTAAGTTGTGAATCGTATTCAACGTTGAGCCTAAAATCTCTTTGCACTTATCTAAGTGATGCAAATAGGCACGAGAAAAGTTCTTACAGGTATAGCAATCACACTGATCGTCCAAAGGACGAATATCAGTTTTATGAGTTGCATTACGCAACTTCAATACACCCGTGTGAGTAAAAATATGAGCATTACGCGCATTACGTGTTGGCATCACACAGTCAAACATATCGACGCCACGACGAACACCTTCCACCAAATCTTCTGGTTTGCCTACGCCCATTAAGTAGCGAGGTTTATCCGCTGGCATCTGATGAGTCAAGTGAGAAAGAATACGCATCATATCTTCTTTCGGCTCACCCACACTCAAACCACCAATGGCATAACCATCGAAGTTGATGTCAGTTAACTTAGCCAAAGATTCATCACGTAATTCTTCGTACATGCCGCCTTGAATGATGCCGAACAGGGCAGAAGGACTGTCACCATGAGAATCTTTTGAACGCTGTGCCCAACGCAAAGATAAGCGCATAGAATCAGCCGCTTCTTTTGGCGTGGCTGGGTGCGGTGTACATTCATCAAAAATCATCACCACATCAGAACCTAAATCTCGCTGCACTTGCATCGAGCTTTCAGGCGACATGAAAACTTTTTCGCCATTCACTGGAGAGCGAAACGCAACGCCCTCTTCTGTGATTTTGCGCATTTTACCCAGACTGAAAACCTGAAAACCGCCTGAATCAGTAAGAATCGGTTTATCCCACTGAGTGAAATCATGCAAATCACCGTGCATTTTAATAATTTCAGTACCAGGGCGTAGCATCAGGTGAAAGGTATTACCTAGAATAATATCCGCACCAATATCGTGAATTTGTTGCGGTGTCATCCCCTTAACCGTGCCATAAGTACCCACTGGCATAAAAGCCGGTGTCTCGACCTTACCGCGAGGAAACGTCAAAGTAGCACGTCGAGCTTCACCCGAGGTGCCTTTGAGTTCAAAATCCATAAAACATTTTCTAGTCATCATGTGCCTTACTTAAATGTGCTTTAACGCGTTTTTGCCAATCAAAGACAAAGACATGCTTATAATTTTTTCATCGGGCGCGGTATAAACATACTGTCGCCATAGCTGTAAAAACGGTATTTTTCTTTAATCGCACAATCGTAAGCGTTTAAAGTATGTGCTTTCCCTGCGAATGCCGATACCAACATAATCAAGGTGGACTCAGGCAGGTGAAAATTGGTAATCAAAGCATCTACCGATTTAAACTCATAACCAGGGTAAATAAAAATCTGAGTATCATCGTTAAACGGTTGAATCTGCCCACTCTGACTCGCGCTTTCTAAACTGCGGACTGACGTTGTACCGACGGCAATAACACGATTACCACGAGCACGAGCCGCATTAACCTGATCACATAAAGCCTGATCAACATCGACATATTCAGAGTGCATTGTATGGTCATTCACATCATCAACTTGTACCGGCTGAAACGTGCCTGCGCCGACGTGTAATGTCACATAACCAAACTCGATGCCTTTTTCTTTTAAACGCTCCAGCAATGGATCATCAAAATGCAATCCTGCCGTTGGTGCCGCTACCGCACCCTCGTGCTGAGCATAAACCGTTTGATAGCGTTCTTTATCGTCTTCCACATCTGGACGATCCATATAATGCGGTAAAGGCATATGGCCTTCAGCTTCTAATATTTCAAATACGGGACGTGGATCTAAAAATTTCAGTTCAAATAACGCGCCTTTACGACCTATCACTTCAACGTCCGCACCACCCAACATAATACGCTGACCTGCTTTGGGTGAACGCGATGATTTAACATGAGCAATCACATGGTGCTCATCAAGAACTCGCTCCACCAAAGCTTCTAACTTTCCGCCACTTTCTTTTTGCCCATATAAACGCGCTGGAATGACTTTGGTATTATTAAAAACCAATAAATCTCCAGGGTTTAATAAGCCTTCCAGATCACGGAAGCCATTGTGTTCAATGCTTCCTGTTTCTCCATCAACACACAATAAGCGTGAAGCACTGCGTTCTTCCATCGGAAAGCGGGCAATCAATTCATCGGGAAGATCAAAACTAAAGTCACTGGTTTTCATGAAGGGTCACTGAAATAAGCTATTGGATAATTACAAGCCAATAGACGGTCAATCGATATTTAGGCCGCATTTTACCTGAGCAAGGCATACAAGTTAAGCACCCATTGAACGCTCAGTGTGATTGTCATCAAGAATTGACAATTCGAAGCTTAATGACCCCCAAAAGTCGGGCAAGATAATGAAAATAAACGATTTATTCTGAAAGTGTTTGACAGTTATTTAGAAAACAGTATTATATGCGGCCTCTGAACGAGATTCAGTGCCAGTGTGGTGAAATTGGTAGACACGCCGGATTCAAAATCCGGTTCCTGCAAGGGAGTGGCGGTTCGACTCCGCCCACTGGTACCATTATTCTAAAAGCCCTGTATATCTAGCGATATACGGGGCTTTTTTTTGCTTTCGATTAAGTGACTTCCAATGTTTTTATCAGCATCAGAAACATCTCAATTCCTCGTGCCATGCTTTCTTTTGCCTGCACATTTCTAGACTGTACGTTCAAACCTTGCTGAAAGGTAATGTACAAATCCGTCAAATTCTGAGCATCAATACCTGCTTTTACCTTGTTATGCTGAACGAACCAAGCAAAGAAACGCTCCATAGTAATATGCACTTCTGCATAGCCTTGCATCACATGTTCATGTAAATCAGGTTCATTGCTTTTCAGCTCTAAAATGGAGTTGATCGATAAACAACCTTGCGTTACCAGTAGATTATTGCCATTCAAGAATTTCATTTCAAGAATACCACTCACCGCATCAGACAATGACAGCGTTTCCGCAATACTGTTTTTAAAAGGCGCAAGTTGTTGCTCAATATAAAAATCAACCGACTTAGCAAAGAGCGAATCTTTATTGCCAAAGGCATTATAAAGACTGCTTTTGGTTAACCCTGTTAATACCGACAACTCATCCATTTTGGAATCGCTCTCGGCTTATCTCAAAAAGTCATCAGCAGCTATGTTAACCGTCTTGCTGAAACGTCATTAGACGCACCGTTTAAAAATCTAGTATACGAAAAGAAAGCTTAAATACCTTATCTCACCGAATAGCCCAGCTATTAAGAGATTAAGGCCGGGCTATTTTATTCAATCGCTTTCGTTAGACCGATTTTCACCTTACTGTTAGAATGTGTGCAATTCCTTCTCCTTTTTCGAAGCTAATTCTTTATGTCTGATATTAACTTACCCTCTGCCCCGCTTTGGCGCCGCTTAGCCGCCATGGTTTACGACCTATTTAATATTACTGGCATTAGCTTTTTACTAGCTGCCATCCTTATTCCTGCCAGCTCTTATTTATTCAATAACGGCGAACCTATTGGTGAGCTTCCTATTTCTGTTGCCGCCAGTTATTTTTTTATTATTATTTTCTTTTTTTACACCACATTCTGGCGTCGCCAAAAACAAACTCTTGGTATGAAAGCCTGGGGCTTAAAAATTGCTAATGAATTAAAACCACAACAGCAACTTTCGCTGGGTCAATGCATGCTAAGAGTGGCTATTGGCTTTTTCTCGATTGGCTTGGCAGGTTTTGGCTTTTGGTGGGCATTATGGGATAAGCAAGAAAAGACGTGGCATGACCACGCCTCTTTTACGCGCATTGTATTTGATCCTAACTTCAAATAAAAAAGGCCAAAGTACAACAGACTCTGACCTTTTCTTAGACTAAAAAATAACACTCATTAAGAACACAGTATTACGGAGTAAGGTCTGTTAACCCACAGTCATTAGCTTCCAAAGAATTTATCCAAGCGCTTACCAGTGCCACCCCTTCTGTATGAATGCTGCCTCTACCCAGCTCAGGCATTTTATGACGCCCATCATTGGTATTCATTCGATACAGTAAATAAGAACGATCAGCATGCTGAGGAACAATGTCCCTAGGATACTGATTGTAGCCCGATTCTTCAGCAGGATAACCGCCCGCTACCGCTGTTTTACACACACCAAATCTAACGGTATCAGCATCAAAGTCACGATTAAACTCTAAGGTTAAACCACTATCACCTGCGGCACCGGCATACTCAGGCTCAGGAATAGTGAGTGACTCATCACGATGACAATGCGCACAGTTAATATCCAAATACCCCCGAGCCATGGTATTTAATTCCGCGGGAGATAAGACGGTTATGTCGGTTGTATCTTTAAAAATAGGTGCAGAAGCAATCGTCGTTTTATTCGTCGGAGCCGAAACAAGAATACCTGCAGTTTCCCAATGTGCTAACTGGTTTTCAATCTGACTATCATAATTATAATCGTTATTTAAGAAACGAGCCTTAGGACCAATAGGTTTGAAAATAGACTTACGTTTATCATTCGGATTGTTTTTATCCAAAACAGGCACAACAGCATGACAATTCGTACACTGATTCTTTTGTGGCACAACATAATCAAACGTTAATGAGTTATCTGTTTCTGGATTATTATCATCATGAATAATAGTTACATCGGAAATAGTTTTACCCGTTACGATATAAGAAGCATCAACTTCTGAATCCCAGTAGTAAGGAATTGCCGTCCAACCGTCTGCACGATGAATTAACAGGCGAGTCTCAATGTGCGTTTCGTTAACACCTCGATTAGCCGTATTTTCCGGCATAGAAAATGTTTTTACTAAAACAGTTCCTACTGGAAACTCAATAACTTCGTTCTCTGAATAAGTCGCAACCTTTCCTTCGGGTACAAAAACAAAGCGATATTTGGTTGCATAGTCAGTAAATAATGGTGTGGATAGATCGTAAGGAATACCATTTTCATTAGGTCCTGTTGTTGGGTCACTCGCATCTACAAATAAATTATAATCTGATAATTTAGGACAATTCTGAGTCAATAGAGCCCCCCAGTTGATACCCACCATCTCTTCATCACAAGACGCAACAGGGCCGATAATTGGAGCGACTTTATCAGCGGAGTCTGAACCGCCACTACTTCCGCCACACGCAACTAATACAGCACCCGCGGTTAGAAAAACTGATACTTTAAAAATCTGGTGAAAACTGCTCTTTATATTCATAAAGTAACCTTCGAATACATACAATAGACTTGGGTATAACCCAGTAGAGATCTGCTGAGGAAATCCCTGTGTTGTTACAGGGACCCTCAATTAGAAATAAAATAACTAATTAAAGTGAACAAGCGGCTAAATTAAGATCATCCGCAGTGCAACCATATTTGGTTCCCTTAATCGTGACTACCGCAGGGGGCAAACGCTCAAGAGTACAGTCCAACAGTGTATTATTTTCAATTAAATCAATACGTAATGTCGCTTCAGGCGCTGTACCCGCAGCATTCCAGTTATTCGTATCTGTTGCGTCAGTCCCATAAACTAAGCCCACATTTAAATCATTACTGTTCAGCGTATTTTTATTATTGTTGTTAATATTGCTATGTGAACAAATAAGGTCGCCAGCAGCATACGCGTCATAATCAACACCATCCGCTTTGGCCTCTGCCCCCACTAGCGCATCAAAACCTGTTAACTGCCCGGCATTTGATAGCAATTCACCAATACCGCCATAAATAATAGCGGGAGCCGTTTGCGCACTGCCTGTTGAATTAAATGCTGACTGATAACCTGCAATGATGTCTTCTAACAGACCCGTCTTAGGCGGTGAGGCAAGGCTATTATCTTTAAAAGTATTATCATGAATATTGATATTTTTAATCAATGGGCTCCAACCATTCGCCATTGTTGCACCATAATTAGTACCATAGTTAGCCACATCATCATCCGCTAAGAAATAGCTTGCGATCTCAATACCCGCCGTATCATTATCGGCAATCGTATTGTTATAAATTTCTACATCACTCGTTGCAAAAATTAAAATACCGGTACCAGAAGGTGCAAGACTTACCGCACCAGCGCCTACATTAGTTGTATTGTTATCAAAGGTATTGTTATTAAAAATACGTACCCCACCACCATAACCTTGCGGTAAATTTGGAAGATCGAAGCTTAAAATACCTGCAGAATTATCGAAGGCTACGTTATTATAAACATCGGCTTTGTTAGAGTTTTCAATCTCAATACCGGCGACGTTATGCTCAGCAATATTATTACGCACAACAATATTATTCGATTGGCCAACATAAATACCGGCGTCAGCTGAACCCTTAGAATAATTATTTTCCATCAGTACATTTTGACTGGAAACAGGATACAAGCCATAAGCGCCGTTATTGCCACCGCCTTCTTCTAAATCCGTCTCCCATACTGCCGACGTATACGTTATATGAATGCCATTCACACCGTCCGCTTTAATAGCATTTTTAGGGGCTTCATAAACTCCCAAATCACGAATCGTAATATCAGTACCACCTGCAAACTTAAAACCATCATCATCAGGCGCCGAACTGAAATCTAACTTTGTTTCCGTCATGCCATGGCCAGTAATGGTAATGCCAGTAGCGTCAGTAACGGTAATTGAAGAACTGACGATAAACGAACCTTTAGGTAGAACAATAACCGAGTTATCAGGTATGTCGGTTAAAGCCGTTATAAGCGCATTTTTTAAATCAGTGCCATCAGCCGCATCAGCAGAAACATAAATAGCATTGCTCGGTAAAATAAAACCCGAATTAGTACAATCAGCGTTTAGACAAGGGTCGATTAGATTACTCGTGCTTTTACTACTGCTGCTGCTGTCATCACCGCCACAGCCTGTCATTCCCAATGCTGCTACAGCAATGGCGGATGCCAAACCCAATTTCATTGAAGGAGTACTTGATTTCATTTTTCTGCGCCTCGTATAAGGAAGTTCCCATTTAAGGGTTATTATCTTTTTTATAGTGGCTTCAAAGAGCGTTCAACGTTATTGGCTATTGTTAATTTTCTTATGCCAAAACGAATTCATTAAAGCACCTCCAGTAAAGCGATTGCTGACCATTAGGTAAATTATTTTCGCTGTGGAGTTCGTTGCAATCGTTATGCAATTCTTTTAAAGACTTGTTTTCAGAGGGCTACAGAGAGGTATTTTCACACAGTAAGCACCTGTTCAATTCTTACAATTCAACAAATGCTTAGTCATTTAATTCACGATAAGCGGTTGGCGTGGTGTCTTTTTCTTTACGAAACGCACGATTAAAAGAACTTAACGTACGATACCCAACATCGAGGGCGATATTAGATATTGGCGTATCAGGTTCCGAAATTAAACGCTGAGCCGCTTCCGCAATTCGATACTCATTAATAAACTCATTGAAATTTCGATACCCTAATTCTTTATTAATAACGCCTCTAATTTTATATTCAGGCAAGACTAATTTTATAGCCAAATCTTTTAAGGTCAGTTTCTCTTGGCGATAGAAGCCTTGCAGCATGACAGCTTTAACTTGAGCCAGTTCTTTAGACTCTGTTACTTTATTCAAATATGCAGGGACACTGTCGTCTTCAATTTCAATCGCAGTATTCGGTAAATCTGAAGTCATACTCAATAGAGCTGGCTTAACAGAGGAAGGCGCTACTCCCCAGATATCACTGCGTCCTTTAAATAAGAACCCAATAATAATTAATATCGAAAGATCAATGGCAAAGACTCTGGATGCCGCAGAGCCAAAATGAAGGTTAAATGAGAATATAGACCACCCTAGAGAAAGTCCTGCCGCGCCCATAATCGCCCAACGTAAGCGCCTTCTAGATTCTACCAGGTCATCTTCACGTCCTTTTAAGAGCGCCAAAATACCCATAATAATTAATGCATATTCAAACCACTGAGGAATCGTGCGGCCAAATAATTCAACCCACGGCGGTATATAACCTAGATAAGACGAGATAATGTGTTTAAAAAAAGGAGCAACAAAGCTGTAGATGGCAATAGCCAAACTGATGCGAGGTAAGCGTCTTTCTTCTTGAAAGATCAAACGGCAACTGATCCAAAAAAATGCAGGGGTCGCACTTGCAATAATATAGGCGTAAGCAGAGAGTTCCTCAGGTAACCAGTTGTGGCATAAATGCACAAAAGCACCAAAAATCAGCACAAAAAAAGCACGTGCAGCAACAGAGTGGAAAAAATCTTTCAGAATTAACATCATTAGAACAATGCAGGTGCCAGCACCGCTTGCTGAAAAGAAAAGCTCTAGCATGAATAAAGTGGCCTTTTATTATTGTTGTGCCAATTTTAAATTACTTACTCATACTAAAGACTTTGTTTCGTGCTCGCTAGAGAATTAACGAGCTTTTTAAAGATAACGATTTTAACCACACAATTAAGCCGCTTTCCTCATAAGCAATAAACCCAAAATAAAACTCGCACCAATAGGAATAATGCTCGCGAGGATAGGTTCAAAACCTAAAACGATACTGGCAGGAGAAAGTAACTCTTCTGCGTATTTATAAATCATCCCCACAATAATACCGCTGAATATTCGATAACCAGGGGTAACCGAACGCAAAGGTCCAAAAATAAATGAAATACCTAAAATAACCAAAGCAAAAGTACTCAATGGTTGAGTAACTTTTCGCCAAAAAGACAACATATAAGCATCTGAATTTAGGCCTTGATCATCCAAGTAGCTGGCATATCGATAAAGTCCAGAAATCGACATGTCACGGGGGCTCACAATCACGACGCTAAGTTTTTCAGGCGTGAGTTCAGTATCCCATCGACCCGTTGCTTGCTTCTCTTGCCAAACTTTATCACCGTCAAAATGCGTAATAACAATATTTTCCATTTGCCAATACGAACGTTGATACAACGCACGCTGAGCATAGACAACCTGCTTCAGCTCATCCGATTGCTTTGACTCTTCCGTCTGGGCAAATTCATATCGTGTAATACCGTGTAATACACCACCGGGCTCAACCGCATTGAATCGCATGAAAGTATTACCTTCTCGATGCCAATAACCCTTCCCCTTATTTGATAACGCTTCGCTCGCACCTTGAGCAACAGCTTTATGCGCTTGAGCAATTTTCTCTAAAGATGGCACGACATATTCGCCCAATATAAGAGAAACAAACATCAATACCGCCATTGGCTTTAATACCGCTAAGACGATGCGATTGATCGAAATACCCGCCGCTCTCATTACGGTTAGCTCACTGTTGGCCGCCATGGAACCAAGCCCAGCTAAACAACCAATTAAGCAAGCCATAGGCATATATTCATAAACACGACGTGGCAGGCGCAGACCTGAAAAGAAAAGCGCATCAACTAGCTGATAGTTGCCTTTTAAATTATCCAATTCATCAACTAAAGTAAAAATAGCATCAAGGCCAACAATCACGACCATAACGACTAAGGTCGCCATTAATACCGTGCGAGCAATATAAGAGTCTAATTGGCGCATTATAAGCTCCTAATCTTGCGGCGACGATTCCACTCGGGAATAAACAACAATCCCAAACCAATGGTTGCGTATACCCCATGCACCCACCACATACCGATGGCCGGTGAGATATCTCCTTTACTCAACATGCCTCGTAAAGAAATCAACAACGTGATGTACATCATGAATAAAATAATTGCAGGGAATAATCGAGCAAACCGTCCTTGGCGTGGGTTCACTTTAGAGAGAGGGAACGCGATCATCGCGCAGATAGGCACCATAATTATTAATGAGAAACGCCACTGTAATTGCGAAACATGCCTCTGCGAATCGTTACCAAATAATTCAACCGTTGGGATTGCTTCTTTTTTAATTTTCCGACGCTCCTCCTGTTCATCAGCAATCTTCACCCCATACAACTCAAAATCTAAAATCTCGGCATCTAGCTGACCAGGAGTAATATCAAAGCGTTTACCATTATGCAGCTCCAAGAAACGAGATCCCGTATCTGGATTAACCTTTTGCGTTCCTGTTTGAGCCAGTAAAATGGTATTACCGTCGGCAATAAACACATTATTCATTTGGCTTTTATCCGCGCTTAAACCTTCCGTATAAGTGACCCGCGAGCCTTTTGCAGTACTCTGAAATCGACCAGGCACCAAAAGTTCAAACTCTGTCATTGTGGCTTGCTTGCGATATAGATCTTCCATTTTCTGTGCCCCTAGAGGGCTCAGGTACAGACTAAAAAAAGCAACTAATAGAGTAATAATGCCTGCTGGCAATAAGGTATAACCCAATAACTTGCCACTTGAAAAACCTGTGGCCGTTAAAACAGTCATCTCGCTTTCAGCGTATAAACGACCATAAGCCAATAGAATGGCAATAAAGAGGGATAAGGGCAGAATCATTTCAAGGAAGGAAGGCATTCGTAATAATAACGTGAAGAAAACGATCTCAAGCGGAATTTTCCCAGCCGCCGCCGCCGTTAGCTGATAAATTAAGCGGCTGCTCATTAATATCATTAATAATATCCCCGTGACCGCTGCCATTGAGGTAAACAACTCACGGGATAAATATCGAAAAATAATCAAACTTTCAGCCTTCTTTAGCGCTACAAAATAACAATATTACAACTATCGCGCAGTGTATAACTTTCTTGTTAAATCAGCTAGCACAGACGAATTCAAAAGAAGCTTGATATTTCTTCCCAAAGAACCCATCTATACCTTATCGTTGTACTTATATTTAGATCCATTTTAACAGCCCGTATACTTTAACCCGGAGTAAATAATGCAATTTAGCACTACACAAGAAACTGCCTGCGAACTTTCCGCTAGCTGTATCGTCGTTAGCATTGATGATAAAGGCCAGCTTTCTAGTGCTGCCGAGAGCATCAATAACGCAGCTGAACAATATTTAACCGACATTTTTGATAGCGGTGACTTTGACGGTAAAACCGGCGAAACGCTCATGCTCATCAAAGTGCCAGGCATGACCGCTCAGCGTCTCATTTTAGTCGGTAGTGGTAAAACAGGCGATGGCATAACCGCCAAGAACTTTATTAAAATTGCTGAATCGGCTGCGACGGCTATTAAAAAATCAGGCGCTCTACAAGCTGCACTGTATTTACAAGACATTCCAGTTGCAGGTAAAGATAATGCTTGGAAAGCAGAGCAAGCCGCCATTGCCTGTGAAAATGCATTATATTTATTTGATCAAACCAAGAGCAAGCCTGAGCACGAAGCAGAAGACTACTCCGATTCGATTGAGAATATTCTTTGGGCGGGTGATACCAACTTACAAGCATCATTAGAAAAAGGGCAAGCCATTGCTCACGGCATTTCTGTTGCTAAAGATCTTGGTAATATGCCACCGAACATTTGCACCCCAACCTATTTAGCCGAGCAAGCAGAAGCATTAGCGGAAGAAACCGGATTAATAGAAACTATCATCATCGATGAAGCCGAATTAGACGCTATGGGCGCAGGGGCATTCGTTTCTGTTTCTAAAGGCTCTAGCGAGCCGGGTAAGTTCATCATTATGAAATACCAAGGTGCAGAAGACCCTAACGAAGCACCTCACATGATTCTAGGTAAGGGCATCACCTTTGATACGGGCGGCATCAGCCTTAAGCCTGGTGCTGGCATGGATGAAATGAAGTACGACATGTGTGGCGCTGCTTCCGTTCTTGGCGCAATGACCGCGCTTACTGAACTAAAACCTAAAATCAACATTATCGGCATGATTACCAGCGCCGAAAATATGCCCGCAGGCAATGCTAGCAAGCCGGGTGATGTGGTGACGACGCTTTCAGGTAAAACCGTTGAAATCCTAAATACCGATGCCGAAGGTCGCTTGGTATTATGCGATGCGCTTACCTATGCTATCGATAATTTGAAGCCTGCTTCTATTGTTGATATCGCAACGCTAACAGGCGCGTGTATGATGGCGCTAGGCAATGTGAATTCTGGTTTATTTACCGAAGATGAAACGCTAGCCGCAGAATTGCAAAAAGCCGCCATGGATGCTCACGATAAAGTTTGGCGCTTGCCGTTGGAAGACGATTATCAAGAGCTGCTGGATTCTAACTTTGCCGATATCGCCAACATTGGTGGCCGTTTGGCCGGGGCTACAACAGCAGCGTGTTTCTTAGCGCGCTTCACTGAAGGTCAATCTTGGGCTCACCTTGATATTGCCGGCACCGCTTGGAACTCTGGCGGTAAAGCGAAAGGCTCTACAGGTCGTCCTGTGCCTTTGCTGGTTAACTACCTGTTGAATAAATAAGTGATGAGGTAATCGCTACTAACGTAACGATTTAAAAGAATAAGTATTCAAAAGAAAATTTTGAATACAAAAAAGGCGCTTAATATAAGCGCCTTTTTTATTACAACCATACTGAAAGCTTACAAGAGTTTTAACCCCCTGCTTTTTTAACCTGAAAGCCACGCTGCTTCATTTCTTCAAAAAGCTGATCACGCACATCACCTTGAATCTCGATTACGCCATCTTTAACCGCGCCACCGACGCCACACTTCTGCTTTAATTCTTTCGCTAATTTTTTTAATTCTGTTGGCGCTAATAAAACACCCGTGATTAACGTAACGCCCTTCCCTTTACGGCCTTTAGTCTCGCGCTGAATCCTGACAACCCCATCGCCCTCAGGAAACGTATCAATCGTACAGGCACATAAGTCTTTTGCCTTTCCACAATCAGGGCATACTCGCCCAACTTCTGTTGAATATACTGACCCAGAATGAGACTGTTTCTGTACGCTATTATCCGTGGGCTCTTTATTACCCAGCCCAGTTAAACCGGCTAAGCCCGCAAGACCCACTGCTTTTTTTGACATGCCTAATTCCCTTAATTCTATAAACTAGAGAGATTATAACGAAAAAAGGCGACTGGGTTTAGCCAGTCGCCTTTTTGAGCTTTCACTTTAACAAGATCAGCGATAACAACACATCAATGAGCGTTGAATTATAGCTTGTAGTTCACTTGCAATGAATACGCGAGTGCATCCATTGAGTAAGTACCCTGTAGATTAGAAGAGCCTTCTTTTACAGAACCATCGACCTCTCGATCGTACTCATTAACCTTCGTATCCTCAAAGAACAAATAAGAGAATGCAAAATCAACATCTAAATCTTGATTAATACGGTAGTTGAAGCCAGCAGATAACCACTCACGGTCGTTATCAGGTACACGTGCTGTACGATAAGAATTACTTACTGGGCTCTGGTCATTGGCATAACCAGTACGCAATAACCAATCATCGTTTAACTGGTAATTAGCGCCGATTGCAACAGCAACAGTATCGTGCCAGTTTTCTTCAATGTGACCAATATAACCCGCTTCAAGATCACTAAGCTGCTCAATCATTCCTGGACTGGATTCTGTAGATTTAACATCAAAGTCTTTAAAAACCGACCATTGAGTCCAAGTAGCACCGGCAACCAACTGAAGCTTGCTGGTTAATTGCTGTGCATAACTAACTGTCAAAGACTGCGGAGTCGTAATAGGGACTTCTGAGCCTTGCTTAGGAACTGAACCAGTAACACCATCCACTGGAGCAATAATATAATCACCCGCTTCTACCGAAGTACTTGGTATATCTGTAGGCGCTTTTGTTAATCCAAAAACACCTGTTGATTGTGCAAATTCAGAATCACCCTTTAGCTTAAATTCCATTTCTGAACGATAAGCCACACCTAGCGTGATATCTGAATTGATATCCCACATCATGCTTAAGTTATAACCCAACTGCCAATCATCACCAGAGACTTCATAATGATTATTAAAACCTTCATTTGAAGCCCACTGTGGATCAGTTAGCTCAGTAAACCCAAGACCCGCATGCGCTGGATTTTCGCCACCGTTCAGAAGTTTAAGCTGTTCATTATAAGGAATCGTATCAACCTGCTTAGACAACAAGCCCTTCATGTAGGTAATGTCTAAACCAAAACCTAAAGAAATCTGGTCATTCAAACGGTAAGCAACCGCTGGTTGAAACTCAATCGAAGTCAGCTGCGTTTCATCCGCAAAGCCACCGCCGACAAAATTATCAGAATAATCTGTATTAGTACCGAATGGTGCAAACACACCAAAACCTGCAGCAAATTTTTCATTGATCGGCATGGCAAAATAAGCGTACGGAACCATTGCACTAGGGATGAAGTCACCCCCATCTGAATAAGGACTGTTTTCTAAAGAATTGTATGTTTTACCTGCACCATTCGTATAGCTATCAAGATCAAAGCTGCCCGTTGCATCAATATAAGAAGCACCTACTGTTAATTCTGGGCGCTTTAACTTCACCATACCGGCTGGGTTATAAAATACGATACTGGCGTCTTCAACAACGGCTGCACGGCCTGCATACGCATTACCTGCGCCCGCTGCGCTCTGTTCATTTAACTTATAACCGGAAGCCATAGCTGTCGGTGTGACAACGGCTGCAGCGATAGCAGCCACTAATACGCGATGTTTCATTGGTAGAGAACCTATTTTATAAAGTCAGCACCACGCTGATCACAAGTTAGTTTAAATTATATTTTGTGAACACACGGTGCAAAAGAAAATCGGACGGATTATGCCAGCTTAAAAAAACAGATATTGTTTCAAAACTAGACACTTATGTAACATTGTGAAACAGAGGGTGACGCATTACGTCCAATTAATTGACTCATTATGCCCTATTATGCCCAGCCATGGCCAGATTGCAGACTTATGAAGAATATGGACACCATTAAATAAAAACCTAACAATGTTAGAATAAATACTCAGTTTAAGCATTTAGCTGCTTCTGCAAACCTGCTAAGTCAACCATTGTCGTTTGCTCTTTGATCTTTCCACGATGAATAATCCAAACGGATGCCGCAGAAAAGGCGATTATTTTACCGTTAGCAGGCATACCAAAAAGTGGTTTATTGAAACTACCGCAAAACGTCGAGAATGTTATGACCTTATCATCCTCTGACATTATCTCTTCTACTATGACTTCTAAATCAGGCACTGCTCGTCTAATATCTTCAACATACTCCACATAACCTTCAAAGTCTCGAAAGCCATCTTTAAAGGTTGTTTGATAACGAAAGCCTTTAGCTACTATTTGTTGTAATAGGCCATATTTACCTTTGTTCCAAGATAAATCGATATGCTTTTCGACTAAACTCTTATTTACTGATGTCATATATGACCTAATGATTCCATTCGTAAAACTCTTCTCGCTTGTAATCATAGTGGCCGTTGCACATATTCGCCAGCAGGGATGAGGCCACTTAACCCGTATCTACTCGTTATATAACGACGATGTACTCATATCAATATATTGATAACTGACACGCAAGCGGTATTGAAAAAGCTAAACCGAGTCTTCTTTCACACGAGTTTAATATGATTAGTATCAGGAGCAGGTGGAACTATTTTCTCTTTTTTATCCGCGAGGGGAACACCCGCTTCAGCAACTGAAAATTCAGATAAATCCAATTCTAAATCAGGTAAGGGCGCAGCACGGTTAGGATTCATATCTTCTCCTGCATCGGCGACTGAAATGTGGTTAGTATCTGGGGCTGGCGGATCCATTCTTTCATCCAAGACCACCTCCGCAAAAGGGGAAACCATTTTAATAGCACTGGTATCTATTTCGACATCAGGGATATTACGTCGCTCATCTGATGTTAATAAGTCACTGCCCGTTGGCAAAACATCCCAGCTTTTTTCAGCAACTTGAGCGGCTGAGTCTTGTGTTTTTGATGTTGTCGTTTTCAATTCCTGAGGGCTGGATTCTTGGACTTTAGCGGCAGTAATAACCACTTTAGCACCGGCCTTTTTAAAGGCTTGCTGATACTTAGCAGCCGTTGCTTTATCAACCGCTTTCTTAATCGTATTGACCTTACCCGAAAATAACTGAGCAAGTTTAGCGTCATTTGCTTTAAATATTTTAGCGATAGCCGCTTTCACCTCAGCATCATTTGCCCCTGGTAAAACTTCTCCCCGAAAATAAATATCGTATTTTGGCTCTGCCATCACTAAACCCTATTCTTTATGTCCGTCATCTAATGATTATAGACGTTAAGTTTATCTACTTTTGCAAAACTTGCTAAAGGCTATCTATCTAAAGGCCAAAGAAATGAAACCGATACCCTAACAATCTATGACTTTTTCCCTGCACCTTCTGCGATACGCTTCACAACTCGAGCGGCTGCAATAAAAGCAAACGTTCCTGTCACCATGGTCGCCGAGCCAAATCCTGAAGCACAATCTAAACGCGTACTGCTATCATCACCTGATTTTGTGCGACACACAGATCCATCTGGCTGGGGGTAGGTCATTTGCTCAAGTGAGTAAACACAAGGAATCGAGTAGTAACGTTTAGGGTTTCGAGAGAATTCATATTCGCTGCGCAATAATGAACGCACCTTCGAAATCAAAGGATCATGGGCACATTTATTAACATCGATTATTTGAATCTGGGTAGGGTCTATTTGGCCACCTGCAGCGCCTGTCACGACGATGCGAATTTTATTGATATGACAATGAGCAATCAACGCGGCCTTACTTCTGGCACTATCGATGCAATCAATCACGTAAGAAAAACCGGTATGAATCAGCTCACGCATATTCTTCGCCGTCACAAATTCCATATGGGTAGTAATTTTGCAGTGCGGATTAATCGCCTTTAAGCGCTCAGCCATCGCTTCGATCTTCAGCTTACCCGTATTGCCATCCATTGCCGGTAATTGACGATTGATATTGGTCACACAAAGATCATCCATATCGATCAAGGTAATCGCGCCAACGCCGCTACGAGCAATCGCTTCTGCGGCCCAAGAGCCAACGCCACCGATACCAATAATACAAACATGCGCATTTCGAAGACGTTCTAAGCCTTCCATGCCATATAAACGGCCAATGCCACCAAAGCGGTCAAGATAGTCATCAGTCATAAACTTTGTGGTTCCGAGAACAAACGAATTATTTAAAAAGGTAGTAGGCGGCGGATTGTACCTGAATAGGGACTAATTTTGGTGTATGAAATTGCATTCTTTTTGTTCGTCTATTTATATTGTGCTAATGTCGCGCTCAATCAACTTACAAGGATGAAATTGATGCTATTAACCAACAAAGCTGGCCGTATTAACGGTATGCCTGCTTTTCAAAAAACAGCGACGCGACAAATACTCGCAGCGCTTCTCACTTGCTTATTCAGCATGAATCTTATCGCCGCCAATGGCACTAATAATTCTGGCCGCAGCGATTACGACTTAGATAATGATGGCCTCATTGAAATTAATGACCTCGGTGACTTGGATGAAATTCGCAACAACCTTGACGGTAAAACCCTTTATAAAGCAAAACTAGGCTGCCCAACATTAGCAGCCGATAAAATAGATGGCTGTAACGGCTTTGAATTAACTACCGACCTAGATTTTGATACCAATGCCGATGGTATTATGGATGCTAAGGATACCTATTGGGATGAAGGCTATGGCTGGTTCCCCATCGGCAGCCGCAAAGCGCCCTTCTCTGCCATATTGCAGGGCAATGGCTACGTTATTAAAAACTTATACACCCACCTGCCTTACGAATCTAAAGTTGGTTTATTCTCAGTAACCAATAATGCAACCATCACACAATTAGGCCTTGTGGGTCACCTGGGCTCAGTCACAGGCAGTACATCGGTTGGTAGTTTTATAGGCCTAGCGTTCAATACCCATCTCAGCTCCAGCTTTAATAGTATTGATGTTAATGCCACCAATGATCGCTCCTCGACTGGCGGTCTTATTGGCTTTACTCAAGCAGAAGTTTCTATTAGCAACAGCATTAATAGCGGCACGGTTAAAGGCGCTACTGCTGCTGGTTTAGTTGGGAATTCTGATCGAAGTAAACTTTCAATCACTAATAGCCTCAATATTGGGGTCATTAAAACCTTTGCCGAAGCCCAAGGAAGACAAGCAGGCTTACTCGGTAAAGGAGCCCGCTCCCCTAATGTTATTCATAGCTATTGGGCTAAAGATCTATCGCGACAAATGCACAGTACCGGTGCCACAGAAAGCACAGGCTATGTCGGCCTTGATTCTTCGATATTACGCTGTGCGATACACCCTGATAGCAGCAGTGAAAATAGCACCTGCATTTCTAGTGACGGCGCCGCAGAAGAACTCAGCAGCGGTCTTATTCTTTATCAAGGCTGGGACAACTCAATATGGGATTTTGGCACGCCCGAACAACTACCTGGCTTGAAATTCAGCCATAGAATAATCCGAGATTCTGATGCCGACGGTGCTATCGATGAACTCGATACTTGGCCATCAAGTCCTGCAGCATCCCTTGATCATGATAAAGACGGATACCCTGACTATTGGTCTATTAATTGTGATGCAGCATGCATCCGTGATAGCGGACTAACCTTGGATAAATTCCCAAATAATCCTTTGATATGGCTTGATGACGATAACGATGATCTGCCAGATATCTGTGATGCCGCTTGTTTAACATCAGGGCTAACAGCGGATAATAAACTCAACGATACTGATAACGATGGCATTATAAATAGCATTGACGATGACGATAATAATAACGGTGAAAAAGATGTTGATAGAGATAACGATGGGCTTATCGATATTGATAGCCTAACCAAGCTCAATGCCATGCGTTTTCAATTACAAGGATATGGTTTACGACTGGCAGAAGAAGCAGAAATGAGTACTGAAGGCTGCCCTATTGTCATCATCCAGCGAAAAAGTCAGCCGCGCTGTCATGGCTACGAACTGACTAAAGATCTGGATTTCGACACCAATAACGACGGTAAAATAGATGCTGCTGATACCTATTGGAATGCCGATAAAAATGGCAGTGGCCAAGGCTGGCTGCCCATAGGAATGAAATACGGGCCTTTCTCTACCGTCTTCCAAGGTAATGGCCATGTTATTAAAAACTTATACATAAACCGCCCCAATGGCTACAGCGTCGGTTTATTTGGTGAAACCGCTAATGCCAGCATTCAGAAGGTCGGACTGGTAGGTAAGCTAGGTTCAATCACTGGCAAATATAAGGTTGGCAGTTTTATCGGCCAAGCCACTGATACTCACCTAGACGCCAGTTTCAATGACCTCGATGTTAAGGCAACAGACTCTTATTCTGGTGGCTTGATCGGACAAGTAATTTCAGGGGTAGTGATTAGCAACAGCCTCAATAATGGCAGCATTCAAAGCTCGACATCGGGTGGGCTAGTGAGTTCTTGTGGTTACAGTCGCAATGAGCACAGTGACATTACAATCATTAACAGTATGAATACTGGACTCGTAAAAGGCTCAATAGAAGATAAAAGAATACAGGCTGGCTTGCTGGGATACGGATGTATTTCCAATGTTACTCACAGCTATTGGGCGACAGACCTCTCACAACAATCCAGCAGTGACGATGCCAAAGAAAGCACTGGGTATATCGGTCTTGATTCCTCGATATTGCGCTGTGCGACTCACGCAAATACGAACAGCAGTAATAGCCAATGTGTTTCAAGTGATGGTGAAGCAGAAGGGTTAAATGGCCCTCTTAATCTTTTTAAAGATTGGGACAGTGCAATATGGGACTTTGGAACCCGCGAACAATTACCGAGTTTAAAGTTCGATAATTAGATAGTCAGCCACGTGATGGTTTAACAGCCATCACGTATATTATCGGCGACTTGATTATAGGTGACTTGCAAGAATGCGCTTACCCCAGCGGGAAATTTCAGCAATACGTGGAAGTGTAGGCTCTAAGCGATCAAAACGAATCGCCAAATTGGTCTGTTCACGCAAACTTGCTTCCCCAGTCAATCCTGTTTTTAAGGCTTGCGTAGGTGGGTGTTTACCCACAAGACTCTGAACAATCAAAGGTAAAAAATCTGCTGATAAGTCAGCTAACGTATGATAGTTAATTTTCACTTCAGTGCGCACTTCACTTCCGATTTCAGTACGCTCAATAATAAGAGTATCCCCTGCTTCTAGAGGCTCCTGAATGATATCAAAAAACTGCGTTAACTCCGCCTGCATTGCGGCCATCTTATCCGCACCATGCTCTATGGCTAATGCATTCAACCATAACGAGCGAAAGCGACGCTGGCTGAATCGTTGGGGGGCAATCTTAATTTCAAGGCGTTGAGGCGTCGCACTTTCGGCAGTCTCTTCTGCTTTATTCACGTACAAAGCCATTAGCATCCAATCTTTATTGAGATTGCTGAATGCACCATAACCTTGCAGCTCAACGTTTTCAGAACTTGCGACAGCTAATGCGCTAAAACATACAGAGAATATGGTGATGAGTGATAATACGATGCGATACATAATCGTCTCAAATCTGGCTGTGTATAAGGCAATAATGCACTTAATACATAAGTACTAAAAGCAACCAGTTCTCATTCTAGATTTAAATATGTGGCTTCTTAATAATTTTGTCGACTAGTACCGATTACTGAACTGAATGCCGTGTTTTATAGGTTAACCAGTTGAATGCGCTGCAATTGATCAACAATTTGGTGATGCAAGGTATCTTGCACATCAGGATTACGAATATCATCGAGGGTTATATCACCCAAGACTCGCAATAAAAGATCGTTTATTCCCGTCCAATTACTCGATAGCGAGCAGGAATCAGTAATCTCACACTGGTTATCATCAGCACTACACTCTGTTAAAGAAATAGGGCCTTCAAATGCCTGCACCACATCTAATACACTGATTTGAGACGGCGCACGCGCAATCCGGTAGCCACCTTTTGAACCACGCTGAGCAATCACAAGACCCGCATCAACAATCGCCTTCATCACTTTGCGCACTGTCGCAATACTCAGACCCGTCGCTTTAGAAATATCATCGGTTGATTGCTTAACAGCACCCGCCAGAGCAAGCTGGTTCAGCGCCACCAAACCATAATCAGTTAACTTACCAATTCTTAGCATTTATATACTTCTATTGTTTGCCGAACATTCGTCATAAATGCATTCATCATACCAGAGGCACTGGATAAATTCTCCAGCCACCAAAACAGATAAATAAGACACATTCGTATCTAGGGTGAAAGTATCAATTACATTGGTCATAAACTGCCCACTTTGATAGAATGTGGCCCCATAATTTAGCAATCGATACCAGTTTGGTATTGATTAAAATACCTTACCAAATTAGTATGGTATTACAAACTAAGATCCCGGCCGGCCACTATTTTTCAGCCCATTGAAGAATAGTACCTCCCAATGGCCGCAGACGATGATAAAGATGAGAGTCGTTCCTATGACTGATAACGCAGAAATCGATCGCCAGATAGGCAGAGAATACGAAGCCGGTTTTATTACCGACGTTGAATCTGCAACGTTAGCCCCTGGCCTAAACGAAGATACCGTCCGTTTTATCTCGAACAAAAAAGGCGAGCCGGAATGGTTACTTGAATGGCGCCTGAAAGCGTTTGCTGCGTGGAAAGAAATGACGCCGCCAAACTGGGCTCAAGTTCAACACCTTGATATCGATTTCCAAGAAGTCTCTTATTATTCAGAACCGAAGAGCATGGAAGATCGCCCACAAAGCTTGGACGAAGTTGATCCAGAGCTATTAGCGACTTACGAAAAGCTAGGCATTCCTGTGCACGAGCAAGCGGCTCTTGCGGGCGTTGCTGTTGATATCGTATTTGACTCCGTATCTCTAGGTACAACCTTCCGTAAAACACTATCCGAAGCAGGCGTTATTTTCATGCCTATTTCAGAAGCTGTTCACGAACATCCGGAGCTGGTTAAAAAGTACATGGGCAGCGTTGTTCCTCAAAAAGACAACTACTACGCCGCCTTAAACTCAGCCGTATTCAGTGATGGTTCGTTTGTTTATATTCCAAAAGGCGTTCGCTGCCCAATGGAACTATCAACCTACTTCCGCATTAACGAAGAGAAAACGGGTCAGTTTGAACGTACTTTAATTATTGCTGACGAAGGTTCCCACGTCAGTTATTTGGAAGGCTGTACCGCCCCAATGCGTGACGACAACCAGCTGCACGCAGCCGTTGTAGAATTGATTGCTCATGACGATTCTGAGATCAAATATTCCACGGTACAAAACTGGTACCCAGGAGATAAAAACGGTAAAGGCGGCATCTACAACTTCGTAACCAAGCGCGGTATTGCTCATACCAATGCAAAAATCTCTTGGACTCAAGTAGAAACCGGTTCAGCCATCACTTGGAAATACCCAAGCTGTATTCTGAAAGGCGACAACTCGGTAGGCGAATTTTACAGCGTTGCATTAACCAATAATTTCCAAGAAGCCGATACCGGTACAAAAATGATTCACTTGGGTAAAAATACCAAGTCGACCATTATTACCAAAGGCATCTCAGCGGGTAAGAGTTCAAACTCTTATCGCGGCTTGGTCAAAATGGGACCTGGCGCAACAGGCGCACGTAACTACACCCAGTGTGATTCATTATTGATCGGTGATAAATGCGGTGCTCATACGTTCCCGTACATCGAAAGTAAGAACCCAAGCGCAATTGTAGAGCACGAAGCAACCACGTCGAAAGTTTCCGACGAACAGCTTTTCTTATGTCAACAACGTGGCATTGATACAGAGAAAGCCGTGTCGATGATTGTGAACGGGTTCTGTAAAGAAGTTTTCAAAGAACTGCCAATGGAATTTGCCGTAGAAGCGGGCAAGCTATTAGAAGTTTCGTTAGAAGGATCCGTAGGGTAAAAACGAGCGCTTATGAAGCAAGCTTCATGCTCGTTTTTACGGCTGGCCAAGGAAGGCCAGACCGGCAGCCGTACAGGGATGTAAGTTAATTTATATTGTGAGCGAGAAGATATTTTATATTGTGATCGAGAAGATAAGTCTGCTGAAAAAAACAGCAGTAAAACTCTCACAAATAAAACACATGCCCCACAACAACAAATTTAAAAATTTCAGGAAAATATTAAAATGTTAACGATTAAAGATTTAAAAGCCAGCGTTGAAAACAAAGAGATTCTAAAAGGACTAAACCTAGATATTAAACCCGGTGAAATTCATGCCATTATGGGTCCTAACGGCGCCGGTAAAAGCACACTAGGCAACGTTCTTGCTGGTCGTGATGACTACGAAGTAACAGGCGGCAGCGCTGAGCTAGAAGGCAAAAACTTATTGGATCTAGATCCTGAAGAACGCGCACGCTTAGGTTTGTTCTTAGCATTCCAGTACCCTGTTGAAATTCCAGGCGTTTCCAACCTAGAATTTTTAAAAGCGTCGGTTGATTCAGTTCGCGCCGCTCAAGGCAAAGACGCTTTAGATTCTGTTAGCTTTTTAAAACTAGCCCGCGCTAAATGCAAACTGGTTGACCTAGACCAAAGCTTCTTGAAGCGTGGCGTTAACGAAGGCTTTTCTGGTGGCGAGAAAAAACGTAACGAAATCATGCAAATGATGTTGTTAGAACCAAAGCTTTGTATTCTAGATGAAACTGACTCTGGCTTAGACATTGATGCACTACAGGTTGTAGCAGAGGGCGTAAACAGCTTACGTGACCCAAACCGTAGCTTTATCATCGTTACTCACTACCAACGTTTATTAGACTATATTGTTCCTGACTTTGTTCACGTTCTTGCCAACGGTAAAATCGTTAAGTCTGGCGGTAAAGAGCTAGCCCTAGAGTTAGAAGAAAAAGGATACAGCTGGTTAGAAGACGCCGCTGAGAACGGAGCTGGCTAATGACTGATTTTCATAACGGTTTGCTTGCCGTAGCGAATACAAAAAGCAATGCTGAGAATGAATTATTTGCAGCATTAAATAAAAGCGGCAGCGAAAGTTTTTTACAGCAAGAAATTCCAACGCGTAAAACCGAAGCGTGGAAATTCACCTCGCTGTACAACTTTACGTCTAACGAAGAAGGTTATGGCCGCTTAGCTGAAACTCATAATGCAGCAGGTCTTGATGGCATTACGACAATTCCTGCGCTAAACGCTCAGCGCTTAGTCTTTGTGAATGGCCAATATTCAGAAGAACTTTCTTCAAATGAAAGCGTAAATAATGTCGTTCGCTTTAGCCAAGCCAACGAAGCGCAGCAAGCTATTATTGCTGACAACTTAGGCACGGCTATTGAACAAGAAAAACACCTTTTTGCCGCGCTCAATAACGCGACAACAACCGACGGTGTTTTAGTTCACGTGGGCAAGAATGAGCAATTAAAAACTAACATTCAAATTACTCATATCACTACCGCACAAGCAAAACCTTTTACCGTGCCTGTGCGCTTATTGATTGTGTTAGAAACGGGCGCTCAAGCGACTGTGGTTGAACATTTCGCTAGCAATAACGATGAGCAAAACTGTTTTGTTAATGCCATTACCGAAGCGAAAGTCGGTGCTAATGCACATTTGAATCACTACCGCTTGCAGCTTATGCAAGAAGGCAGTATTCAAATCGGTGGTGTACACGTTGATCTAGATCGCGATGCCAACTACGACAGCTTCCAGCTGGGCCTAGGCGCGAAGATTGTACGTAACGACATTAATGTGAATCACAATGTTGGCGGCAGTCACTGTGAATTGGTCGGTGTTTACCTTCCACAAAATAAACAATTAATCGATTTCCACAGCAACATCGAACACAAGATTGCTAACTGCACAACTAATGAAGTCTTCCGTGGCATCATGGCGGATAAATCGAAAGCGGTTTTCAACGGTCGTATTCATATTCACCCAGATGCACAAAAGACACTGGCACAGTTAAGCAATAAGAACTTGTTATTGTCGAACGATACCACCATTAATACTAAACCAGAGCTCGAGATTTACGCTGATGATGTACGCTGTGCACACGGCGCAACAATTGCTCAGTTAGATGAGCAAGCGCGTTTCTATCTACGTTCTCGTGGCATTAGCGCCGCAGAAGCTGATGTTATGTTAAGTTTTGGTTTTATTAATGAATTATTAGAAAACCTTAAACTTGATGCCGTTCGTGATTTGATTCGTCCGATTCTAGCCAAACGCTTTGGCCGTGATGAAGAATTAATGAAGCACCTTGGTTAATAAATATTAAATTGTAATTATTAAACTGGTTTTTAAACCGAAACGATATTGGGTATTTGTTCCACAATCACCCAATATTGCTTCTTAAATTTCAGAATATTAAATAATTAAAAATATTTAAGGTAAGAAGTGAAATATGAGCGATAGCAAAAAAATGGACATCGAACAAATTCGTGCTGACTTCCCCATCTTGCACCAGCAAGTGAATGGCAAGCCACTGGTTTATCTCGACAACGGTGCGACCACGCAAAAGCCGCAAGTTGTTATCGATGCCCTTGCTAATTATTACCGCACCACGAATTCTAATGTGCACCGCGGCGCTCATACGTTAAGTGATCAAGCGACGCAGATGTTTGAAGATGCGCGTATTACCATGCAAAAATTTCTAAACGCTGAAAAAAGCGAAGAAATCATTTGGACCCGTGGTACCACCGAATCGATTAACCTCGTTGCACAAACCTGGGTTCGTTCAAATCTAAAAGTCGGAGATGAAATTATTATCTCGGGCATGGAACACCATTCTAATATAGTGCCTTGGCAAATGGTGTGTGAACAAACCGGTGCCGTTTTAAAAGTTATTCCTGTTTTAGATGATGGCTCGTTAGATTATGACGGCTACTTAAAACTGCTAAACGATAAAACAAAATTTGTTGCGGTTGTTCATGTATCCAATGCACTGGGTACATTAAACCCAGTCGAAGACATTATTCGTGAAGCGCATAAAGTCGGCGCTAAAACCTTGATCGATGGTGCTCAAGCCGTTGCTCACTGGGATGTTGATGTACAAGCATTAGACTGCGATTTTTATGCCTTTTCTGGACACAAACTATTCGGCCCAACCGGGCTTGGGGTTTTGTATGGCAAAGAAGCCCTATTAAATGCTATGCCTCCTTATCAAGGTGGCGGCGAAATGATTTTGCACGTTAGCTTTGAAAAAACGACTTATAACGTTTTACCGTATAAATTTGAAGCGGGTACGCCTAACATTGCCGGTGCAATTGCAATGGCAGCGGCCATTGATTATTTAAACAGTCTTGATCGAGTTGCATTAGCGAAACACGAAGATGCTCTACTCGCGCGCGCTAATGAATTAGCAGCACAAGCTGACGGTATTCGCTTAATCGGCACCAGTAAAAATAAAGCCAGTGTGTTTAGCTTTTTGATTGATGGTACTCACCCGCACGATGTGGGTACATTATTAGATCAGCAAGGCATTGCGGTTCGTACAGGCCACCACTGTGCTATGCCAGTGATGGAACAGTTTGATATTCCAGGTACGGTACGTGCGTCGTTTACTTTCTACAATACATTAGAAGAAGTTGACGCTTTGTTTAAAGCGATTGAAAAAGTGAAAATGTTTTTGCTGTAAGCATTAACATTTTCCTGAGAGATAAGTTATGACAATAGAAACCTTTGATCCAAAAGCAGCAGACAATCAACAAAGCCAGCAAGTCAGCATGACCGAAGCGGCGATGATTCATGTGCGTAAACTGTTAGCAAATTCTGATGCTACAGGCGTGCGTATTGGCGTGAAAAAAAGTGGTTGTTCGGGTTTCAAATACGACATCGAATTTGTGACAACGCCTTTAATAGAAGATACTTGTTTTCAAGTCGCTGACGACATCGCACTGTATGTGCCAACAGAATATCTTGCGATGGTGAAAGGCACAGAAGTCGATTATACGACGGAAGGCTTAAACAGCGTCATCAAATTCAATAACCCTAACGCCAAAGACCTTTGTGGTTGCGGCGAATCGTTTTCAGTTTAGGAGCAATCTCGTGGAAAAACGCATGGTTGTTTCCCAGCAGGATTGCCCTGCACGCAGAGTACCTAGTGGTCAGCCGACTATTATTCCTGCGGGTTCTTTTTTAACCATCAATCAAGCTCTTGGCGGTAACTATACGTTAACGCTTAATGGCAATATGGTTCGAGTTGATGGTACTGATGCCGCGTTAATTGGTCTTGAGTCAGAAGAAATTACATTTGAAGATAGCGGCGATGGTTTAGTTCATGAAAAACAAATTCGCCAAGCGCTAAAAACAATTTTCGATCCTGAGTTACCGGTTAATTTATTAGACCTAGGATTAATTTACGGCATTGATATCGACGATAAAAACGTTATTATCCGCATGACATTAACCGCTCCTACATGTGGCATGGGGCCGGTTTTAATCAGTGATGTTGAATACCGCGTCGCCAAAGTCCCTAATGTTGAATCAGTTAAAGTTCAGCTTATCTTTGATCCACCTTGGCACAAAGATATGATGACGGACGAAGCTCAACTAGAAACTGGCCTGTTTTTTTAACAGGCCTTTTTTCTTTTAGCTGCTAAGATAATAGCCATAGACCCCTTCGAAACATCATTAAAATACTAGTCACAGACTTTATGACCACACGCTTATTCAAAAAACGACGTAAGTTCTTAATCCGTCTCGCTAAAACATTACACCAGTGCGGAACCCCTGCGTATCAGTTAGAGGGCCACCTGGTTAAAATCAGTGAGGCGCTCGAACTCGGCGGCTCTTTCTTAATTAGCCCTACTTCAATTACGTGCGTTTTTTGGCCAAAAGACGATCGAGAAAACCAAGAAAATAGCTATATTGCTCGCGTACAGCCTGGGGATTTAGATTTGGGTTTATTGGCTCGCACCGATGAATTAGTTGAAGAGCTTTGCTCGGGCCAACGCGATCTTGATGATGCCCTGCTGCGTTTAGAAGAAATCAATAACAAACCAAACCCCTATCCTCAATGGGTTATTCTCATTGCATTTGGTCTCGCAAGCGCCGCATTTAGTATGCTAATGGGAACAAGCTGGGTCGATGTTATCGCCTCGTTTATTCTAGGTATTAGTGTTTACGGTTTAGTCATTTTGGGCGCCAAATCGAGCAGAATTCAAACCGCACTGGAGCCCTTAGCGGCATTAGTGGCGGCCTTTGGCGCGTCTGCAATGGCCTTCGTTGAACCCAGTATTAATATGGCGCTGGTCGTATTGGCCAGTATTATTGTTTTCATTCCCGGCTTAGCCTTAACCGTAGGTCTGTCTGAACTGGCGGCTCGGGATTTAATCTCTGGCACCGTGCGTGTGATGGATGCGTTAATGGCTTTATTCAAACTCTATTTTGGCGCGTTTTTAGGATTTGCCATCGCCAGTGTGTTATTCGGAAATGTGCCACAGGAAGAAGCGGTATTATTACCCAAATGGACAGGCTGGCTAGCGGTGCTAGTTCTTTCTTTTAGCTTGATGGTCATGTTTAAGATTCGCTTAAAAGATGCGCCTTGGGGAGTAGCGGCGGGGTTTCTTGGTCATGGCGTAAGTTTGTTAGCGTCCGCATTTTTTGGCATTGCACTCGGCACGTTTTTCGCTGCCTTGTTCTTAGGCATGTACGCCAACCTTTACGCGCGCTGGCTTAAAGCGCCTGCAGCGATTGTGCTATTACAAGGCATTGTTGTTTTAGTACCGGGAAGTAAGCTTTACATGGGATTAAATACGGTCATTTCTGGCAAAGAGATCTTGCACATAGAGCAACTTGGCAGCCAGTCTTTTCTGATTTTAATGTCGCTAGTCGCGGGGTTAATATTTGCCAACTTAATCGTCGACCCTCGCCGCTCACTGTAAATCACAATGAGTAGCGAGATAAGGCCGCTTAAACTAACGATTTAAAGCGGCCACTAAGACACTATTAATCTATAAAGTGACAGGAGTCACTTGCATCGGTTCAATGTTCTGAGGTTCTTCAATAACATACAGTAAAAAATCTTTTGCATCATTCGCAGACTGTTGCGGAATTTCTTCCATTGGTATGTGACCCACACCTGGGTAAGTAATCAACTTAGCGCCTTCAATCTCAGCAGCAAAATTTTCTGCATGCGCTAAAGGGATCCAATTATCGGCTTCTCCCCATTGAATCAGTGTTGGTACTTTAAGCTGTTTAATTTTATCGTTCTCCACATCACTAATACTCTCCAATACACTCACGACCGCAGTACGATTGCCTTCACGTAACATCAACTGATGATAACGCTCAATCGTTTCGTCGGTCACTTTAGAATCATCGCCATAAACTTCGCTTAATGTTTGGGTAACAATAAATTTTGGCGTAACAAAAGCCATGCTATCTTTTAAAATAGGGGTACGTAAAAGCTTCAGCATTACTGGTAAATCGAACGAATACCCTGCCGAATCTAATAAAATTAAGCGCTCAACTTTTTCAGGATATTGCACGGCGAAATTCCAAGAGATAAGGCCGCCCATTGAATTACCCGCAAGAGAAAAAGATTCTATTTTAAGTTCGCTGCTTAATTGATTCAGCATATCCACTGCGCGTTCGACATTATAGATACCATCCGCATACGGACCCGTCAAACCAAAACCTGGAATATCGACACGAATAATACGGAAATCATCTTGTAAGTTTTCAACCCAACCATCCCAAGTATGTAAGCTAGCCATGATGCCGTGTAATAAAAATAATACGGGAGCATCAGGGTTCTCTTCAGCGTTTAACCCTTCATCACGGTAGTGCACCTCAATCCCTTTTTGCAGACTGCCTAACGCAATAAATTTTGATTCGTCATTGGCATAGCGACTATTCACAACGTCAGGGGCGAGATCAACAAAGCCCATGTAATAACGACCAGAATACATAGAGACTAAAAGCACGACCGCGATCAGTGCGGAAATAAACAATTTCATAGAGTTTTCCTGCTGGGGTAATTAATATTTTTATGGGCTTAGTGTGCAGGATAATAGAAGGGGTTGGCTAGGTGTAATTCTGACATTTTTTATTACGCCAACAATAAAAACTACGCAAAGCAGAAGCTAACCACGATGATTAACTTCTGCTGATATTTTCTTTTTTAATTATTTTTTAATAACCATATCTCAACAGCGGCTCTACAATTATCTTTTCTACAATCATTTTTCTACAAAGGCCCGTTCAATCACGTAATGCCCCTGCTCACCCTGACGCGCTTCTTCAAATCCGCGCTCATCCAGAATTTTGCAAAAATCTTTCAGCATACTCGGGCTACCACACAGCATGAAGCGGTCATTTTCTAGATTAATATCAGGCAAACCTAAATCAGAGCACAACTTTCCGCTTTCGATCAAGTCAGTTAAGCGCCCTTGATTGCGAAATGCTTCACGTGTCACCGTTGGGTAATATTTCAATTTCTCACGCACAATATCGCCAAAGTATTCATTGTTTGGTAATTCTTCTTCGATGAAGTGTTGATACGCCAGCTCTGATGTTTCACGCACACCATGAGTTAAAATGACGTTATCAAATTGTTCGTAAATTTCAGGGTCTTTAATAATACTCATAAAAGGTGCGAGCCCTGTGCCTGTACTTAATAAGTACAGATTTTTACCGGGTAATAAATGGTCAGCAATCAAAGTGCCTACTGGCTTAGTGCCTACCAAAATTTCATCACCGACTTTCAAGTTTTGCAGGTGCTTAGTTAGTGGGCCGTCTTGCACTTTAATGCTAAAGAACTCCATCTCTTCTTCATAGTTAGCACTAGCAATACTGTAAGCGCGCAATAAAGGCTTATTATCAATCTCTAAGCCGATCATAGTGAAATGACCATTTTTAAAGCGCAGACCCTGATTACGGGTGGTATTAAAACTAAAAAGTGTATCGTTCCAATGATGAACCTTGGTTACCGTCTCACGAATCATTTTACTCACGATTTGCCTCGCTTATACATCTAATGTGATTATCTGGAGCCAGAATACCCTAGACTTATTAACCAGAAAAACAGATTATATCTATTACGTTAATCGATTTAATGAATATAGAGAAGATAACCCACATTATGCGCTATACCCTACGTCAACTTGAGGTTTTTCTTGCCATCGCTCACCAGCAAAATGTAAGCAAAGCGGCTAAAGTACTGAACCTCTCTCAAAGCGCGGCTAGTTCAGCATTAAAAGAGTTGGAACAACAATTTGATGTACTGCTATTTGATCGTATTGGTAAGCGCTTGCAACTCAATGAACAAGGGCGCTTGATAAGACCCAAGGCGGAAAGCTTATTAGCTCAAGCCTCTGATTTAGAGCAAACACTGCTCAAACATGCAGATGCCGGACACTTAAAGATAGGCGCAACCCTATCGATCGGCAATTATTTAGCAGTAAGTATCATGGCTGAAATGATGCGTCAGCAGCCCAATGCGAATATCAGCCTCGAAGTAGCCAATACTGCGAGCATTAGCCAAAAAGTGCTGAATTTTGATTTGGACATTGGCCTTATTGAAGGTGAACTTCAGCATTCTGATTTAGATGTCATCCCCTGGCGAGATGATGAGCTAGCCGTTTTTTGCAGCCCCGAGCATCCTCTGGCTAACAAAAAAAGCATCAGCGATGACGACCTTGTTCAAGCGCAATGGATTTTACGCGAAGCAGGCTCTGGCACACGTCAAGCGTTTGAACGCGCCATGCATGGGATTCTGCCTAAGCTTACTATTGCTCATGAACTTCAACATACAGAAGCCATTAAGCGCGCTGTTGAAGCGAACTTAGGCATCGGCTGCTTATCTCAAATAACTCTAGAAGATGCCTTTAAACGCGGCAGCTTAATACGGCTACCCGTGCCGCATAGAGATTTTCAAAGGCAGTTCTATTTTATTTTGCATCAGCAAAAATTTCGTAGTGCTGGCATAGAACAGTGGATGGCATTATGCCTTGCGTCGGAGTAGGGCTTTAATTCGTTTTAAATTCTAACGAGACTTCAGCACCGCGCACTGCTTCTCGTACTTCATTAAAACGATATTTTTCCATATTTTCTAGTTCAGCATCGTCCATTAATAGACGACCGCCAAAAGAAGCCCCTCCTTCTTCTTTTATGTAGGGCTTTTTAGATTGTGCAGAAAACATATCAGGGAAATTCAGCTTTTGGCCCTTATCTACTCCCATAGTGCCTTCATATTTCATGTCTGGAATGGTTAAATCAAGAATAATGTTAGGCTCTTCTTCAATCACGGCGACAGGCGCCACTGGTACAACAGGTACCGAGACAATTTCTTCGATCGAATCATTTGACTTAGACGAGAAATGCTCCTCTTCAATACGCTTGATCGCTTTTTCTACCCAATTAACAAAATAACTCAACTTTTCGATAACACAGAACTCATCTGAGCTGGCATTCTTTTTTTCACTATCTCGAGTCTCTTGCTGCTGAACGGACTCATTAACAGGCACTGCCGAAGTCACTTCCGCTGAATAGCTGATAACAGGTATTAAACTGAGCATTAATATAGTAATTGCTGTTTTAATGAGACTACTTATCTCTCTATTTTTATACAAACCAAGTCCCCCTTTCTCATGCACTACTTTTTTATTACTTCTTTGTTATTACTGTGTCAGTAACATATCAGACATTGATCTTACTATTTCATCGTTAATTATTTTATTTTTTTGACGTCAATCATACAAGTGGCTGATTGTTACTAAATGTCTATTTTGTGCCCTACTCCCCTAATCCATTCATTTTTGCTACCATAGCGCTCTTTTTAGCAGGGCTTTTCCCTTATGATCACTATGTTCGGTATAAAAAACTGCGATACCATCAAGAAAGCCCGTAAATGGCTGGAAGTAGAAGGCATTGAATATCAGTTTCACGATTATAAAAAAGATGGTTTAAGCGCTGAAATGTTGGATTCTTGGGTCAAAGACCTAGGTTGGGAAGCACTAGTGAATAAACGCGGTACTACCTGGCGCAAGCTACCAGATGAGGTCAAAGAGTCGATTGATCAAGCCTCTGCTATCCAGATCATGATCGACAATACTTCTATCATCAAACGCCCTCTTTTAATTGATGGCGGCGAGAGAAAATTATTAGGCTTTAAAGCCGAAGATTATCAGAATTTTATTAATTCCTAATTAACCCGTTAGACACTTATTCACTATTTAAAGTAAGGATTTTATTATGAGCACAGCATTTGCAATTGGCTTAGGCACAAAAAACGCAAAAGGCGAATGGTTAGAAGTTTATTACCAAGCTCCTCTTTTCCAGCCAAGCGCTGACATTATTGCTGCGGCTAAAGAAGCGATCGGCTATGAAGCTGGTAACCAAGCTATTGAAGTTGACGGTGGTGAGCTTGAAGCTTTAGCAGCTGCACTAGAATCTATTGCTCCTGCACAAGCGGCATTAGCGAAAGCTTGTACTGAAAGTAAAAAGCCGGTCGTTATTACAATTTTGGAATCTGATGTTCAGTCTGAATCGACTCCAGAAGTGTATTTGAAGCTTCATTTACTATCTCATCGTTTAGTTAAGCCACACGGTATTAACCTAGCGGGCATGTTTGGTCTGCTACCAAATGTTGCTTGGACTAACTTGGGCGCAATCGATTTAGCTGAGCTGCCAGCAGCACAATTACAAGCACGCTTAAACGGTGATTTACTAAGCGTTAACTGTGTGGATAAGTTCCCACGCATGACTGACTACATTGTACCAAGTGGTGTTCGTATCGCTCATACCGCACGTGTTCGTTTAGGCGCACACATTGGCGAAGGCACAACGATTATGCATGAAGGCTTCGTTAACTTTAACGCCGGTACCTTAGGTGTTTCTATGGTTGAAGGCCGCATTTCTGCGGGTGTTGTTGTCGGTAATGGTTCTGATCTGGGCGGCGGTTGCTCGACGATGGGGACGCTTTCGGGTGGTGGTAACATCATTATTTCTGTTGGTGAAAACTGCTTATTAGGCGCAAACGCGGGTACCGGTATTCCGCTGGGTGATCGCTGCACCATCGAATCTGGCTTGTACATTACTTCAGGCACTAAGATTCAGGTTTTAGACGATGCGAAGAATGTTGTCGAAACTGTGAAAGGCCGTGACTTAGCGGGTAAAGCGGATCTTCTTTTCCGTCGCAACTCTATTTCTGGTGCGGTTGAATGCGTAACGAATAAGACAGCGATTCAGTTAAATGAAGAACTGCATGCGAATAACTAATATTTGCTAGTCTTTTAAAAATGGCTCTCTCTTATATTGATTACAATAAAGAGAGAGCCATTTTACACTCACTATTCTTTCTTTATTTAACCAACTTAATCAGCTGCTTAAAAGCATCACCTTCGGCCTTTTTCTGCAACTCAAACAATACCATTTCGGTACTGGTCATTTTGGCCCCAGCCCCTTGCATCGCCTGAAGTCCTATTTCTTTATTAGCTAACGCGCGAGAACTCACACCGTCACTCACCACATGCACGCTGTAATGCATTTTTAATAAATCCCGTACCGATTGATAGACGCACACGTGACATTCAATACCCGCCACTATCCAATTACGGCGGTTTAGGTGTTCTATTTCTGAACGAATCTTATCATCGCCCCAAATGCTAAAGCTAGATTTAGCCAAAGCACTACCAGGTAGATGTTGCGCAATATCAGGATGGGTTATACCTAACTTTTCCGGTAACTGCTCTACCCAAACGATGGGTATTGATAGCAGCTTAGCCCCTTGAATAAGAATGGCAAGATTACTCAGTAATACTGAACTGTCATGCGCCTGCAATGCTAACTTGCCTTGTACATCAACAATCAATAACCCACTATTTTCGGTCGTTATCATTATTTTAACCTCTGTAAACGGTGCTCTTTTTAAACAAAATAACGCTTAAAACTTAATAGATTTAAACTTAGCAGCTTTTAACTTATAGCCGCTTCTTATTTCTCAATTCTATTTGGCATTACGCGAAAAATAAGACGGCTCATCTTTTGCCTCTAATATTTCACGACGAATAAGATCTAAGCCAACATTCGCGATAAAACGCTGAAAATTAATACGGGTCGATGGGTAAACCAAACACTTTGTTTTTAAATGGCCCGCCTTTCCCCAGCAAAGCCAAACAGTTCCTAGTGGTTTTTCTTCACTGCCGCCATCAGGGCCTGCAATGCCCGAAACGGCAACGGCCCAATCCGCAGACGATGCCGCTAACGCACCTTGCGCCATTTCTATAACCACGGATTCGCTGACCGCGCCATGGTCTAATAAAGTTTGTTCTTTAACGTTTAATAACTGAGATTTGATTCTATTAGAATAAGTAACATACCCTGCTTCAAATACCTGCGACGAACCTGGAATGCGTGTAATGTTTGATGCAATCAAACCACCAGTGCACGATTCTGCGGCCGTCATTGTTTGTTTATTACGGGCTAATAATTCAACTAAGCATTTTGCCACTGAAGCGGGCTGCTCTGGGCCCTCTGTTAATCCTTTGATAGAGTCTTTAATGATTCCCTTAACGCTTCCTTTAATTTTTTCCTCAACGGCCCAATCACCTAAAAATCTTAAGATATGAGCGCCTAATAATTGCTCAACCTTGGCCTGCCATTGAGGCAATAGCAACTCTGCTTGTTCACTGCGAGTGGTAAATTTTAATTCTACCAAAGGGGATGCTGCCCGATAACCGACTTCAATTTCTTTTGGCCAGTTGGCTAACTGACGATCAAATAAATTTTGAATAGCCGATTCACCAATACCAAATACATGAAATTTAATCGTTTTAACTTTATCTATAATCGGCAACTGAGATTTTAATAGCGGCAATATTTCTTCCGCCCACATCACCTTCAATTCGCTGGGCACCCCAGGCGTACAGATAATCAGACAATTATTATGGTGGGCAGAAAATCCTACCGCACTGCCCATTCGGTTAGCCACAAGGCTAATCCCTTTTGGCAATACAACTTGTTTACGGTTTGCACCCTCAAGCTGAAAGCCGCGCTTTTTACACCACGCTTCTAAGTGTATTAACGCTTCGCTATTTTCTTCTAATGGCTGGCCTATAACTTGCGCGATTGCTTCAGCAGTAAGATCGTCTTCTGTCGGCCCAAGTCCTCCATTTATAATTAATACATCAGCCTGCAAGCTCATGTGTTCAATTTCAGCGACTATGCCCTTGAAGTCATCACCTAAGGTGACCTTGCGGGTAAGCTCGGCTCCTTGATCCTTTAAACTTTGTGCCAGCATCACGGAATTGGTATCAACAATATCCCCCACCATTAATTCAGTACCGGTTAATAAAAACTGAATATTAAGGGCAGGTTGTGATGCGGCTGGCGCCTGTCGTTGTGATTCACGGGTCATTATCAAGTCCTTCACTTTATCTTCACATTAGACTAAAAATAGTCTGCTTTCTTTGATGATATGTGTATCCTAGACTAATTACTACGTTCTAGATTATGTGAATAACCATGCTTTCTTTTTTCGAAAAGCTCATCAAGCCTTTCCCCAGTGAAGATCCTCAGCAACCGCCTTCGGGTGTGTTTGCTTTTTGCCGCCATTACAGTCGTGGCATTGAGATCCCTTTAATATTAATGACGGTGCTCACCGCCACGCTGGCGATGCTAGAAGTATCGCTGTTTAGCTTTATGGGACAGCTTGTCGATTGGCTTGCGACCAAAGATCGTGCGACACTTTGGCAAGAAGAAGGCGATACCCTCATCACGATGGGGGCGATCGTTCTCATCGCGCTCCCAACGATTGTATTTCTCCATGCTGCAATTATTCATCAAACGCTATTGGGGAATTACCCCATGGTGGTTCGCTGGTTGGCTCACCGCTATCTTCTTAAGCAAAGCTTAGGCTTTTATCAAGATGAATTTTCTGGCCGTATTGCTACCAAGGTAATGCAAACATCATTAGCCGTACGCGAAACCGTGATCAAGTTATTAGACGTCATGGTCTATGTTGTTGTGTACTTTTTATCGATGCTCTTCATCATTGCCCAAGCCGATGTACGCTTGATGTTACCGCTGATGGTTTGGCTGGTGCTATACATCGCCTTACAATATTATTTTGTCCCAAAATTAAAAGCGATCGCCACCGCTCAAGCCGATGCGCGATCGACCATGACAGGCCGCATCGTCGATTCGTACAGCAATATTGCCACCGTTAAACTCTTCTCTCATACCCAAAGAGAAGCCGATTATGCTCAGCAAGGCATGCAAGGTTTCCTGACCACGGTTTATCAGCAAATGCGTCTGGCCACAGGTTTAAATACCAGCATTCACGGGCTAAATTATTTACTGATTTTTGTTATTTCGGGTTTCTCGATTTATCTATGGCAAGAAAATGCCATTGGCATTGGTGCGATTACCATTGCGATCAGTTTAGCGTTACGTTTAAACGGTATGGCACAGTGGATTATGTGGGAAGTCAGCGCATTATTTGAGAATATCGGCACGGTGATTGATGGTATGGGCACGCTGTCTCAGCCTTTGCAGGTCACTGATGTAGAAGATGCCAAAGCGCTGGTCGTCAATAAAGGCGACATCGATTTTCAGAACATGAATTTCAGCTATAGCATGGCCGATGAAGAAGGAAATATCAGCCAGCGTCACATCATCAAAAATTTAAATTTACACATTAAAGCGGGTGAAAAAGTCGGTTTAGTCGGACGTTCTGGCGCAGGAAAATCGACATTAGTCAGTGCTTTGATGCGCTTTTACGATTTAGAATCTGGGCTTATTAAGATTGACGGCCAAGACATTGCAAAAGTTCAACAAGAAACATTACGCGCCCACATTGCTATGGTGACTCAAGATACTTCATTACTGCACCGCTCGGTACGCGAGAATATTTTATACGGCAGACCCGACGCAACAGAAGAAGAACTCCAGCAAGCAATTCGCAGCGCCGAAGCTCATGAATTTATCCAAGAGCTCGCGGACCTAGAAGGAAATACGGGGCTGGATGCACAAGTCGGCGAACGTGGTGTAAAACTGTCTGGCGGCCAGCGCCAACGCATCGCCATTGCTCGGGTATTATTAAAAGACGCACCGATTTTAATTTTGGATGAAGCAACGTCGGCTTTAGATTCAGAAGTAGAAGCCGCGATTCAGCACAGTTTGTATCAACTTATGGAAGGAAAAACCGTAATCGCGATCGCTCACCGATTATCGACCATTGCCGCCATGGACCGGTTAATCGTCATCGATAACGGCGAAATCGTCGAACAAGGTAGCCATCAAGAACTGATTGCCAAGCAAGGGATTTATGCTCAGTTATGGGCGCATCAAACCGGCGGCTTTATTGCCGACGATTTGAGTTAAATCGCGCTTATTTAATGGCAACAAACGCGCCAATGGTGCGATTTTTTTGCACTTCACGGTAATCAAAAACCTGGCCATTCATCGTAATATAAACGCCCGCAGGTAATATTTGCACAGCGGTCATCGCACAGCCTAAATTAAACAACGCATCGGACCCTTTAAACTGATACGGAACCATTGCGCCGAGTAAAACGACGGTTTTATTAGGCGCTAATTGCGCAGCAATGGCTTGCGCCGATTCCACCATGGTATCGGTACCATGAGTGATAATAATTTGCTTCTCATCGCAGTCATTGCAGGCCTGTGAGATGCGTAACCTATCTTCATCGTTCATCTCTAAACTGTCTTTTAGCATTAACGTATCAAGATCGATTTCTAGTGTATTTCTTGATTGCGCCAACATTTCGAAGACTGAAGATTGGCTAAAAATAAGCGCTCCGTTTAAGGGATTATATTGCTTATCGAGTGTGCCGCCTGTGATTAAAATTTTCATGTTTTAACGCTCTCTGCAATATTTTGAACTTACTTGACTGAATTATACCTAAATACTCTTGCTATTTGCCCTTAATGCTCACTCATATCAAGTTATGTCCTTTGATTTGATTCCTTCACTGTCTATAATTCGCCGCAGTTATCGCCATCTTTCCGATAGGAACCCTAATGAAACATCTAGCCTCTTGGCTTTCGCCATTAATATTATTACTTCTGCCTAGCTTAGCGTTTGCCTCTACTGATGCAACCGAATGGATTGATTTAACCAGCCACTGGGTCGGCTATACCGCCATCTCCGTTTTTGTTATTGGTTATATCTTAGTTATCTTTGAAGAACAAATTCACATGCGTAAATCAAAGCCTGTCATGATGTCGGCTGGCATCATCTGGATTTTGATCGCTGCTGTCTACGTCAATAATGGGTTCCCTCACGCTGCCGAGGTGGCTATTCGTCACAACTTTCTTGAGTACGCCGAGTTATTTTTCTTCTTGATGGTAGCAATGACTTACATTAACGCCATGCTGGACCGAGGTGTATTTGATGCGCTGCGCAGCTGGTTAGTAGCGAAAGGCTTTAGCTACAAAACCTTATTTTGGTTAACCGGTATTTTAGCGTTCTTTATATCGCCCGTTGCCGATAACCTAACCACCGCCTTGATCATGTGTGCGGTTGTCATGGCAGTAGGGGCTGACAAGCCTGCCTTCATTGGCATCGCTTGTATTAACATCGTCGTGGCCGCAAACGCTGGGGGTGCATTTAGTCCATTTGGTGATATTACTACCTTAATGGTTTGGCAAAAAGGTCTGCTTCATTTCTCTACCTTCTTTACTCTATTCATCCCATCCGTCGTCAATTTTTTAATCCCTGCCGCTATTATGCATTTTGCACTTCCGTCGGGCACACCGAATGCTGAAACTGGTGAAGCGGTTAAAATTAAGCCAGGTGGTTTACAAATTGTAGGATTTTTCTTACTAACGATAATAACGGCAGTTAGCTTTCACAACTTCCTACATTTACCGCCAGTGTACGGCATGATGTTTGGTTTAGGGTATTTGAAACTGTACGGTTTTTATATTCGTCGATTCAAAGAAGGCGGCCCTACAGGCGATGATATGGATGATCTAGACTTACCACCGGGTAGTGATGATAAGCATGGTGGATTCGATATTTTTGACAAGGTGGCAAAATCGGAGTGGGATACGTTATTCTTCTTCTACGGCGTTATTCTTTCTGTAGGCGGCTTGGGCTTTATTGGTTACTTAAGCCTGTCATCAGCTTATATATACGGCGAGCTAGGCCCTGATGTCGCCAATATTCTTGTTGGTATTATGTCTGCCATCGTTGATAATATTCCCGTAATGTTTGCCGTATTAACCATGAACCCCGATATGTCTGAGTTCCACTGGTTACTCGTTACACTCACCGCCGGTGTTGGTGGTAGCTTGCTATCGATTGGTTCCGCTGCTGGGGTTGCGTTGATGGGGCAAGCAAGAGGTTCTTATACCTTCTTTAGCCATCTTAAATGGACCCCTGTCATTGCCTTAGGTTACGCGGCTAGTATCTATGCTCATTACCTTATTAATGGCTAAAACGATTCGTTACTTGTCAGCATAATTAAAGGGAGGCTTTTATAGCCTCCCTTTTTTGTGCTCGTCACTCTGTCAACTAAAAGATAAAAGTAAGAGCATTCCACCCATCAGTAAGCACAAAAAAACCCCGACTTACGCAAGGTAAGACGAGGCTTTATTTAACGACATACTCTATTTAGCGTTGCTGCCGTAGATCACCTCTAGTTATAACCAATAGCCAAAGGTCCGAAGGCTACAATGACCAGTGCAATACCCATCACGGTTAAAGGTAATAAAAACTTCTCATGTCGATACCAGAAGTTATGTCCTTCTTGCGATGCCAAAGCCACTTCTCTTTCCCCGACCACTTGCCGGGTGAGTAGATGGTTCAGCGCCACCGGCGGACTCAAATAGCCTAATTCAAACGCGACCAAGGTCACCATCCAAAAGTGCACGGGATCAATGCCACTGTCGTAAGCAATTGAAGCAATTGTCGCGCTCACTAAAATAACCGCGCCATACGGATCCATTACCATACCAATAACCACAAGAATAACGACTAACAGCCCCATGGCTAGCCAGATTGATTCGAAGCTACCCGGTACAAGATCCATCAAATGAGAACGTTCAATAACGCCACCAATACTAACGGACAAGCCCATCAACATTAACAATGCACCAATGTGCCCTGTGGTCTCAGTTGTCGCTTCGCGTAATGTTTTCTCAATCGAGTCATTACCGCTTTTAAGATCCTGCCAAGATTCTTCAAGGCGGTTTTCAATATGGTCAATATTCATTTGTTCACGGCCCATTTTTTCTTGACCCATTCGCTCGTAAATTAATACGACTAATAACATCACAGGAAGAATGAACGGTGCTGAGAATTCATCAAGATAAGCATTTAAGAAAATCGCATAAAAAGCTAACGTCAGTGCAATTAAAATACCATAAGGCACTAGTTTCCATAATGCCTTCTTGGTCTCAGGCCATGCTACAGATGCTTTTTCAACACTCAAAGTACCCTGCTTTGTTAACATCGCAACCGCAGCAAACAAAACAGCCGTTAATAAGAATACATTCACACCCCAGCCGAATAGCTGATCGGTTGTTACTTCTTTATTCAATGCCGCAATAATCACAACCAATAAACAAGGACGAAGCACCACACCCATGCTGCCAGACATAGCCGTTGCTGCGAGCGCTAATTGACGACGAGCACCAGCACGACGTAGTTCGTTATAAATTAAACCACCAATAGCTATGACAAAAATACCGGAAGCACCCGTATATGCCGTTGGTAATGCGGCTATCACCACCACCACCACCGCTAACATTTCTGGTGGTAAATTCCATGGACGGAATATATTGAATACCGCTTGAGCCATCTGAGTACGCTTAACCAGCATACCGATCCAAACGTACAAACCTACGTTCAAAAATAGCTGTGATAATTCCATCATCTGGTTTAAATAAATACCAATGCCAGCCATGTGACCATTCGATATGAAGTAAGTACCTGAAATAATACACATGGTGGCATACAGTGGAATAGCCAACTGCGCCTTTAAGAAGCTACCACCCGGCTTGGCATCTTTTGGCACAACAATAAATTGATAAACGCTTAATAAGAAGATGACTGCAAAACCTAAAATCCATAAATAATGCAATAAGCCATGTTCGGAACTGACGACAACACCCGCGTTAAAAACAACTTCTTTAAAACTGTAAACCGAGAAGAATAAAATACCGCTAGCAATCATCTGAGAAAATGACGCTACGCGATAATCCATCACGGTTTCCATTGGACGCAAGGCTATGTGATGACGTCTAAATAACGCCGTCATGCCACAGATAAGCACCAATACCGCAAGCATAATGCGCTGTGCATGCAAACCGAATTCGCCAAAGTCTGCAACCGCAAGTTCTACCGCACGAAAAGCTCTTACTGCAGGAGTAATACGATCGACTGTTTGCGCATACGTTTGATGCTTCGTTTCACAAACAACTTGAGCATTCACCAAAGACTGACGCAATACAGCATCATCGATCGGTTCAGGCTCTTCATCAAATAAGTCCCACTCATCCTCATCCGCAGGCGCTGCATTTTCAGCAATCAAGCGTGTAAGCTGACCATCGATATCTCCATCTATTTCGCAACTAGGCTGAATAGGATCAGAACGCAGCTGGAAATAGCCATCCCATACATTTTCACCCAACTTTAATAGTTGGGCATGGGTGGCATGACTGGTATTTAAAAGTATGACAAAAATTAAAACCAAAAAAGCAGGCATTGCTGCCAGCCATTCAAAGCCAGTTCGATTCGCCAAGCGAAGAGTCTGGGTCATGATAGGTACCTATGTTCGAGTATTACTTTTTATATTTATTATAGAAATTTATTATTGTTTTCTATTCTAGTTTTTCAACACATTCCGCCGCTACTGGGTTGTTTTTACAACGCAGTTTACGCATCAGCTTCAACATTTTTCCATCATAAACACCTTCATCACGTAATTTAATACGTACATCACGCAACATACTGGTGTACTGCGTTGTAGCATCCGCTGATAGGTCCATCCAATACTTAGGATCAATTTCTTGCGTTGCTTTTTCAACAACCTCATTGACCTTATCAAAAAAGCTGGCAACTTTAGCTCGTGATTTTTGACCAAACCCTTTTGGAAATTTATCAGCACGAATAATGATTTGAAAATCCATATACGCTAATACGAAGCGTAAAACACCTCCATTTTCTTCCAAACCTTTATACAATTCTAAAGGTTTGTAGGCCACGGTCGGTGCGTAGGCAACATCCACACTGCCATTATTAAACTTACCAGAAAAATTAGCTGAATTTGAAGGCACCATGGAAGCACCAATATGATTCACCAAGAAGATAGAAGGCGCATCATAATCGATCGTTGCGATACGCTTACCCGATAATTCTTCTAACGTATCAATTGTTCTGTCACGAGTGAATAAGTAGATAGGTCCTGCTGGCATAATACCAGCAATCTCATATTGACCTTCAACCATATACTTAGCCGCTTTAGGACTGGTAATCATGGTTAATAACGAACGTAACATTGCCTCATCAGGGATTGCACCAATCGCACCCACTGTTGCCGAAAATTTATTGAACGGACGTGCACGGGCACCTGTTACTAGCACAGCGTCACACTGGCCCGCTTTAAAATCGTCAAGCGCAATTTTTTCATCCGTATAGGCACGAGGTTCTACATCAGCACCCCATCCAAGCGCCTCTGTACGATAATCCGTCATGGTATTGAACAAGGGACCATTAGCGCCGAGCGGGTCAAATACACAAATGCTCAGTTTTGGTAACTCATTTAGCGGTGTTTGAGCCAGTGCCAAAAATGGCAACATCAAGACAGACAGCAATAATGCACGCATATTAATCTCCTAACAAATCGTTAATATCTAAAGCTTCTTCTGCTGGCGATGCATCATCCCAGAAAGTCCCTAGGCCACCAATGGGAGTACGACTTCCTGTGGCTTCTGTCCATAAACGGTCAGATACTGCTAAAATTTGCTGGGTAGCGACTATATCAAGCATGCGATATTGTGCATTAGAAGGTGTAGTTTTCACTGACTGGGCATGGCGACGAATGGCATCACGTAAACGCTCTTCATTACCCGAACCATCAGCAATAACGACTTCAACCGCTTGCGCTAAACGAACACCTGCGTCACCCGCTAGGTCGCTGGCATCGGCCAATTCTTGCCAAGGATCAACGCCATCAGGTGCATTGTCAGGCATCATCGTCCAAACGGCCGCTTGCATCGCTTTTGGAACACCCCACCAGCGCTTAGCATCTAGACACTGACTACCACGAACAGATTTCATAGCGATATCTTTTGGCACACCGACTTCACCTTGTCCGCGCACATCACTCATCACGGCTTGTAAGCCACTCACAAGACCTAGCATCCAGAAAAACTCATCTTCTTCGTCAAGATCAGGACATTCATTCCCCGGCTCACCAAACTCAGCCACTAAGTGCTTATAGCCTTTGTATTGACGATTTGCGGCGAGAGCAAATAAACGCTTTTGACGAATACGAGCATCTTTTGCTTCACCGATATTTTGTGCTTTATAGGCACGAAGATAGGTTAAGCCTTCTTCGTTAGCTTTTGCTTCAGCACAAGCGCCCGCTTGCATGTACATAGAGGTTGCTAGGCGATCAGGAGACCAAGTTAATTCGGTAAAAGATAAGAGCATTGGCGTCATACTCTCACTCATTGCACAACCCATTTCCGTATCATCAGTCTTCATAACATACGGCATGGCATAGTCTTCAGCATAATCATAAGCAAACCAACCGGTTGTTGTATAAATAGAACTACAACCTGACATGGTTATTAGAATTAGTGCCGCAATGGCAGAGCGAATGCTTAGGTACATTTCAATCCCCTGTAATGTAATTTTTTGTTATTTTGGCCTGCGATAATACAGTAATTAATGACCATTACTAGCTTTTAGCAGGCTCTTAATTCAAGGTGATTTTAGTGAAAAATATAATAAATCAAACAGATGATCAGCAAAGGTCTTTTACTGCCATTTAGGCAGAGTCTAAAAACCTCCACAGACCTTATTTAACTTCAATACGCTGCCAGGTTTGTGAGCGACCAAACAAAGAGATGCCAACATAGCCTCGAACTTCAAGCTCATTCGGGTCATCAGAAATCGTGATATTGCTGGTGTAAACAGTGCCTGATTCAGGATCTAATATTTGTCCATTTTCCCACTCGCCTTTTCCCGTACGCTCGACGCCCCAAATAAACTGCATACCTTCTATTGGCTGATCTTTCTTGTCGCCTTCGCACTGATCACACAGATCACTAGCCGCATCTTTTTTTAATACTTTTTTGATTATGCCAACCATAGTGCCGTCTTCTGCAAGCGAGAGTACAACCAGACTTTTTATTTCACCAGTATCATCATCCACCGTATGCCAACTACCTAATGCAGGGTCTTGAGCGTGCGCTGTATTAGCCAGAAAAAAGCTAAACATGAAACCAAATAATAGGGCTACGGTATGTATAAATTTCATGATTTTATCTCTGTAAGGTGTGTTATTTTTTTTGTAAGACTTCTAGTTTACCTTGCTTATCAAGGGATACAAATAGAGATACCGAAATACAATGACACCTGAGCTAATATCTCTCAATAAACACTTGGCAATGATGCCAAATCGAGGCAGACTCACATTGATTGGGTCTTAATGGAATAAGTGCACCAACGGGCTTTTTCTGTTTAATGCGTTTTCTCATACTTCAGGCTTAGAAGGTATTTTGCATGACAGCACAACAAGCAACACTTAAGCTTTACGTTCTCGATACTAATGTCCTAATACACGATCCCAGTGCCATTCTAAAATTTCAAGAACATCAGGTCGTCATCCCCATGATCGTTCTAGAGGAACTCGATAAATTAAAAATGGGGAAGCAATCCATTGCGGCCGATTGCCGTGAAGCAATTCGCCAAATTGATCGTATTATTGGTGATGCAACGCCGGTAGAAATTGCCAAAGGCGTACCGATTCTGCGAGATAATGAAGAGGTCCAAGGCACCCTTTCTATTCTGCTCGATAGCTTTAAAGAAACGTCTCCCATCTTACCCACCAACCTTAACGATAACAAAATAATAAACAGCCTCGTTAAACTGCAGCAGAATCACCCCAAGCGCGATGTTATTCTAATTACTAAAGACATTAATATGCGGCTGAAAGCCAAAGGTTGTGGCATCTCGGCACAAGATTATCAAAACGATCAACTGTTATCCGATATCGATTTGTTAGAACAAGGCTTTCATGCCTTAAAAGGTTCGTTCTGGCAGGAGCAGCATCAAGTAGAAACATTCCATGATGCCACCGGAACTTATCACAAGGTGTTGAAAGAAGTATTACCTGAAAACGTACACATCAATCACTTCATAATTGATGAACAAGAATTTGTCGGGCGCATCACCACCATTAATGATGAAACCGTCACTCTCATTGATTTGCCCAAAGAACTCTTAATGCAGCAACAGGCATGGGGCTTAAAACCTCAAAATATTATTCAAGCACTTGCTCTTAATTTACTGCTTGATCCCAACATTCATCTAGTGAGCCTTACAGGACAAGCAGGCTCAGGAAAAACCATCCTAGCACTCGCCGCCGCAATTGAAATGACCGTCGCCAATAAACAGTTTAAACGTATTATTGCGACTCGAAGTACACGCGGTTTAGATGAAGACATTGGTTATTTACCTGGCACAGAAGCCGAGAAAATGGAACCCTGGCTAGGCGCAATAACCGATAACTTAGAAGCTCTTCACAGCGATGACGAAAATGCCCCTAGCAGCGTAGACTACATACTGCAGAAGGTTCCACTGCAGTTCAAATCGCTTAATTACATTCGTGGTCGTAGCTTCCAGCAAAGCCTAATTCTTATCGACGAGTGCCAAAACCTAACACCTCACCAGATTAAAACCATTATCACCCGCGCAGGGGCTGGTAGTAAGGTTATCTGCCTGGGAAATCTCTCCCAAATTGATACACCCTATTTAAGCCCTATCAGCACAGGCCTTACGTATCTGGTCGAGCGATTTAAAGATTTTGAGCATGGTGGGACAATTACACTGCAAGGTTCTCCACGCTCTATCCTTGCGGAATACGCTGAGAACCATTTATAGCTCGTTTAAAAAATATCACTATTTTTAATCTCTTATCAGCGTTCATTCAGTCACCACAGAGTGAGTGAACGCTCACATCCGGCATCTCTGACAGACTTCAACATTTGACGTTCTAAAAAGCGTCTACTATATAACTAAGACTAAATATAAATTCCGCCCACTCAGTACGATCAGGGACTACATAATGAATCGATTTTTATTTGCTAGCTTATTAACCGCTGCTGCTTTTCAACCGGCGATTGCCGCTGAGCAAATTTATGAACTGGAAGTGCAAACCGATAGCAACTGGACCAGTATCGAAATTCGCGATGATGCCACATTCGTGAATGCGCCCCCAGGACAGAGTATGAATGTCACCGCAAAAGATGGCATAAAATCGTATACGATCTCACCTAAGAAAGTTCACTTGCGCTCACGTACCCGCGGAGATGTGACGATGAATCTGTTTGTAAAATCACAAAATAACGTTTTGGGGATGAACATCTGCAAAGGCTCACCGAGCAGCTATACCTTTATAAAATCTCAAGAAGCCAAACAAAAGAATGATGTGAAAGAAAAGGATTATTGTGAAACCGCCGCATTAGTTCTTCAGCTCTTTTAATCGATTACCTGAACTGTCATTAAAAGAGGTAATCTGGCTACCTCTTTTTTCACTCCTCAAATACATAACTGCAAGTTCCCTCTCAATTCATATACTTTATAGACACTCAAAAAAAAGCAATACTCGTGAGTATTGCTTTTTTGCATTTTTGGCCGCCCCATTAATTTTCTTAAGCGGTCGGGGTAATATTTTTCACATTTTTGGCGGTGAAATAGGCAAAGCCCCCTTCTATATCTCCAACCTCTACTCGATGAGGTGACAAAGGTGAGTTTTTCAAGCTCGCGACATAAACGCCTTTTGATGTTATTAGGTTCTTATCTATGTCATTAAAATGTGGCTGTGAAAAAGCAAACGTTTGCCGCTCACACCCGCGCTCAAGAGTCATGACCAATTGAGCATCTGCTAACTCATTTGCCCGAAAGAAATTGACATAAGTAACCTGATACTCATCTTCGAACTCGTATAAATAACGACCAACCTGCTGACGACTGATGCTCATATGACTGAACTACCTATGTATAAACAAATGATTCACTATAAGTATTAGCTAGGATATCTCTGCTTTTCAAATCAAAATAACAGAAAACTACAGACCTTTTTTACGCGTCATTTTTCAGTTGGTTTTTACTATATTTTTTCCTTATTTACAGTCATTCTATTGTCACTATGTTACTTTTCGAGTGATGCATTTTAAATTAAGCCCTACATACTGATGAATAATATTTTTCGCTAAACCGCTGATTTAAAGTAAGTTTTTCCAGCTTAGTCTATTAAGTCACGAAAAATACACATATGGACTAATCCAATATGACGACTTAGAACGTATCTAGATTAACGAATATAAATGTATACTCTACTCACTTGAATAAGCCGAAATTGACGATATGAACGATAAAATTGCCAACATATTATTAGCCCACGGAAGCAGAGATCCTCAGTGGCAACGTCCATTTAATGACATGACTCATGCGATTAAACAACATGATGCGGCTTCGCTAACAGGGTCATCTCAACCTGTCGTTGTCGAACTCGCTTATATGGAGCTGTGTGAGCCTAGCCTTGAGCAAATGTGTGAACAACTATCACAACAGGGCTTTAATTTAATCAATGTTTATCCCGTTTTTTTTGCTGCTGGTACACATTTACGTATTGATGTCCCCAAGCAACTGAAAGCCATTGAAGCTGAACTAGGTTTGAAAACGAAATTACACCCTCCGGTAGGTCAAGAAAAAGCGGTACAGGATGCTATTACTCAAGTCATTCTGAAAAGACTTTAAATGTTCACTATGCGAGCCTTTCAGTATTCAGCTAACCTATATAATCGTTGATTTATTACAACAATATAGATTAACTGAGAAACAAAAAATTAGAATGACTTTCGCCAAGGACTGCCTATGTCTCGCTTATTCGTCAAAGCCACAAGTTTAGCGGCAATTTGCCTTACCACATCCTTTAGCTACGCCGATAATGAAGCGGTACTGGATAACATTCGTATCACTGCCAAAGATGATCCCCTAACCGAGATATCGACTAAGAAGCTATTACGGATGCCGGGGGCCGGTAATGACCCCCTGAGAGCCATAGAAGCACTACCAGGGGTCACATTTACGACGGGTCGACGAGCGGAACCTGCAGTACGCGGATCGTCACCTGACGATAATCGATACATCATCGATTTCATGCCTGTCTTAAACATTTTCCATTTTGATGGCTCTAGCTTGTTAAACGATAATGTTATCGAAAACTTTACGCTAGAAGCCGCTGCTTTTGATGCACAGTACAACGATGCAACAGGGGCGGTCATTGAAGCGAATTCACGAGCACCATATACCGATCGAAAACAAGCGGTTATCGATTTCAGTTTATTAAAAGCCGGCATATTATTAGAGACCCCTATTACCGAAAACTCAGCAGCCTACTTGTCTGTTAGACAAAGTCTTATTCACCTTTATATTGAAAATCTACTGGATGACGATGATTTTCAATTCACCACCGTGCCTGAATACTATGATTACCAAGCAAAATATCAGATACAACTATCGGGTGGCGATACATTAAGCATTCAAGCATTAGGAACACGAGACAAAGCGGGTTTATTATTCGATGACGAGTCCGACCAAATTAAGCGCGAACCAGGCCTAGCAGGCGGTATAAAATTTAATTCGCACTTTCACTCTCAAGGCATTGTCTTAGAAAATACCTTATCAGAAACCACACAGCTCAAAACGGGTTTCTCACATATGCTGAGTGATTTCTCGTTAGGATTAGGGCTAGACAATAACCTTAAAGCAACCTCCAATGACTATACACTTCGCACTCACCTCAGCACGGATATCAACCTAAATCATACCTTGCGTACGGGTATTGATATTTTTGAACGCCAAATTGATTTTAAGGGCGACTTCACCGCACCACCTTGCGATCTTACATCCAAACCTTACTGCCCTGTAAGTGATAGCCAAGAACGCATTGTGGAAAATGATAATCTGAAAATTTATAACTACGATGTATTTATTGCAGACGACTGGTTCGTCAGCCCAACTCTCACGCTAACCCCAGGTGTTTTATGGTCTTACGATGATTATTCTGAGCAAACCTTCACCCAAGGTAAATTCAAGCTGCGCTGGGAATTTATCGATTACTGGTGGTTGAATACGGCTTGGGGCCAGTATCACAAGTTCACTGATAATTTTGGCGAAGTCGCCAAAGGATTTGGCAACCCTGACCTCAGACAATCTACATCAGACCATTATACCCTAGGAGTTGAGCATCAAATTGATGAGTCGACTCTGATTAAGCTAGACACCTATTACAAAACTTTTGGTGATCTTATTATTTCTCGCCAAGATAAAGATACCGTCTATCCAACACTGACTGAAGATCAGTACCAAGCACTTCCTCGCTATACCAATGACGCCGACGGTGACGCTTATGGCTTTGAACTATTTATCAACAAATCCTTTAGTGAAGGTTGGTACGGCTGGTTATCCGCAGCGTACTCAGAAACTCGACGTCATAATAAAATAACAGGAGAAGATTTTAAGTATGCTTACGATCAACCTTGGATCATTAACTTAGTCTCTAACCATGAGTTGAATGAAGACTGGACCATTGGATTTAAATGGCGCTATCAAAGTGGTCAGCTCATAACACCAATTATCGATACTAGATCAGTTACAAATCCCGATTATGTAATCCCTATCTATGGCGAGCTAAACTCTAAGCGCCTAGCCGACAGTCATAAACTCGACATCCGCCTAGACCGAAACTATCAATATAAAAGCTGGAACATGGATTTATACGTCGAAGCCTTGAACGTGTATAACCAAGCAAACGTCACCAGCTATGAATACAACGCCGACTATACAGAGAAAGACGATGTTACCGGGCTTCCAACCATTATTTCCTTTGGTATAAAAGCGAATTTATAATTCATTATGGTGAGGTCTCTAATTGCCTATAAAAGGTAAACTTGTTAGCAATAACGTCAGAACGCGAAGTTATTAAGCGATCTTTAAAAACATCATTGATTGTTAGGTCAATACTCGCCATTATTAATCACGGCGATGCTTTATTGGCACTCAATACACTCTTAGATAGAGTCATTAAAATGGCGCTAACTTATGTGTGCCTTATTTAGTTTCAACAAGCGCCAACATAGGCGCCGTTCGTCACCACGATAAAGTCCAACAGTAGTAAGGAATACTAATGACTGATTTATACGATTACCCTGTAGTTATCGAAGTCCCTGTCGCTTGGGGAGAAATGGATTCGTTCAAACATGTAAACAATGTTCATTATTTTCGATATTTTGAAAGCGCTCGTACTAAATATGTTGAAGAGCTCAAGATTCTCGACTTCATGAATAATTACGCTAAAGGGCCGATTTTATCAGAAACATCGGCTAAATTTTTAGCACCCGTTAGCTACCCAGATACACTCTCTATTGGTATTCGCAGTATAAAAGCGGAAGGAGGCAAGTTAATTCAAGAATATGCTATCTGGAGTCAAGAGCAGTCTAGACTAGTAACTACAGGCGAAAGCACTATGTTATTTTTTGATTATAAGATTGGCAAACGTTGCGACATTCCTACTGAATTGGCAAAGAGAATGGTTAAGCTAGAACCTTTACTCGCCAAGTCATTAGAGACGGCAAGTATCTAATATAATCTCTTTCGAGGGTTGTTTTATTCCAATTCAGCCCTCACATTAGCTACTCACCAGCGCAATCTAGCCTAGGGCGGAAAAAATGCTAATCGGTAAACGAGAAGAATTCGATTTAAATGAAATGGCCATTTTTGTCCGTGTGGTTGAGTCCGGTAGTTTCACTGGAGCAGCTAAAGCCTTAGGTCTCCCCAAGTCTACGGTTAGCCGTAAAATTACTCAGCTAGAAGAGCGCTTAGGCGTTCGTCTAATTCAACGAACCACTAGAAGCCTGAGTCTTACAGATACTGGTAGCGCCTACCATGAACATTGCGCGCGCATTTTAGGTGACATTGAAGAAGCAAACATTGCAGTAACGCAAATGCAAAGCACCCCAACAGGTACTTTACGCATTACCGCACCGGTATTATTCGGTTCAACTGTATTATCTGGATTAATTGCCGAATATATGGAGTTGCATCCACAGGTTAATATCGATCTTATATTAACCGATCAAATGCTCGATTTAGTCCAAGATGGTATCGATGTCGCTTTCCGCGTTGGTCACTTAGAAGACTCATCTTTAATTGGTCGTTATTTGGGCGATGTTAAAGCGATTCTTTGCGCCAGTTCAGACTATGTAGAGCGCTTTGGAAAACCGTCGCATCCTGATGAAATAAGCAATCACCAAGTTATATCAGCCACAGGCTGGACCCAATGGTCGCTCAAAGGGCCTAATGCACAAGAAATAAATGTAAATATCAAGCCACGTTTAAAAGTGAATGATCTTTCAAGCCTCTATACCCTTGCCTTATCTGGTGCAGGCATTACCGCTTTGCCAGTATTAATTGCAGCATCGGCGATCAAGAGTAAAAACTTAATTCCTATTTTATGCGACTGGCCTTTTGAAGCACACCCTATTCATACGTTATACGCCAGTAACCGACATTTATCGGCCAAAGTAAGAAGCTTCGTTGATTTTGTTATTGAGCAGGTAAGACCTAATCCACCTTGGTTAGTGGATATGGAAGGACACGATAAATGTGAAGCAGAACAGCCTATTACAAAAAAATAATTACGCGAGTTTCTCTAAACTCTCTATGATTTTTTTCAATTGGGCTGGATTAATCTTATCGGTTTTAAACAATGTATCGATATGCACTAAAAACTGATGTAAATCTTTATCTAAACTTAGACCGTCATTGAAGATTTTATTGGTATTTGAAATTGCTTTTTCAATGGTGGTTTGTAAGCTTTTTTCCTGTGCTTCATCCATTCCTAAATATTGCATCGATGCTTCAATGTTGTCTGCCATATCTTCAACAACACTCGCAATGTCCTTCATAACGCCTTGATAGCTTTCATCAACCGACGACATCAAGTCTTTCATTTTTATAGTTAAACTGCGCACTAAATTTTTCTCTAATGCTAAACTTTCGAGCGTATCTAACGCCTGAATCCGTGCATCTGTGCCCTGTAATAAAGAAAATACATTATCTTTTATTGCACCATACTTTTTCTCATCCTCAATCGGCATGTTCTTTACCAATAAAGAAACTGATTCATAATTCATCACCGAACGATGGCCAAAATCGACATAACGTCCCTGATCTTTCATTTCAGACAGTAATTTAGATTCTAACGACTTCGCCATGCCATTAACTTCCATATTTTTAACGGAAAATTGGCTGCGTAACTGTAAGCTGCAACTAATTCCGTACGATTTTAACGCTTGAAATAGTCGCATTCCCAGTTCATCAATATTACTACAACGATTAACATCCAATAAAAATTGAATATTTACACCCAAATCGCTGGTATCAGACATGGCAATAAACGCCATTTCATTAGCCTGAGCAAGCTGCATTTTTAGCTGATCATTAGCAATTTTATTAATAATGATTCGTTCTAGGCGACCATGAAGCTCAGTTTTAAGATCATCAATAGATAAATAATCATCGGCACCACAATCATAAGCTGCTAAACGCTCTTCATTATTATCGTCGGAACTGACGAAGATAACAGGAATATCAAAAGAAGCTTTAATCTTTTGACATAGCTCTAAGACAGGGATCGATGAACAGGTCATATCAGCCAAAACAAGCTGATAACGATTATCGCTTAACGCCTGAAGGCAGCCTTCTTCGTCGTTAACTAAAAGCGACTCAAAGGAGTCATCAAGATGATCCCCAAGGCATAGATTGTTATCACAGCCAAGAAGGATAATAGAATAACTAGCGGCCATGCCAACCCCATAAAAATTAATAAAAATATTAGTTATTAATTAGGTATAGACAATGAGACGGCCGTTTTCAATTTAAAGTGTTCTTTAGTGCTGCTTTTTAATACGAAGTCATACTATATTCCGATATCCGTATACTCAAATAATCATCCGCTCTCGAGCTTTTACAATCGCTTGAGTGCGACTTTTAGCCCCGAGCTTGGCGTTGATCTTGCGCGCATGTGTTTTTACCGTATGCAGAGAAATAAAGAGCTGATCAGCAATACCTTGATTAGAATAGCCTTCTGCAATCAAACCTAAAACTTCTTGCTCTCGAACGCTCAAATTAGATGCTTCAATAAAAACAGGAACCGCCGACTGTGCCGATAACTCTGCTTTGCTACCCGGTTTATAATCAGTATGACGAGGCTCTTGCGATACCGTCGTTACTGTCAACATTGAGCCAATAGCCGATTCGAGATCCGAAACACTTATCGATATAAATTGGCTTAAATCCAATTTTATTTTTTCTTGCTCCGCAAACTTTAAACCCTGCTGCCATACCTGTTTAGCCTTACTAACCTCACCCTTTAAAGCATATGCGACCGCTTGGAATAATGTTCCTGATAGTTGAATAATGCTGGCCTGTTTTTTTAACGCCACACGATCGAGCAGTTGAATAACATTCGAATATTCTTTTTTCTGGAATAATAAACGGGCGCAAGATAAACGATATAAGCCTGACTGCATCGGAAATAATTCAGCATGGTTCGTACCTAACGGATCATCTCCCTTAGTCACACGATCTAAGCACTCTTCAGCACGGTTCCATTTTCCTAAGGCCATCCAAATATTCGCTTTTACAATATCAATCCAGTTCTTGTAAACCTGTTCTGATACTTGCCAGCGCTGCATTAAACGCTCTGCTTCCGCAATAATGGCCAAAGCAGCTTTGCCTTCTTGCTTCATAATATGAATCAAGGCCAATAAGCTATAGCCATAAAGAACAATAACGTCTCGACATCGATTTGCTTCATTAATGCCAATATAAGCATCTTGTCGAGCACCTTCAATGTCACCTTTTAACCAGCGTATAAACGCACGATAAATAATTAATCGTGCATGAGGAAATAAACGTGCTTGCTGCGGTAAGCGTAGGGTCAATTCTAACCCCTGATCCACAACCTCAGCGCTGCGAAGAAGATGACCACGATACTGCTCGACTCTAGCGTAATCAAAAAGAGAAAAAACCTCTAAACTTAATGCCTGATGCTGGCGAGCAATATCTATCGCTAAACGATTCCAAAGACGCGCATTCTCAGGTTTTTGACTCACTAATTCTATATTGCACAAGGTAGAACACATTAATACCCGAATAGGAAAACGGTCTTCCGGCAACTCACGCAAAGCCAGCTCACATAGACTACGGGCTTGCCCATAATCCCCTTCTCCGCGCGCAATAAAACCTCGTAAGGCCAGTAGCTGTCCTGGATAGTGCATTTCTATCTGATGAGTATCGAGTTGATTAATCAGACGTCCTACCGCGGCGTATTGAAAGGTTAACAATAAGCTCCAAATTTGCATCAGCTGCAAACGAGCAGAACTGGCAATAATATCGCTCCCCACAAAATCACACCAAGCTAGAACCGCAGCAAAATCTAGATCGGCAATAATGCGATCAACTTCACTTTCAATCCATAAGGCCGCTTCTTGAGTGAGCTTGCCTAAGCGGGCATGCTGCAAGGCTTCAACTCGAAACCCTTGCTGTTTAAGACTATGAAAAGCGGCTAAATGTGTTTTTTCACGATCCTGTTCACTGCTGTACTGGCATAATAATTCGGCCAGTAGCGGATGCAGTGTGAACCAGCCCAAGCGTTGATCAATGCTGTCAATAAACAGATTGTGGTGTACCAGCTGCTGAATCCAGCGACTGCTGTCTTCAATACCTAATACTTCGTTGCATAAAATTTCATTAAAACTGGTCAGCGGCGCAATACGAATTAAAAATTCTTTTAATTGAGGCTCCAGTCCAGACAGAACTTCCCCCATTAAATAATCAGCCAGCTGCTCCCTCTCATGACCCAAGTCTTCTGGCCAACTCGCATTCTCTCGACAGAGTAACCATAAGCCTAATCCTGCTGGCCAACCTTGCATTCTCTCCATCAAGTTAAAAGCTTGCTGCTGATCATAAATATCCGCTTGCTGTAACCAAGCAGTCACTTGCTGAAAATCGAACGCTAAATCTTGCTGTTTAATAAACTCTAAGCGCGGGTCTAACCTTAAACGCCCAAGTGCATTTGGGATGAACCGCGACGCCATTAATAAGCGCATATTACCGGGGAGTTGAGTCATCAAAGACTGAATGACCTGCCAAGCAGCAGGGTCTTCTATTTCGTGAACATTATCCAAAACGACAATCAATGGACAATTCAAGCTGGCCAGCTCATCTAAAAAGAGCAGTAAAACTTCTTCGCAATCCAGCGAGCCTTGATTCATCGTCGCAAGCCAATGCGCTAAGGCATCGGTAGCCACACCCGCCACCATTTTATTAGCGGCTTCAAGCAAGTGTCGCAGCAAAAAAGCTTCATGATTGTCTTTACTATCAAGGGTTAGCCATAAACCTAGAGTATCGTTACTTGCATCTTTAGAGTTAACTTGCTGACCATACCAATCACTCAACAGCACACTTTTTCCATAGCCCGCGGGGGCTAATAACCAAGTAATCGCTTTGCTTTGAGAAAGCTTTTGAGATAATTCAGGGCGCGCCAAAAAGTGCTCCGGCAACTCGATAGCTTTGCTTTTCAAAGCTACCCAGGAAGATAGTACTTTCTGATCCAGCGTTGATAACCAAGCTTTTTGATCTGAATTAAATGCAGCCGTCTTCATTAATGCCATACGCTTATTATGTTTCTACGTTGCGTTATTATTTTACTGTTAAAGCCGCAGTGAATCAGGCTTAAGTGAAGTACCATGAGATCATGCCACCCAGAGGAACTCAACATTATAGGCCAGCTAGTTACATAAAATTACACAATATTCTGAATTTTATGACCAAAATCAAAAAAAGCCGCACTCCAAGAATGTCGTTTTCAGCAGAAAGACAACACTCATCAAAGATACGGCTTTTTATAGAGACAGCCTTGAGCCTGATCTTTTTACACGGTAAGCAGATCAGGACAATGAATCACAAAGTGATTACATCATGCCAGGCATACCGCCCATTCCACCCATGCCGCCCATATCAGGCATACCACCAGCGCCTTCTTCAACAGGCGCATCCGCAACCATGGCTTCGGTTGTGATCATCAAACCTGCGATAGACGCCGCGGCTTGTAGAGATGAACGCGTGACTTTTGCAGGGTCTAAAATACCCATCGCAATCATATCGCCATACTCACCTGTGCTGGCGTTAAAACCAAAGCTACCTGTGCCAGATTTCACTTTATCAACAACCACTGACCCTTCAGCACCTGCGTTACCCGCGATTTGACGGATAGGAGCTTCCATCGCACGAAGTGCCAATGCAATACCGACGTTTTGATCTTCGTTATCACCAACAACGGTTACTGAAGAGAGTGCGCGAATCAAAGCAACACCACCACCCGCAACAACACCTTCTTCAACCGCTGCGCGAGTTGCATGAAGTGCATCGTCAACACGGTCTTTCTTCTCTTTCATTTCCATTTCAGAACCCGCACCAACCTTAATCACGGCAACGCCGCCCGCAAGCTTAGCAACGCGTTCTTGTAACTTTTCGATGTCGTAATCAGAAGTCGAGCTTTCGATTTCAGCACGGATCTGGTCAACACGAGTATTAACGCTTGCTTCAGTACCTGCGCCATCAACAATCACGGTGTTTTCTTTATCGATAACAACCTTGCTTGCCGTACCCAAAGAAGAAGGATCCGCAGTTTCTAAAGACATCCCTAGCTCTTCAGAAATAACCTGACCACCCGTCAAGATGGCAAGATCTTGCAACATCGCTTTACGACGATCGCCAAAACCAGGGGCTTTAACCGCTGCAACCTTGAATGTGCCGCGCAAGTTGTTTACTACCAATGTTGCTAGTGCTTGGCCTTCAACATCTTCAGCAACGATCAATAATGGACGACCTGATTTAGCGACGTTTTCAAGAATTGGCAACAGCTCTTGAAGGTTATCAATTTTCTTATCAACCAATAGAATTAATGGATTTTCCATTTCTACGGTCATTTTTTCTTGGTTGTTGATGAAGTACGGAGACAAGTAACCGCGATCGAACTGCATGCCTTCTACAACATCAAGCTCGTCTTCAAGGCCTTTGCCTTCTTCAACGGTAATCACACCTTCTTTACCGACTTTTTCCATCGCTTCAGCAATTAAACGACCAACCGTTTCATCGGCATTGGCAGAGATTGTCCCTACCTGAGCGATTGCTTTTGTATCCAAGCAAGGCTGAGCTTGTTCTTTAATGGCGGCAACAACAGCAGCCGTAGCTTTATCAATACCACGTTTAAGATCCATTGGATTCATGCCAGCCGCAACAGATTTCAAGCCTTCGCTGATAATCGCCTGTGCTAGTACAGTCGCTGTCGTTGTGCCGTCACCGGCTTGGTCGTTGGCTTGAGAAGCAACTTCCTTAACCATCTGTGCGCCCATGTTTTCGAATTTGTCTTTCAATTCGATTTCACGCGCAACAGAAACACCATCTTTGGTGATGATCGGTGCACCAAATGATTTTTCTATAACAACGTTACGACCTTTAGGTCCTAAGGTAACTCTTACTGCGTCGGCTAAAATGTTTACACCTACCAACATTTTTGCGCGTGCGCTATCACCAAATAATACGTCTTTAGCAGCCATGATCTTTCCTTAAATTTTGTAGGTTAAATAAAAAAGTGAGTGTAATAATTAAGCTTCTAAAACGCCGTAGATATCACTTTCATTCAAAATCAATAATTCTTCACCATCGATATCGATAGTATTTTGACCTGAGTATTTACCAAAAACGACAACATCGCCTTCGTTAACCGCCAGCGCTTGCACTGAACCATTATCAAGAATACGGCCAGTACCCACAGAGATAACAACACCTTGATTTGGTTTTTCTGCCGCAGCGCCCGGTAAAATAATACCACCCGCAGTTGCGGTCTCTTCTTCTTTACGGCGAACAACAATACGATCATGTAATGGACGGATTTTCATTTGCTAGACTCTCCAACTGTTGGATCCCAAGTATTAGGATCAATAAGGTAAACAAAGGCTAAATTGCCTCTGTGAAAAATAGATGGTTAATTTATCGGGGCTTTTACTAGGATTTCAACGGCTAGCCGAAAAAATACCTACTTATCGTCTTTGGTATATTCGCCTTCAATTGTGATTTTTTCATGACTGCTTTGCGAGTCAGTGTGCGAATGTACATCTTTAAACGAGCCTTCCTGAAAACTACCCGTCGCTTGAAAGCTGCTTGCAGTCATCATGCGAGGGGTAATAAATGCAATCACCTTATGGACCAACGCTTTACGCGTCGCGGGGACGAGTAATGTAAAACCCAGCGCATCAGTGACAAAACCCGGCGTTAATAATAAAGCGCCGGCCAGTGCTAACAAGAAACCTTCTGCTAATTCTTGGGCAGGAATCTGTCCTTGCTGCATTTTTTGATTAGCACGCAATAAAGTACTAATACCCTGTTTACGCAACAACCTAACCCCAACAAAAGCGGTAATAACAATTAAACCCAACGTCCAGCCAATACCAATGAAGCTATTCACTTTCAAAATCACGGCTAATTCGATTAATGGAATAATGATAAAAATAATTAATAAAGGCATTTGCCCTCCTACCAAGAAACTAAAACAACTGAGTTAATACTCTCTTAAATGGGTTCACCTGAACATATTTCAAGATCAATTTTCAATTCTCATGACTTTGCATCACTATTTTTAGTAAAGAATCGTCTAACCTCATCCCCTAATAATACGACCTAAAGCTGATTATCAATTGATTATTAGCTAATTCACTCAAAATTCATCTTTTGCTGGCTCAAGCTGTCTATAATGGCTGCAATACTGGCTATCTATTCAAACCTTAGGGAAAAACTCATGAATTTAACCGATAAAGTAATCGCCATTACTGGCGCGGGCCAAGGTCTAGGTCGTGCTATGGCGGTCTATTTAGCTAATCGTGGGGCTGATATCGCCATCATCGATTTAAACCCAGAGCATATGGAAGAAACCCAAAAGCAAGTGGAAGCAACAGGGCGTAAGGCCGCAGTTTTTTCGTGCAATGTTGCCGACGAACAGCAAGTTGAAGAAACCTTCGCTGCAATCCCTATCCAACTGGGCCGCCTAGATGGATTGATCAATAATGCTGGCATCTTGCGTGATGGCCTTATGGTTAAAGCCAAAGGTGATGAAATATCCAAGCTTTCCATGCCACAGTGGCAAGCAGTGATCGATGTCAATTTGACCGGTGTTTTCTTATGTGCACGTGAAGCCTCGATTCAGATGATTAAACAAGCTCAGACTAATAATGAAAGTGCTGATTGCGCGGGCTGTATTATCAATATATCCAGTATATCTAGAGCTGGAAACATGGGCCAAAGTAATTACTCAGCAGCCAAAGCGGGCGTTGCTGCGATGACGGTAACGTGGGCAAAAGAACTGGCACGCCAGAATATTCGTGTTGCCGCTATTGCACCGGGATTTATCGAAACCGAAATGACCCAAAGCATGAAACCAGAAGCCTTGGCTAAAATGACCGCAGGCATTCCCCTGAAGCGCATGGGCAAGCCTGATGAGATTGCTCACTCTGCAGTCTTCATTTTTGAGAACGATTATTACACTGGCCGAATCATTGAGTGCGATGGTGGTTTACGTTTGTAAGCTTTCTTCTATATCATCCATATATGACTGCAGAAGAAACGTTATATCAATTCATTGCCGCTATCCCTAGCGGCAACATCGCAACTTACGGCCAGCTAGCACGCTTAGCAGGACGACCAGGTGCTGCTCGCTGGGTTGGCCGCACATTAAAACATCTTCCCAAAGATTCTCGACTGCCCTGGCATCGAGTAATTAATGCCCAAGGGAAAATTAGTTTCCCAGAAGGCAGTGAGCCTTGGGTTGTTCAAAAAGACAAATTAGCAGATGAAGGCATTCTATTGCACAATGGCCGCATTCGTTTAAAGGACTTCCAGTGGCAATGCTAGGCAACTCTTCTAACTCAGAGACATCTAATCCCGACTCTTCTTTATCGGCGGCTATTCCTAATTGGCTAGCGCCTTTTTTACAACGTCGATTACTCATTTGCCTATTTACAGGCTTTGCATCGGGCCTGCCCTTATTTATTATTATTCAGCTAGTCCCCGCGTGGTTACGCAGTGAAGGCGTTGGTCTAAAAGAAATCGGCTTTTTTGCCCTGGTTGGAATTCCCTATACTTGGAAATTCGTTTGGTCTCCTTTAATGGATCGCTATGCACCATCGACACTTGGGCGACGCCGTAGCTGGATGCTAATCACACAAGTATTAATGTTAGGCAGCATTGGATTTCTAGGATTTTTAGACCCTAAAACACAGCTCTCAGAAATTGCTATTTTATGTGCAATTACCGCGTTTTTAAGTGCCAGTTTGGACATCAGCATTGATGCCTTTCGCCGTGAAATATTACCCGATCGCGAACTAGGATTAGGCAATAGTATTCACGTGACAACCTACCGAATAGCGGGGCTAATACCGGGTTCGCTATCCCTCATTCTAGCCGATCATTATGCTTGGGACATTGTCTTTATCATCACGGCTGCGTTTTTATCTTTCGGTATATTAATGGTCCTTTTCAGTGAAGAACCTGAAGTTAATAGTCACCGACCACATACACTCAAAGCGGCTATTATTGAGCCTTTTAGGGAATTCTTCGGGCGACATGGTGTGCAGTCTGCACTGTGGATTTTATCCTTTATGTTCCTTTATAAACTCGGTGATAGTATGGCGACGGCACTATCAACTCCGTTTTATCTCGATTTAGGATTCACAAAAACAGAAATCGGTTTAGTCGCTAAACATGCAGCGCTTTGGCCAGCGATTTTTGGCGGTATTCTAGGTGGAATATTAATGTTAAGAATTGGTATTAATAAGGCGCTGTGGCTCTTTGGCGGCGTACAGATTATGTCCATTCTAGGTTTCGCATTGCTCGCTGAAGTAGGCTATGACCTTTGGGTACTAGCCTTAGTCATAGGCTTTGAATATTTAGGGGTTGGCTTGGGTACTGCCGCTTTCGTAGCCTTTATCGCCCGTACAACATCCCCAGCCTATACCGCAACACAACTGGCATTATTTACGGCCCTGACGGCTTTACCTAGAACCTTCGCAAGTTCAACTACGGGGATTATCGTAGAGAGTATTGGCTGGACGAATTTCTATCTATTCTGCACCGCCATCGCTATCCCTGGCATGCTTTTGCTGTTCAAAGTAGCCCCTTGGCATGCACAAACTTCAGACCTAAAAAAGCCCGAGCTTGCTGACTAGCAAGGCGAGCTTTTATATTTTCAAATAAAATAACTGCGCAGTTTTAATCTTTAAAATTCTTATACATCAACGGCAATTCGATCTCTTCATCCGCTTTTAGCATCTGCATGACTTGCTGCAATTCATCACGTTTTTTACCCGTAACACGTACCATTTCTCCCTGCACGGCAGAACTCACCTTGATCTTACTTTCTTTGATCTTCTTATTGATGATTCGACCCAAATCTTTATCAATACCTTGACGTAGCTCTGCCGCCATTTTCACTTGTTTACCGGCACCGACTAACTTTCCATACTCAAGGCAAGACACTTTAATTTTGCGTTTAATAAGGTTGGACTCAAGCATCGGCTTCATTTGTTCGATCTGAAACTCTTCATTTGCAGTCATCAATACTTCTTTGTCTTTCAATTCAAAGGTCGCCTTAACCCCTTTAAAATCGAAACGCGTAGTCACTTCACGATTGGCTGAGTCTACTGCGTTTTGTGCTTCGTGCTTTTCAATTTCTGAGACTATGTCAAAAGATGGCATGAGTCGCCTCCATATAATTTATAGATAGTGATAGATTGGATAGGTTATTAGATCGAATTATCAGCTATATATACCCTTTAAATGGCACTCTGGCAATAATCGACTACATTATGTGTATGGATAAAAGAATGATACTAAACGGTGCTGGAACTTACTATTTTAAGGTTCACGGCTCAAAAGATGCCCCTCTCTTTCGCTCAGTATTCGAGTACGAATATTTCAAGCAGATGCTCGCAAAAGAAGAAGGCTGCGAGCTCATTGCTTATGTATTTTCAGAATACCAAGCGCAATGGGTCATGCACTGTAACCAAGACTGGCAAGTGATCTTGGATAATATTCGTGCCCATATGCAAGAGCTGCATTTCAAGCTTTGGCACAAACATCAACAAATTATTTCTGAATCAGCCGAAGTACTGCTTGTCGAAGAAGACCGCTATTTAGTGCCTTTAGTCATGGAACTACACCATTGGCCAGTACGTGAAGGCCTTGTTGCTAGCCCCGAAGTGTACCCATGGAGCTCGGATAAACTCTACCGCCAATCACGCTACCAGAAAATACAGTCCAACTCAGGACTTGCGAGTCATCGCATGCTACAACGCTTAGCTAAACAACGATTTAATAGCTCTGTATGCTATGAACGGATGATGGAACAGGTTGAACCTTGGTCTATTGAAAATGCTAAAAATCGTTTATATCAAGCACTCGCGAGCGATGCCTACATTACATTATATCTACGAAATAAAAAGCCGACTCTAGCTCATACAGCAGAGCAAATTAAAGAGATGCACCAACAAGCAGAAACTTTAATTTGTGAGATCCTAGGTATATCTTTTGGGCAGCAGCAGCCAAGACTTAAGCGCCAATATTATCAGGTTGAACCTTTAATACTGTGGCTTTTATTACAATCCCAGTGCAATACAAAACAATTATCCTTCATATTTGATTTGGATCCGACCATCATTCAAGGATGGGTACGCAGTGTGCCAAGTCTTCACCCAGAGTCATTACTGACAAAAATACAACAACGCTGGCAAGAGAAAATATCCCTAAAAGACTCACTATTACTTTCTCGCGTTAGCTAAAACCGTATAATACGGGTTATGAATAACCCAGATAGCGCATCGCTCAATAGCTCATCATTAAACATAGGCATTATTGGCTTAGGGGCCATTGGCTGCTTATTGAGCAGTCAAATGCCTAAAGGCTTTAATGTTTTTGCCTTACCCAGCAAGACTAATCTTAAAAGCGTTGACTTCCAGCTTGATAAATACGATCAAAGTAGCCACTACTCAATTCCCGTATGGCAAGATGAGAGACTCGATGTCATTATTATTTGCTGCAAAGCAACTCAGTGTCTTTCTGCTTTAGCATTATGGCAACACGCCATTGATCAACATAGCCAAATTGTATTGCTGCAAAATGGCATGGGTCAACATGAACTCATTGCGTCGAAACTCCCAAACAATACAATCTTCGCAGCCTCGACAACTGAGGGCGCTTATAAAAAAGAAGTTGCTCATAAGAAAGACAATGATGACAACAATAAAAATAATTATCAGCAGCATATCGTGCATGCTGGCCAGGGGATTACTCACTGGGGTTACTATTCAGGGCCTAATAAAGCATCAAAGCCTACACTAAAATTAGATCTATCCCAGCTTGAAGGCCAACATAAATGGCACAATCATATTGAAGAAATTTTGTTTGCTAAACTTGCCCTCAATGCTGTAATCAACCCTTTAACCGTAAAATACTATTGCCATAATGGTGACTTACTGCGTAATCAAGCCATGACTCAAGAATTAGAAGATTTATGCCTCGAAACGGAACGTTTCTTTACCGCAATGAAATGGCCGCTCGATTTCAACCTTACAGAAAAAGTGAAATTCATTGCAGAGCTAACAGCCAAAAATCTATCGTCTATGCTGCAGGATATACAAGCGAAACGTGAAACAGAAATTGATTTCATTAACGGTTATTTACTTAACAAGGCGAACAAAATCAATTACAACCTGCCTCTGCATCAAAAATTATTTGAGCACATAAAATCACTCCAACGTTCATAAACTGCACATATCATCGAACAATAATAGTAATCAAAAAACAAAAAAAGCTATGTTAGTATGATACTCAAATGACATTTTAGGATCTTCAAATTGCTCATACGGCAAAAGGTTATAACAGCAACCATTTTCACCTGCATATTCATTGTTATTCTTGCAACAACGGCCTATATTTTGGCGGCCGATCGTATTGGTCGTGAACAACTAGCGCCTCAAATAAGTCGATCTTTTGCTGATATTTTTCAACTGCAGCTGCAACAGAATCCTGACGACATTTTGGCATTAAAAGCGATTGCTAATAGCATGGTTCAACATTATCAGATTCAAGAGATTGCTTTCTATAATGCCAAAAACGAACGTATCATTTACGTGTGCTCTAATACTTGTTTACGCAACGCCCCCATCAAATTCAACCCCAAAAGTGTTAAACATCGTATTGCTAGCAATCATCACTTTATATATAGCCTTCACAGTAATAACAGCGATACTCCCTTAAGACTGATCATAGAATCAAAGATAGGACTCGCCAGATTTTTCTATGCCGACACCGCTTCAACCGCCCTACTCATTGTTAGTATTTCAACGCTATTACTTTTCTTTTTATATAACAGCATTCGTTTTTGGCAGAGATCCCCCTACCAAAATTTATTAATGACTATCGAAAAAATTCAATCTCAACCTGATAACAGCATTCGTTTCGACTTAAAAGATGCCGATACCGCTAAACTGAGCGAAGCATTAAACACATTAATTATTATTAATGAAGATCGAAAAATAATCTTAACCAAAGAAAAAGAAAAAGCTGAAAGCGCTAGAATTAGAGCCATACGTTTATCAAACGAAACGCGCCATACTAATGAAAAACTTGCACGTGAAATCACCATTCGTCGGTCTGTTGAATCTCAACTAACTCATACTCGAAGTATCTTAGACAGCATCATTGACTCAATGCCCTCGGCATTATTTACCCTCGATAATAATGGCTATATCATACAATGTAATCAGCAAGCAGCAGATTGGCTCGCTTGTGAGCGTCACCCATTGGTAGGCAAGCGCCTATCCAATTACATAGAAGAATTGAAAGATTTTAATACTCTAATCAATCAGAGTTTGACAGAAAATTGCGTTAAGAAAATTGAACGATTGAAACTCTCTTTACCCATTGGAACCTTTCCTGCCGACATAGCAATTTACCCTCTTAAAGATAATAACTTACAAGGTCTTGTTATTCGCATTGACGATATTAGTCAGCGAGAAAAAATGGAAGAAGTCATCATGCAAACGGAAAAAATGAAATCCGTTGGCGGTTTAGCAGCAGGAATGGCTCACGAAATTAATAACCCGTTAGGGGCAATATTACAGGGAATACAAAACATTCAACGTCGAATTCAAGTTGATAATGAGAAAAATAAAGAAATTGCTGCAAGTCATAACCTTGATCTAAAAGCCATGACCGGTTATTTAGAACAACGTCAAATACTAAAATTCATCAACAACATTCAAGATGCCGGTAAAAGAGCTGCGAGCATTGTATCTAATATGCTGCAATTCTCGCGAGGCAACCAAAAACAACTCAGTCCAACATTAATAAAAGATTTAATAGAGCGCTCTCTCAACTTGGCCCGTGCTGATCTAGAACTAAAAAACATCACCATTCATTTATCATACATTGATGAAACACTGCTCTTTCACTGCATCCCTTCTGAACTTGAACAAGTCATATTAAATTTATTACAAAATTCTGCACAAGCGCTCAGCCATTATCAGCCCTCTCATACCGATGAAAATTGGACTCCACAAATCAACCTCTCAGCAACCCAAGATAATAGCCACACCTACATTAAAGTTAAAGATAACGGCCCAGGCATGTCAAAAGAGGTACGCCGCCGCATCTTTGAACCCTTTTTCACGACCAAAGACATCGGTGCAGGTACTGGCCTAGGCTTATCAGTTTCTTACTTCATTATTACCGCTCACCATCATGGCGAGCTTGAAATTGAATCTAAACCCAACCAAGGCGCATGCTTCACTCTCAAAATCCCTAATCAGCCGCTACTGCCTAAACCGTAAGGTCAATCGTTCGCATACAAATGACAGATGCTTTCATTTTTGATCACTGATTACTACTTGACCATAAATTTAATAACCCTTACCCTACGCGCTCGTTTAGGTGCTACTAGGTATTCTTACCTAGAAGTTAAACGGGAAGTTTGGTAAGTCACTGCAACGCAAACGAATCCAACGCTGCCCCCGCAACGGTGATCGGCTTAACTTATTGTTTTATGCCACTGTGGTGCTCTCTTTGATATTTTAAAAGATTGAGCCTATGGGAAGGTGCAATAAGAGGAATTTAATTTCCAAGCCGTCAGCCCGGATACCGGCCTAACTGCTATAGATTCTAATGTTGCGGCGGGCAGCTTAGGCGAAATTTTTCGCCTTCTCTTCCTGCGCAAACATATTATTAATGTGGTTATATGCGCATTCTACTCCTGCTTTCCATACTATTGCTGTCATTAAACGGCCTCGCCAATGAAGAGATTCATTTGGGAAGTTTGACTGTGGGAGCCAGTAAAGAAGATTTAATGAATTCTGATTACCAAGTTTTCCAACGTGAAGACTTTGTTAATCGCTACCAAAATTTAGCCAGTTTTTTACAACAACAAAATGGTCTACAGATTCAACAAGCAGGTGGTTTAGGTAATCCAGCATTAGTATCTATTCGCGGTGCCAGTGCGAGCCAAACAACCTTACTGGTTAACGGCATAAGCGCTAATAATAGCCAACATGGTGGATATGATTTAAATACAATCCCGTTAAATCAGATTGAACGTATAGAAATAAGCCGTTCTGGCAGCTCATTTGACCTTTCTGATCAAGCGATAGGCGGTACGATTAATATTATTACTCGTGAAGGGGCTAATAATCAAAATTTCAGCCTCAATCTAGGCTCAGAAGAGACCCTAGCAGCATCATTTAGCAGTTCATTTGATCAAGGTTTAAGTATTCAAGTAGACCACGAACAAAGTGCAAATTCATATGATTACCCAGTACCTAGCCCAATTGCAAACAGCAGTCAACGCAATCAAGACCAACCCTTAAACAACGCAGAGTTTTCTCGTTCGAGCGTTCAGCTAGTTCAGTCTTTTGAAGAAATATCTGCAAGAGTAAGACTGAATAAACAAAGCAAAAACATACCAGACTATTTTCGTAATCACCCCAACAACAATGCGAGTTTAGATAAGCAAGACGCTACTTTTTCTTTACAGGGCAAGCACAAGCTAGAGCATGAAAATACTAACAGCGCACTCGTTAGCGAACATAACTGGCAAGTATTTCACCAAAAAACAAATGAACACTATCAAGATGACATGGGAGTTATTGGTTTAGGAAAAGATAATGATAAATTTTATCAAACTCGATCTGAAGCCCAATGGCAGTCAAAGTTATTATTTGAGCAATGGCAATTTCAAACTCAAGTCTCAGGCTATGAGGAGAGTTTTTCTAGCCGATATCTTAATGATGACGACAGTTTTTTATGCTCGACTCCACAAGGAAACTGTGATCAAAAAGCCTACCAACAAGGCATTCAAGCCCTCGCTGGGGTTCGCTGGGCGAATAAAAAACAAAATCAACAAATTACAATCGATGTATACCAGTCTCATACTAATAGTTATAACCGTAAACGCAGCAGTACAAAGGATAGCGAAGAAAAAAATAAATATTTCATTGGCTACAATCTTAAATACTCAGTTTTTAATGATGCTAGTGAAACGCACTTTAGTATAAAAAATAGTAATCGCCAACCAACTCTATACCAGCTGTTCGGTGATAGAGGCCTATTATTAGGTAACCCTGATTTGCTTGATGAAACAAGCTTGAGCTATAGCGTTGATAATTTGTACAGTATTAACGACAGACACCAAATGAATAGCGCAATTTTTTATCGTCAATTGAAAAATGCTATTGTCCCAGTTTACGATTCTCGTGGTGTTGGTCGCTATGAAAACAGTAAAAAAGCTTATCTTGCGGGAATTGAATGGCAATGGCGCTATCAAGGGGATCACTTTTATAGCCATTTAGGCGCTGATTTATACCAAAGTGAAAGCTTGGATGACAATGTAAAGTCCTTTAATAATAAGCAAATAGCCGGTATTTATCACAACAGCGTTAGCCTCATCACGGGCTGGTCGCAACAGCAGCATAATATTGAATTAATCAATCGTATTAATGCCAATATTTATATCGATCGAAGCAACTTAATTGCAGGTGATAACTACCACCTGACCGATATAAACTATCAGTATCAATACTCTCAAATCTCATTGGGCTTTAGCATTAAAGACCTAATGAATACTCGATATAAAGACTTTACCAACCGTCCCGCTATTGGACGACAATGGATTGTTTTTACAAATTTTAACTTCTAATAAATAGAGATCATTATGAAAATAATAACCCCCTTATTAATTGCAACAAGTCTATTGATTGGTTGTGGAGCTGATAATGATAAGAAGAAAAAAGACTTCAAGATTTCACAAGATTCTTATGCCGTACAAACTGTCGCATCCGATTATTCCAGCAGTCAGGTTGCGATAGGTAACCTAATCGGTGATCGATCAGCAACCCAAGGCTTATTAACTAAAGCAGAATCTAACTTCACTATCTCTACTTATGAAAATAATCTTTATCATATCGGCAAGAATCAAATAGACGCTATTAGCCGCTATGATGCTACTCAGAGCGTTTCAAACAGCGAATGGGCCTATGGCGCAAACCATGACGACGAAGGTTCTGCGAATACTTATACTCTTGTGCAACAAAATGCGACTAATGGATATTTAATTCGCTATGGCAGCACTTTTGTACTGCAAGTAGACCCGAGTGCGGCACTCGAAGAAAATTTCGTAAAAGCAAAAATTGATCTTTCAGCCTATAACTACCCAGGTTCCGAATATCCACGTATGGTTGATGCTGTGATTGCTGATAATAAGCTTTTCGTTGCTCTGCAACGCTTAGATGGCTGGGCACCAAAGCCAGCCTATATTGCGGTTATCGATATTGAAACTAACGAAGAAATTGATACTAATATTCAAGAAGATGGTTTTAAAGGTATTCCTTTAAATGCAACCAACACTTTTTCTTTAGTCGAACATAATGGTCAGATATATGCAGCAGGACGTGGCGGCTATAACTCCGATACTGGCGGCTTAGATGTAATAGATACGACTACTTATGCCATTACCCAACTAATTGATGAAAGCAGCTTTCCTCAATTAATTGATTTTAGTGATGACGATAACAATTCGAATGACAGCTATTACCACGTATTAGATGTAGCAGTGGTAAGTGATCAACTAGCGTATGCCACATTAAATATTGAAATTGGCTATAAAACTATTGAAACAAAAATCGTAATGATTAATCCCAGCACAAAAGAATTAACGATATTATCTCAACCTACTGCTATAAATGGTAAAGAGATCAGTGATCTTAATATCGATTCGAATGATCGTTTATGGGTAGGCATTGCAAATGCCGATGCACCAGGCATTTGGGTTATGGATACCGATACCAACACTATAAGCGGTGATTTCATCGAACTTGATATGCCTGCGAAACGTATTGAGTTTTTAACCGTACAATAAAAGCATAACCAATGTACATAAAACGCACACATAAGGAAAAAATCATGGGCAACCGACTATCAAAAATATCCACCAAAACAGGTGACAAAGGCGAAACCGGCTTAGGTGATGGTAGTCGGATTAGTAAAACGTCGACACGTATTCACGTCATTGGCGAAGTCGATGAAGTAAATTCTTGGGTGGGTGTTTTGGCCGCTGAATTGGATTCAGACGATCATCATCAGATGATTCTTAGCCAAATTCAGCATGATTTGTTCGATCTAGGTGGCGAGCTTTGTGTGCCAGGCTATAAAGCCTTAGCACCCAGTATGCTCGAAGAATTAGAAAATACACTGGTTAATATCAACGAAGCCTTACCCCCGCTAAAGGATTTTATTTTACCGGGTGGCAGCAAAGCTGCATCTTATTGTCACATGGTAAGAACGGTTAGTCGTCGTGCGGAACGTTCGATCGTTGCTTTAGCTAACGAAGAAGCTGAGGCGGGTAATGAAATTAATCCACTTGCGGTTCAGTACCTAAACCGCTTGTCAGATTTTTTCTTTGTATTAGCCAGAGATATTGCTAGAAAAAATGACGGCCAAGAAATTCTATGGAAAAGCCGTCATACGAAATCTAAGAAAGATGCTTAATACTACCTATTTTAACTAGCGGGTATTTTAAAAGCCGCTAGTTAAAAAGCAGAAAGTGGGGAGGATGTGAAAACATAACACCTTCTCCACTATACTTTGAATCGTTCGACCCTTTGCTTTAAAGACTCCGTTAAAGACTGAGTTTGACGCACGGCATCTACCGTTCCTTCTACATTTTTTGCGGTCTCTTCACCATGCCCTCGAATAACCGATAAATTATTATTCAAGGCTTTAGCTGCTTCTTGCTGACTGCTGGCAGTGGAAACAATCTCTAATGTCTTTCTTTGAATCTCTTGCATACTACCTTGAATACTTTCTAAGGCCTCACCCACCTGACCAGAACTATCAACTGTTTTATTTACCATCGTTCTATTAATTTCCATAGTCTCAACAGCGCGTTGAATATTTTGCTGTACTTCCTTAATGAGACCTTCAATTTCTTCAGCTGAACCCTGTGTACGACTCGCTAATGTTCTCACTTCATCAGCAACCACCGCAAAACCACGCCCTTGCTCACCCGCACGCGCAGCTTCGATTGCCGCGTTTAATGCCAGTAAGTTAGTTTGTTCGGCAATCCCTTTAATCGTACCTAAAATAGAGCTGATATTGGTTGAGTTATCGGCTAAACGATTCACCGCTTCCATTGAATTACTCATTTCTTCCGACAGTTGCTGCACATCGGTAATCACATGATCAACCACTTTGCCTGCTTGCTGTGAACGATCCGCTCCCGAAAGAGCCGCTTGTTCAGCCTCACCCGCCATGATGACAACCGTACTCGCTCGATCAGACATATCAGTAATCGTATTCGCAACTTCTTCAGTTTGCAGCATCTGAGTATTCACTGACTTACGACTGTTATTTGCAATAGTCTCGACATCAGCCACCTTTTCACCGACATTTTCAGCGGTATCTTTGACTGTTGACAAAATGCCACGAACTTCTGACGTCATTTCATTAAAGGCATCCCTTAATTGCCCCATTTCATCTGTGCCAGCAAAGACTATGACCTGAGTTAAGTCTCCTTTTGCTATCTTTTGGGCGGCACTAAAGAAGCGGGCGATAGAGTATTGAACTGATAAGAAGAAGGCCGAGTACAAGTAAATAATAATTGCCATTACTGTTAATAATACAGACGCGGTCACCAACATATGTGAATTTTGATCATCTAAACGTGCTTGTAATTTTTTACCAATTAATGGCAATACCATGCCATCTAGGTCACGCAACGCCTGTATTTTAGACTGAGCCATCGCTTCAAAATCAACCCAATCCATAGTGACACTCGTTGCAGCGATGATTTCTTCATCTAATGTCATCTGAATATCAAGCATGCCATTACCCGAATTTTTAGCCTGTTCAGCAACGCTATCTAAGCCTAATGCTTCTAAACTACTGGTCACTAACTGTATATCTGGTACTGCAGCAGCCATTTGATCAAAGACGTCATTTAAAAAATCATAAGTCATAGATTGAAGGTATTTTTCAATCATCGCGAAAATGCTCGCTGAATAGCCAAGACCTGCCGCATCACGTATCACAGGTGAGTTGGCTAGAGATATGATCAATAACTGCTGAATCTCGGGATCTGAATCCAGCGCTAAACCTGTGCTTTGTGCGTACTTATTAATCACAAGATAAAGCTGATCGATTACTTCCTGATAAAACTTAAATTGATCAGGCAAGGTAGGCATTCGCGCATTACCATCAACACTCAACTTGCTGAAATTATTCTTTTTAAAAGCAATCAACTGTTCGCTAAGGTCATCATTTTCAATGGCCTCAATCGCTTTGTTAAATTGGCCATCAATACTTAAACGATATTCCTTCACTCGGCTATTCAGCCTTGTGTCCTGCTGAAAGATCGATGGGGATGCATAATTACGATAATCTTCAATCGTATACACAACATTCATCATGCTTTGGATATTATCTACCGCAACTAATTCACTCTCAGTTTTCTTTAGACTTTGATAGGATGCATAAAATACTTGGCCACTTAAAAAGACCAAAGGCACCATGAATAAAAAGCTAATCAATCCAAACTTAGCAGCATAACTCAGCCGCCCCATTAAACGGATAGCTGGCCACAAAATAGTTTTTAGCATAACGCCCTCACTTCTATATTATGCTCATAATTCAACATACCTATTTAATCACCCCTTAAAAGAGTAAATCTTAGATATCCATATTTACTAATACCTACAATATTAGATGTCTAATATCTCCTAGCAGAATGGCTAGGCGCTGACTAAAGCGCGCCGCTTCTGCACCATCAATCACTCTATGATCATAAGAAAGTGACAGCGGTAACATAAGCTTAGGCACAAAATCGCTACCATTCCACACGGGTTTCATCTCTGCACGAGATAAACCTAGAATCGCGACTTCTGGAGCATTTACAATGGGTGTAAATGCTGTACCACCAATTCCACCAAGACTGGACACACTCAGACATCCACCTTGCATATCTGCCAATCCCAATTTACCGGCCCGGGCTTTCTGTGCCTTATCGGTTAGGTCTTGTGCTATTTCTGTAACACTCTTTTTATCCACATCACGAATGACGGGCACCAATAATCCATTCGGTGTATCGACCGCGACGCCAATATTTAGATATTTTTTATAAATTATTGACTTACCGTCTGCAGAAAGCGAGGCATTAAATTGCGGAAACTCCTTCATGGCAGTCGCCAGTGCTTTCATGACAAAAGGCACTGCCGATAATTTTTGTTCTGTAGTAGGCGCACTGTTGATCTGCTTTCTAAAGGCTTCTAATTCTGTGATATCAGCCTGATCAAATTGAGTTACTTGTGGCGCATTCAGCCAGGCCGCAGTCATATTCTTTGCGGTTGCCAGCTTGATTTTATTCAGAGCCAAGGTTTCAACTTCACCAAACTTACTAAAATCAATTTGTGCTACTTTTGGGATGCCCGAACCAGAAACCGTTGGGTTCTGCAGTACAGACTTAACATGGTGCTGAACATCATCTTTCGTTACTCGACCGCGAACACCCGTTCCCTTTACTAATGAAAGATCGACACCAAATTCCCTCGCCAACTTTCTAACTGCTGGGCCAGCATGAACCTTTCCAGAAGGTTTAACATCATCAACGGGGGCAGCAGCTTTCTGTGCGGAGTTAGTCTGTGCAACAGAGCTTTTAGCTGCATTAACCGGTACTGACTCTTTTGTTGAAGGTGATGACTGCTCAACTGATTTCGAAGCTGAAGCAGCTGACGACCGCTCAGATACCAGCAACTCAATCATGGCATCGCCCACAGAGACTTTATCCCCAAGCGTTAGCAATATTTTTTCTATTCGCCCCGCTTTTCCTGCAGGAATTTCCATCGAAGCTTTATCAGTTTCTAAAGTTAACACCGATTGCTCAGCATCGACCTCTTCACCGACGTTCACCAATAATTCAATCACCTCAACCTGATCTGAACCGCCAAGATCTGGCACTGGAATAATTTCTATACGCGTCGCGCTAGGCTCAATTGCTTTAGTCGCGATGTCTGATTGCGGAATTGGTTCCTGTGCTTTTTCTGCTGTTACTTTTTCTACATCGACTTGCGGTGTCGATACTTCATCTACCTCAGTCGCGGCAGCCGTTTCAATTTCACCGTACTGATCACCCTCATTCAACTTATCACCAACCTTAATCGATATCGCTGAAATAGTGCCGTCCCACGGCGATGGTATTTCCATCGTCGCCTTATCGGTTTCCAATACAATAATGCTTTCTTCAGCAGCGACCTGATCACCCGCCGCGACTAAAATCTCTATTACTTCTACTTGCTCAGCCCCACCTAAATCAGGGACCTTTAATGATTCAATCGTCATACCATTAATTCCTAATTTAGTGTATTAGCTATACAGCGGATCAAGTTTCGCAGGATTAATACCCAGCTCTTCTCGTGCCTGATTGAGCGTATCATCGGTTATTTTTCCTTGCTTCTTAAGCTCGTATAACGCCGCCCAAGCCACATGCTGCCAATCGACTTCAAAGAAGTGACGCAAATTTTCACGGGTATCACTACGACCAAAACCATCGGTACCAAGCACTTTATAAGCACGATCTACAGGTATATAAGGGCGTATTTGATCAGCATAGGTTTTTATATAATCGGTTGCGGCAATAATAGGCCCCAATGTTTTATTTAACTGGCGCGTAACGTAAGGTTCTTCTTTGGTTTCACCCGCCGACAGATAATCTTTGCGCTCACAGCCAAGGCCGTCACGGCGCAGTTCATTGAATGACGTTACACTCCATACCTGCGAGCAAATGCCTTTTTCCGCTAACCAACTAGCAGCTTTTTCGACCTGTAATAAAATCGCACCACTGCCTAAAAGCTGAATGCAGTTTTCATTATCTTTCGCCGCATTGCCCACTGTTTTTAATGCATACATGCCACGGCGAATACCTTCTTCTGCACCTTCTGGCATAGCAGGATGGGCATAATTTTCGTTCATAGTGGTGATGTAATAAAAGACTTTTTCCTTCTTCTCATACATGCGATGTAAGCCATCTTGCATGATTACTGCAAGCTCATAGCCATACGTCGGATCGTAGCTGACACAGTTAGGAATGCTAGACGCTAAGATATGGCTGTGGCCATCTTGGTGCTGTAAACCTTCTCCATTTAAGGTGGTGCGCCCTGACGTTGCACCAATCAAGAAACCCTGCGCCTGCATATCCCCTGCAGCCCACGCTAGATCACCAATACGCTGGAAACCAAACATAGAATAGAAAACATACACTGGCACCATAGCTAAGCTGTTGGTGCTATAAGACGTTGCGGCGGCCATCCAGGCTGCAAATGCACCCGCTTCATTAATACCTTCTTCTAGAATACGGCCCTTTTTATCTTCACGGTAATACATCATCTGCCCAGAATCGACTGGGTTATAAAGCTGTCCCCCCGACGAATAAATACCAAGTTGACGGAACATACCTTCCATACCAAAAGTACGTGCTTCATCCGGCACAATCGGCACAACTCGCTCGCCAAGCGATTTATCTTTTATTATCTGGGAAAGAATTCGAACAAACGCCATAGTCGATGAAATTTCACGTTCACCACTGCCGTCAAGCTGGCCTTTGAAACTTTCCAGTTCCGGTGCTTTTAGTGCTTGCCAGTTTTCAGTACGTACTGGCATATAACCCCCGAGTTTTTCACGCTGTTTGCGTAAATAAACCATTTCAGGGCTATCTTCTGCGGGGCGATAAAACGGCAGTTTTTCTAAATCTTCATCACGAATCGGCACATCAAAACGATCACGGAACGCTTTCAAGCTATTAAAGTCGAGCTTCTTCACAGAGTGACTGGGGTTTTGTGCTTCTGCTTCAGGCCCCATACCATAACCTTTAACCGTATGGGCCAAAATAACCGTTGGTTGACCTTTATGATTCATTGCTTGTTGATAAGCTGCGAACACCTTGTACGGATCATGGCCACCACGGTTGAGCTTAAAGATATCATCGTCACTCATATCTTTAGTGATTTCTTTCAGTTCAGGATATTTATCAAAGAAATGCTCACGAGTATATTTTCCGCCTTTCGCTTTATAATTTTGAAAATCACCATCAACGGTTTCATCCATGCGCTTTTGCAAATACCCATCGCGGTCTTTGGCTAATAAAGGATCCCAAAAACGGCCCCAAACTACCTTAATGACATTCCAACCGGCACCTCGGAACGAGCTTTCTAGCTCTTGAATAATTTTGCCATTACCGCGCACAGGGCCATCAAGGCGCTGTAAGTTGCAATTAACAACAAAGATTAAATTCTCTAATTTTTCGCGACCTGCCATCGAGATCGCTCCCAAGCTTTCTGGCTCATCACACTCGCCATCGCCAAGGAATGCCCATACCTTACGGTCTTTACGCGGCACCAACTCACGCGCCGACATATAACGCATAAAGTGCGCTTGATAAATGGCTTGTAGTGGACCAAGCCCCATCGACACGGTTGGGAACTGCCAGTAATCAGGCATCAATTTAGGATGTGGATAAGAAGACAAACCGGGTTTTAAGGCTTCACGACGGAAAGACTCTAAATCTTTTTCATCAAAACGGCCTTCTAAATAAGAACGCGCATAAATACCGGGGGAAATGTGACCCTGATAATAAATCAAATCTCCCAACGGCGACTCTTCGCTGGCGGGATTGGGGGCACGAAAAAAGTGGTTAAAACCTACATCGTATAATGTCGCACTAGAAGCAAAACTAGAAATATGACCACCAAGATCTCCAGCATTCTCTTGGTTTGCACGGCTCACCATGGCCAAAGCATTCCAGCGTATTAACGAACGTATTCGACGTTCAATAAATAAGTCGCCTTGCATAGGGGCTTCGGCTTCAGGGGGAATAGTATTGCGGTAAGGCGTATTCATTGCGTAAGGCAACGGCGACCCATTGCGGGTTGCGCGCTCAGCAATACGCTCTATTAAAAAGTGTGCCCGTTCAAGACCTTCAGCCCGAATAACGGAGTGAATCGCATCCACCCATTCTTTGGTTTCAATCGGATCGTTGTCTTGATTCTCTTTATGATCGTCCATAGAGTCCTTATCCTAATAGAATTATGCATAGCTGTAATTCAGTATAGTTAAAGATTCGAAAGAGAAACAAATGATTTCTGACCAGTATGACAAGTTTTAATCAATTTGAGCTAACTTGCTACATTCAGATCAGAATTTACATAGTCTTTTATACTGAACACCCCCATAAGAAGATAGCATAAAAAATCATCACTAATGTCGGGCTTGCTCCATCGCTTCACACAATTGCTCAGTACCGATTAAAAAGCGAGAAGTCGGGCGCTGAAACAACTCAGGTAAAATATGAAACAGGTTATTTTTCTGCACAGCTTGCAGCGTTTTATACTGTCGCCAGTCATCCAACCATTCAGGGCGAGCCTGCCCCATACCACTAGCAACAATCACCTGCGGATCTTGCACTAAAATCGATTCAATACTGACTTGAGGATTAGTCATTGGTAAGTCAGCAAAAATATTTCTACCACCACACAGCTCAATCGCACGACTGATAAAGGTATTGCCGTTTTGTGTCATGAGCGGCGCATTCCAAACTTGGTAGAAAACACTGACTTTTTTTTGTCCACTATAAGTATCACGCAAGTAGGTTAATTTTTTATTAAATTTAGCTAAAGCGATAGCCGCTTGCGCATCTTTACCCGTAATTTTTCCATAGATAGAAAGTGCATTGGCAATATCTTTAAACTCACGTGGGTCTGATACTAAAATAGGAAGCCCTAGCGCTTTTAAGCGATCAAGCTCACGATTTCGATTACCTTCTGGCCAAGCAATTAACAAATCAGGTTCTAACGCCACAATTGCTTCAATATTCAAAGCACTGTAACCACCAACACGAGGAATCTTTTTAGCCGCTTCAGGAAAGTCGGAATATTGCACCGCCCCCACAACTTGATCACCCGCTCCGACCTCAAATAATAATTCCGTTGCGTGAGGCATTAAACTAACAATCCGAGTTAGAGGCTGATCGAAAGTATGCTGAATACCGTCATCGTCAATCACCTCTATTTGGGGGGAAGCGGTTGCACTTGCTGCGAAAAAAAGCGCGGCTAAAAAAGGCAGCAATCGTTGATTATTAGAAAACAAAAAAGAACAAAACATAAAAAATCCAATGATTAAATAATATGAAAAATCAGTTATAAAAAATCAGCTATGCCTAAAATTTAAAACGTTAGCTGGCTCAAAGCCTCATCCAAGCGCTGCCAATGTTCTTCGTCATTACCAGGCAAACCAAAACGTAAACCCGTAGCGGTTTTTGATGTTGCGGGTAAAAAGCGCACCAAAACCCCTTGCTTCGCTAATTGATTGAATAAATTTTCAGATTTTTCATGATACACCGTCTGAAATAAATCAGAACCCTGACTCTTGCAGCGAATATATTGCTCAAGCAAAGACGCGAGACGTAAAGACTGTTGCGATAGCTCATGACGCTGTGTATTAATCCAAGTTTCATCCTGCAAAGCTAATTTACCTAAGTACTGTGCAGGATGGCTCACAGCCCAAGGGCCAAGCATTTTATGCAACCGTTGAATGTTTTTATCGGCTGCAAATACAAACCCTAAGCGCAATCCCGCAAGACCAAAGAACTTACCTAATGATCGCAACACAAATAAACCTTCACGCTCAACACTGGCAGCAATACTTTGCTCTGGAGTCATATCCATAAACGCTTCGTCAACAATTAGCCAACCACCACGGCGATGCAAAATAGACCACCATTTTAATAGCTGCTCTACAGGCCACCGATGACCGCTGGGATTATCAGGATTTAATAAAATAAGAACATCAACAGGCTGCTGCGTTAATAACTCAGAAATTTTATCGCAGGCGACTTTTCGGACTCTATGACCTTGCTCCTCCCAGGCGATACCATGCTCAGCATAACTACCCGATGTGACCCAGACTTTGGCCTCATATTTACGTCCGTGCTGAAATACAGCATACAAAAGCGGCAATAAACGAATGCCTTGCTGTGAACCAGCACACGATAAAATATTAGCGACCGTTACTTGTGCTTCATCCTGCTTCCGCTTATCGAGCTGATTGCTATTTAACAGATTGCTATTTAACAGGTCGCTATCGATATAATATTCTAACGCAATATTTTCTAAACTTTCACGTGAGTCTCTCTGCTCTTCAGGCAAGCGCTGCCATACCCGTGTAGGAATTTCAGGAACAGACCAACTATTAGGATTTATTCCCGTACTGATATCCAACCACTGCTCGTGAGGGATATTAAAGAATTCAGCCGCCGCATTAAGTGCGCCTCCATGAACAGGCAAAAACATTTTCGAAGGGGCTGAGTTAGACGTTGTTTGATTAGAAGACAAACACCAATCCTCCAATACTGAATAACCAAAAGAATAAAGTTTTCTGAACCAGGTCCAATGCTTCAATAATGGTATGTGCTTTCGCTACTTCACCACATCCCATCGTAGACTTAACCTTCCATTCTCCATGATAGAAAGCACCTTCACTTAAACGCACATTCAACGCCCCCGCACCCGCAGTCATGACAGGTCCGCCGTTAGGGCTAGCGCAGTCTTTCGCTTGTGTTCGCCAGCACATTAACGCTTTTTTTCCTTGCTCGACTGAGCTAGCACAAAATGCAAAACCATAAGCCGTCAATCGAGCTGGGATATAATTTAATACATCATCGAAATAGGCTGAGAAACGACCGAAGTATAAAAATTGTTTTGTTTTATACCCCCACATTGCATCCAGTGTATTAATTAATCGATGTAAAACCGCGCCTTCTACACCCAAGACCATAAACCAAAATAAACTGGCAAATAATGCATCTGAACTATTTTCTAAAACACTCTCAACCGACGCTTGCGCAATTTGGGTACTGTCTAATTGCTCTGTTTCACGACTAACGATCCAGCTGAGCTTTGTGCGCGCTAAATCAAGTTGGTTAATATTCAGCTCGTTAAAAACAGCACGGGCATGTTGCTGCAAACTCGACCAACCAATACACAAATACAATAAACCGGCATCAATGAAAACATTAATAATCGTGGGCATAGAATGCTGCACCATAATAATCGCCGCCATAAACGGCGTCACTGCCAGCAAGCAAGCTACAGTGCCATTAATGAACTGCGCACGGCTGTCCACCGCAGCGTTAGCAGGACGATTTAACATCTGCTGCAAGAAATCAACATAACGTCCAAACCCGACTAAGGGATGGTATTTTTTGGGTTCAGCGAAACGATAATCTAACGCTAAAGCCAATAACAATGAAAAAAAGCTGAGGATCAAGATATAATCTCTTAAAATAGGTTTTCATTAATTTTTAACTCCTCGTTAACACGTTACACGACGTTAACGAACCCGCTGATTTTAACAGGCTTACCCTTTATATGCTTCCACAACTTGAACAGCAACGTGCGCTCGAACGACTTATTAAAAACAACGAACAGCTCACGTTAATGGTTCAGGGGACAACGTCTGACGCTGGCAAAAGCACACTCTGCTGCGCCTTAGGCCGTGTATTCCAACGCCAAGGCATGGCAGTCGCTCCGTTTAAGTCGCAAAACATGGCGCTCAACAGTGCGGTCACCGAAGATGGCGGCGAAATCGGTCGCGCCCAAGCCTTGCAAGCTCAAGCTTGTGGATTAAAACCTCATACCGACTTTAACCCTGTGTTATTAAAACCAACATCTGATATTGGCTGCCAAGTCATCATCAACGGCAAGCCTATTTTAAGCCCTGACGGCAAAGCCGACGGTGGCAAGATGAAGGCGCGTCAGTATCACGACTATAAACCTACGGCGATGAAGGCGGTTCTAGCCTCTCATGAGCGCTTAAGGCAGCAGTATGACTGGGTCGTTGCCGAAGGTGCTGGCAGCCCCGCTGAAATTAATCTGCGTGATCGTGATATTGCTAATATGGGCTTTGCTGAAGCGGTAGATTGCCCAGTCATTATTATTGCAGACATTGATCGTGGCGGGGTGTTTGCACACATTGTTGGCACGCTGGATTGCTTGTCGAAATCAGAGTGCAACCGAGTAGTCGGTTTTGTAATCAATCGTTTCCGCGGCGATGTGAGTTTGTTACAACCGGGTTTAGATTGGCTCGAAGAAAAAACAGGCAAGCCGGTATTAGCGGTTATGCCGTATCTGATGGGCTTGCATTTGGATAGTGAAGATTCTGTTAGCTTATCGGAACCATTGGAAGATAAAGACTCTGATAATCAGAAGAAATTAAAAGTAGTGGTGCCGATTTATCCAAGGGTTAGTAATCATACTGATCTAGACCCAATCGCAGCGCATCCGCAGGTGAATTTAGAATTAATCGGCCCGTCTATTTCAGGCAGCCAGATATCTGGATCTTCTCACATTCCCAAAGCGGATTTAGTTATTTTACCTGGTTCAAAAAATACTCGTGCAGACTTAGCTTGGTTAAAAGAGCAAGGCTGGTTGCCTTATTTGCAGCAGCATTTACGCTATGGCGGTAAAGTTCTGGGAATTTGCGGTGGTTTACAGATGCTAGGAAAAACGATTAATGATCCATTAGGTTTGGAAGGTCTACCGGGCAATAGTGAAGGCTTTGGCTGGCTAGATATTGAAACTGAATTGCAACCCGCAAAAACGTTGAAAAATGTAACAGGGAAACTAAATCTGCCCAACCAAGAAAGCTGCGATATTCAGGGTTATGAAATTCATGCGGGCTTAACCTTAGCGTCATCAAGTTCAACTGAAAATGCGTCAATCATCACTACAGAAGATGATCATATTTGTGCATTACTTTCTGAAGACCAACAAATTCTAGCCAGCTACTGGCACGGTTTAATGGATACTCCTGAAGCGCTGCAATCTATTTTACGCTGGGCGGGAGCAGAAACTAAGTTAGTTGATTATCAGGAGTTGCGTGAGAAAAGTTTGGATGCTTTGGCGGATTCTGCTTTTGAGAGTTTTGAGTGGGTGAAATTGGAAAAAGCATTAGCTAAGTTTAAATGTCACTAGATTTAAACGCAGTGGCGTTAAATTTGGCAGGATTCGCTCAAACGAACCACTGAATGTAGCGCTTGAATAACCCTAGAATTACGGTATTCACACCCTGAGTTCATTCCAAAAAAGTAATCACAAAACCAAAGCACACAATAACAAGGCTTCCTGAACTTCAATCAAAGCACCCGCGGTATCTCCTGTTGTACCACCAATGCGTTGCATCATAATATTGCGCGCCCAAAGTAAAATAGCCGCGGAAAGAATCAAAATTAAAATCGATTTTTGCTGCAAAAAAACAACCGTAAGCAGCACAGTAATCACAGTCACTATCATTAATAACAGTGGGCTAATCGACTGTTTAAGATCACTGCCTAAACCTTTCTCGCGTACATAAGGGGTAAAATAAAATAACGGTAAAATACTAAATCGTGCCAGCATAGGCACTGCGAGCATAGCACCGATCAAATAGAAGCCTTGCATTTTATCAACCACGACCACCAGCGCAGCAAACTTTAATAATAAAACCACCACCACCAGCATAGCGCCCATCGGCCCTATTGTTGGGTCTTTCATAATATCTAACGTGCGCTGTTTATCGCCGTAACCTCCTACCCAAGCGTCTGCCGCATCGGCTAAACCATCTAAATGCAACCCCCCCGTCACCAAACACCACGCTAATAACATCAAAGCCGCTATCACTAAATTCGAGCTATCAAATCCCGAACCATAAATAGCCGCTGCTGATAAAGGATATGAGTTACCAGCCTGCCATGCGCAAATAAAATAAACCACGCACATCAACGATCCAATAATTAAACCTACCACAGGATAAAAATAGAGTGAGCCTTGGCCAATTTTTTTATTATATGACGTTAACGCTTTCGATAAATTAACCGCAGGAATTCGAGTTAAAAAAGCAATGGCATACCAAAATGAAAACCACGCCTGTTTTATATTATTTATCATTTACATGATCGCTCTTTGTTTGATAACTATTTCATTCATAACTACTTGCTTCATCACCCTGTATTTCATCACCTAAATGAGTCATCAAACTTGGCCACGTCAAAGCAACGCCTTCGTCCGAAACAGAATGGTCTACTCGAAACCGCGAAACCGCCGCATAAGGAATAGCAAAACGGTTCATTGCCTCTGGGGCTAACAGCAATAACTGCTTTAATAAAAGACGCATCACCCCACCATGACAAACTAACAAAACTCGCTTACCTTGAAAATCCCGCAACAAGTCTGACCACGCCTGCTCAATACGCACACTAAAATCTTTTACAGCTTCACCATTCGGCGCACAAAACTCCAGCGGATCTTGCCACATTTTCTCCATTAGCTCAGGGGCATCTTGCCAAATTTTCGCTGTGCTTAATCCATCCCAATCGCCATAATAAATTTCACGCCAAGCAGCACTTATAAAAAGACGCTCACTCTTATCCTTAGACTTTTTTAAAACCAAAGACTGAGCGAAATTTGCACAACGAAGCAAAGGAGAGGAAATAATAACGTCCCACTGCTCGCCACTCTCCAATAACATGTCAGTGCGCTTACGTGCTTGCGCCCAACCTTTTGGGGTTAACTCATCATCGGTACTGCCGCGTAAAATTGTACCCCCATCAGAACACGTGCCTTCAGGTTCACCATGGCGCATTACATCAATAAAAGTGGGTTGCATTTTTATGTCTTCTTATAAAACGAGTGACTTTACTTGTCACAAGGTTACTTTTACACCGCCGACTAAGACGCAGTCTCTTCAGACGCTGAAGATATAGCCGCTTCAGCAAACGTTGCCATGCCATTATGCAACGCACAAGCTTGGCGCAATAAAGGCAAAGCCGTCGCCGCACCGCTGCCTTCACCTAAGCGTAAACCCAAATGCAATAACGGCTTAGCCTCTAAGGCTTCTAGCATAAACTGATGGCCTGGCTCATCGGACTGATGACTAAACAATAACCAGTCATGAACTTGAGGGTTCATTTTACACGCCGCTAACGCCGCCGCGGTGGTAATAAAACCATCCACCAGCGCAGGAATACCCAACTGCGCACAGCGTATATAAGCCCCCACAATCGCAGCGATTTCAAAACCACCCAGCTCTTTTAAAATTTGCTCCGCACTTAACTCAGTCAACTGCAAACGCGCTAACGCTTTTTCGATAACCATAATTTTATGCGTTAACCCAGCATCATCAATTCCGGTACCACGTCCTGTCATAACCGCCGCCGACTGGCCCGTATAAGCGCAGCCTAACGCCGCCGCAGGCGTGGTATTACCAATCCCCATTTCACCCGCGATGAATAAATCGATACCGTCTTTTTTACCCTGCTCAACAACCTGCTGACCAATGCTTAGCGCTTGCGTTAACTGCTCAGCACTCATCGCACTTTCTAAACTTAAATCCGCAGTTCCCGGCCCGACTTGTTTATCGATCAAAGCCTCATAGTCATCAGCAAAATCTACTTCAAAAGCCGTTCCACAATTAACCACCTTCAATTCAGCATCGTTCACTTGCGCCAATACTGAAATTGCCGCCCCGCCCTTCACAAAATTGCGAATCATCTCAACAGTCACCGCCTGCGGAAAAGCAGAAACACCTTGTGCAACGACACCATGATCACCCGCAAAAATAGTAATAAGAGGCTGTTTAATTTCAGGTTTTTCATCACCATACAAACTGGCTAATGTGATTGCAACATCTTCCAAACGCCCTAAAGAACCTGGTGGCTTTGTTAACATGCCTTGGCGCTCTTCAGCCTGAGTTTTCACTTTTTCATTAATCGCTAAGCAATCATTTTCCCACCAAGCTTGTGTCATATTCTCAACTCAATTTAGATTTCGTGATAATTAATATTTCAGGACTTCAATACCATGGGCAAGCCTGCAACAACCAGCGTTACCTTTTCAGCGATACGCGCAATATCTTGATGCAACCAACCCGCCTCATCCACAAAACGTCGACTCAACGCCCCCATTGGCACAATACCTTGGCCAACTTCATTACTGACCAAAATTACCTGCCCGGGCAAGTCCGCTAAAGTGCCTAATAATTCTTCTTTATAATCCGCCAGCGATTTTATATCGCTATCAATAGCCGTGGATTGATCTTGCTCAGTCATAAGCACATTGGTCAGCCATAACGTTAAACAATCAACCAATACACAAACATCTTTATGAGCATGCTGCTTAAGCGCTTCCGCTAATAATAAAGGCTGCTCTACGGTTACCCAATGCTCAGGTCGATCATCAATATGGCGATTAATTCGCTGCTGCATTTCATCATCATAAACCGTGGCCGTCGCAATATAGACAACCTCTTTACCCGACTCGATGGCCGCTTGTTCAGCAAAACGACTTTTCCCCGAACGCGCTCCACCCAATACCAAATGCACTTGATTATTCATGTCAGTCACTCATGCCGCTGTTCATGGCTGTTAATCAACAAACATTTTGCTAAATAACGTCTATAATTTATTTATTAATATTCGGGGAAGTATACCGCTATGGGCAAAGAAAATCGCATACATGCAAGACAAGTTCTAGAAGCTACCGTCAGCTTGTTTCTGCATGACTCAAAAGAATACATCGGATTAATGGTCGATTTTTCAGCCAGTGGCATCATGTTGTCATCTTATACACCGTTAGAAATTGGTACCATATTAGAAGTCGACATGGTGGATATTCCACCGAATATCGATAGCCGCCGCACGGGCCAAGTCAAAGCTCAAGTTATGTGGAACGATCGCATAACCCCAAGCATGTACGGAAATGGCTGCAAAGTGATCGAGCTGAGCGAACATGCACAGCTCATGCTGGCGTCCTACAAACCCGATAAATAGCTCACTTTAAAAAGCGTACCACCCACAATGGTGATTAAAGCGATAATCACCAACCAAACAATCGCACTGCGACGATGCAACATTTGTAATTCCAACATCTGATCGCATGCTACTTTAGTATTCGCCTCAGCATTCGTCATCGCATCCATACAGCTCTCTTTATCGTTTTTTCCCGATAAAGAAGCTAACGCAACTTTATATAAAACGATATCTGCTGGCGCACGTCCCTTCCATAATGTTTGCTTCCAGATGACAACGCCTTGTACAAAATTTCCCGTCAACGCAAACGTTAAACCCAATAAACGTGCAGGAATCCAAGACAACCAATGCATCGGACGCCAAGCTTTCTCTTCACAATGCACCAGCTGAGAATATTGCAGACTAAACCAAGCCAACAAAACCCCCGGCACACCCAATACCAAAAACCAAAATATCATTAAAAAGAAAAACTCAAACCAGCGGTGCAAAATAGTATGACATACCTGGTCGTGCATCTTAGCCAGCTCATCACTCAATTCAATTTCAGGAATCGATAAGTATTGCTCTGCACAACGATAAGCGCCTTGAACATCACCATTCTCTAGATCTTTACGATACTGAGTAACATGGCGCTCAAAATCAGCGTGACTTAACACATACAGTAATAAGGCGACCTCTAAAATAATCGCGGGCAAACCTAACAGCTGGTCTTCTATAATGATGAAGCAACCGCCAATAACAATTGACGGTATAAAGACGATTAAAATGTACCGCCCTGTACGCCCCAGTTTTTGCAACCACGGACGCCCCTGAAACAAATAGAACCACTTACTAAAACTGCGGCTCGTCGTCGTGCTTCGATTAATACCACGATAATGTTGCAGTACTAGGGTGATAAATAAGATCAAAAACTTCATGTAATAACCCACTAATATTTTTGTATGAGTCTATCGATAACCGACCCAGTGAACAGCCTATAGATACAGTTTAGCAGCTCAATCCAGAAAATAACGTCTGCCACTTAAAGGCCGAGCCGGGATCGGTTTTACGCCTAGGCGAAATAAACTCATGCCCCGTAATTCGATCGCGAGAAACCTGCGGATAGGCCAGCATCAACGACTGTGTTACTTGCTGCAAGCACGCATATTGCTCATCACTATAAGCCTCATCATCACAGCCTTCCATTTCGATACCAATGGAAAAATCATTGCAGTTATCTCGGCCCCCATAATGCGATAAGCCCGCATGCCAAGCGCGCTGATTAAAAGGTACAAACTGAATAACAGAACCATCACGACGAATGAACAAATGACTGGATACCTGCAAATGCGCTATCTCAGCAAAATAAGGATCGACATTAACATCTAGTCGATTGCAGAAAAAATCTTCTACAAAAGGTCCTCCATATTGCTTCGGTGGCAAGCTGATATTGTGAATCACCAGTAACGAAACTTCGTTATCAGGGCGCTCATTATAATTAGGCGACGGGCATTGTTGCGCAATATTCAACCAGTTATCATGAATAACAAGTGCCGTAGCGTGGCTTTGTTTCACATTTCAGCCTTATTTTAAAAGTTTTATACCATTGATTTTGACTCATACCATCAGCCGAGTATAGTGTCAGAAACATTAAATAAAAATCATATAGAAGGAAGACTTCATGGTCGACATTATCAATACCATTAATGGATGGGCATGGGGTCCCCCAATGTTATTGCTAATTGCGATTACAGGTCTCTTTCTTACCTTGGGTCTAAAAGCCTACCCTATCCTTAATATCAAAAAAGGTTTCTCCCTTTTATGGTCTGGCCGCAAGGCAAAGGGCGAGGGAGATATTTCTGGTTTTAACGCTTTAATGACCTCGCTTTCAGCCACCATAGGCACGGGGAATATCGCAGGGGTTGCAACAGCCATCGCCATGGGCGGCCCAGGTGCTTTATTTTGGATGTGGATGATCGCCTTAATAGGCATGGCAACAAAATACTCAGAAGCCGTATTAGCCGTGCACTATCGAGAAAAAGACGAAAACGGCAACTTTGTTGGCGGCCCAATGTATTACATAAAAAATGGCCTTGGGGTTAACTGGAAATGGATGGCCACGGCCTTTGCCTTTTTTGGCATGATCGCAGGTTTCGGCATTGGTAATGGCGTGCAAGCCAACTCCGTTGCCGATGTGATGCACAGTTCATTTCAAGTATCAGAGCTAACGACTGGGATTATCATGGCTATTCTCGCCGCCTTGGTATTATTGGGTGGAATCAAACGTATTGCCACGGTTGCGGGCAAACTCGTCCCATTTATGGCCATCACCTACATTATTGGTGGTCTGATTCTATTAGTTATTTATTTTGATCGAATTCCTGCAGCATTCAGCACCATATTAACCTACGCCTTCACCCCTGCGTCAGCCGCAGGCGGTTTTGCGGGCGCCAGTGTCTGGATGGCGATTCGTTTTGGTATTGCACGCGGTGTTTTCTCTAACGAAGCAGGTCTAGGTAGCGCACCGATTGCCCACGCAGCAGCGCAAACCAATAATCCAGTTCAGCAAGGCACCATCGCCATGCTGGGCACCTTCATTGACACCCTAGTAATTTGTACCATTACAGGCTTGGTTATTGTTGCTTCGGGTGCTTGGCAAGTCATCGACCCGGGTACAGGTAAGGCGCTATCAGGGGCAAATTTAACCGCCGCTGCTTTTAGCCAAGGCTTTCCCTCCATTGGAGGCTTCAATTTTGGCGAAATGATTGTTACCTTCGGCCTCATCATTTTTGCCTTTACCACGTTACTAGGATGGTCTTTTTACGGTGAAAAGTGCGCTGAATACCTGTTCGGTGTAAAATCGATTATTATCTTCCGTATTGTTTGGGTATTAGCCATTCCAATAGGTGCTACGTTCGAGTTAGATTTAGCTTGGTTGGTCGCAGATACGCTTAATGCATTAATGGCACTGCCAAACTTAGTCGCTCTACTCTTGCTTAGCCCCGTGGTATTTAAATTGACCAAAGCGGCACAAAAGAAAAGTGCCTTAGACAAAGAAGCGTCCTGAGCAGAAGCTTAAAAAAACAGTTTAAGAAGAAAGCTGTTTAAAAAGACATTTAATAAACAAGGCTAGTGTAAAAGCTAGCCAGAAAACCCTACCAAACAGATTCACGAGACAGTAAGCTATGCCGCTTGATTTAACCCCTTTTAAAAATGACATCTGCAATACCGTTAAACAAGCGCTATTAGAAGATATAGGCAGCGACGCAGCGGGAAACCTGCTGGCAAACGGCGATATCACCGCACAGCTAATCCCTGCCGAAAGCCAAGCAACCGCCAGAATCATCAGCCGCGACCGCGCCATCATTGCAGGTTCAGCCTGGGTAAACGAAGTGTTCTCACAACTCGACCCAAGCGTTTGTGTGAACTGGAAAGTCAGCGACGGCCAATGGGTACGCCCCAACCAAGTATTATTCGAACTAACAGGTTCTGCTCGTTCGCTATTAACAGGTGAACGCGCGGCACTGAATTTTTTGCAAACGTTATCCGCAACCGCAACCTTGTGCCAACACTACGCACAAATAGTAGAAGGTACTGGGGTTCAATTGCTGGATACTCGTAAAACCTTACCGGGTTTGCGTATAGGCCAAAAATACGCCGTCAGCCTTATCGATGGCTGCAATAACCATAGAATCGGCTTATACGATGCTTTTTTAATTAAAGAAAACCACATCCACGCCTGTGGCAGTATTAAGCAAGCCGTCGAAAAAGCACACTTGATTGCACCGGGCAAAAAAGTCGAAGTCGAAGTCGAGTCGCTAGAAGAACTCACCACTGCCTTAAAAGCCGGTGCCGACATTATTATGTTGGATAACTTCAGCCCTGCGTTAATGGTTGAAGCGGTTGCCTTGAACAAGACGTTTGCTAACGCAAAGAATGCTTCTGGCATTGCCAAGCGAGCGAAGCTTGAAGCCTCGGGTGGCATTACTACCAAGACCTTGCGCGCTTATGCTGAAACTGGGGTGGATTATATTTCTATTGGGGCGCTGACCAAAGATTGTACTGCGGTTGATTTGTCGATGCGGTTGGTTTAACTGACGAATAAGGATATTTATCTCATGAAGTTATTTGGAATCAGCTTAAATCGTCATTCAATACCTTTTTTGTTTCTGGCATGCTCACCAATTGCCTTTTTATTATTACGCGAGTCTTTTACTGCCTTTTGGCCATCTGTTGCAACACGAGCAATAACCGTATTTCTTGAGCTTGGTTTTATTGCACTTGCAACGCTTAGCATCGCAAATTTAAAACAATGGAATATTTCTCGTCGCTACAGTGCATTACTCATAATATGGTTACTCTGGGCAGGACTATCCACTGTGCTAGGAGAGCACCCTTGGGCTGGAATAGTTCGTTGGTTTGAATTATTAATCAGTTTTATCTTCGGACTTTTTATTTATTTGCTCATACAACAATCACCACAATATAAAAACCTCATTTTATACGGCATTATTTCTGCATTATTATTTTCCCTTATTTGCTATATCGGTCTATGGTTTGCTTTAGAAGACCCCTATAGCTATAAATGGGTACCAAGCTCGCCTTTTTTTAATAACATTCGCCACTATGGTTATTTTGTTGGCACAGTACTTCCTTTAGGGTATTGGCTATTAGAAAGCCATGCAAAAGATAAACGCCTATTCGCAATACTTTATCTTTCATTATCATGGGGTTTAGCTTTCTGGCTAGGTGGCCGCGGAGCATTACTGGGCATTATTGTAGCCACTATTATTTACATGATTATTTCTACAAAAAATATTAAATGGGTATTACTTTCTATACTTATAGGGGCAATACTGTCTCAATTTTTTATTGTACAATCTGGAAGCTTAAATCTATTTCATCTTTTGGCTTGGTTTAATCCAGGCAATGATATTGATTTAAATCAAATTTCAGCTAATAGATTAAAAATCTATCAAGATTCAATTAGTTACTGGTGGAGCAATGCTCCTATTCTAGGTACCGGAGCAGATGCATTCCGCTACATAATGCCCAGTATTACTGGCATTTCTCAACCACACAGCATTATCATACAGTTAATTTTCTCATACGGTCTTATTGGTTTAACAATCCCTTTAGGCTTAATAATATTGTTTTCTATTAGACAGAGTAAGCTAGATAACAGAAAAAACTCACTCATATTTCTTTGCATTATCTCAGCTGCGATCCACGCTTTGACAGACGGCGTTTTATATCACGCCTTTGGATTATTCATAGTTCTAATATTATTAACACTGTCCATCCCCAGCACAAAAAAAGAAACACAGCCGCTATTAAAAACTACTCTATTACTATCAGTTTTAGCTCTAATGACTTATATAATATTTTCTGCTCAAGTAGTTAATTCTAAAAACGATTCAGCCAGTGACAACTGGATAGAATGGAATGCAAAATATCCGCTGTATTTTTCACCTGAACACTGGATGTCTGGGAACGACGCAGCCACAAAAGACCACCTTATTGAATTAGCACTAACCAGATCAAGTGCAAAATGCTGGTTTTATTCTAGACATTCCGATCCAATAGCCTCTAAACTCAAGACTTACTGCAAGTGACCTGCTGCAAATGACCTTAGTGACACATTCTTTTTTTTACGCACTTGCCCTAATAAGTGTCCAAGCATTATTTTTAACGATAAAATTCGCGCTAATGTTTGACGATAAGAAGGTATTTTCTTCTTTAAACTATAGAGATGCATTGGGCAGCTATTTCTCTATAGAATTATTGCAGTTTTTTATTGTTACAGTCGTTATACATACTTCATTTCTATTGCTTGCATTGAATCTTCATCAGTATGTAAAACACTCATCTAAATTAAGACCTGCGCTGTCTAGATTACTCTTTATTAGTTTATTTTTTTTCATAGTCATCTTTAGTAATTCGATTTTATTCCCACACTCCAGCTTTTCCTTAGACAGTAAAATACCCACCAGCATAGTTTTTTTATTATTTTTTATTATATTTATTTCTATTTTAGATTTTAAAAAAATAAACACTGCATCCATCAATAAAAACCGGTTAATATTCAGCTTTATTGTTATTATTGTTTTATTACTCAGTATGAACTTCTCCCAACTGTCTTTTAATAACAAGACATTCAAAGAAAACAAAAACATTATTGTTTTCAGTATTGATTCTTTAAGACCTGACGCCACCACGACATCAAAACACAGCAAAAGTATCGCGCCTTTTATAAGCAAACAGTTACAAAATAGCCATAATTTCACACAAGCCTATACACCCTTAGCGCGTACTTTTCCTGCATGGATGTCAGTATTAACAGGACAGCAACCCATTCATCATAAAGCAGAGTTTAACTTAACAGACCCAGAGCGCTTTAAAGGGGTAAAGACTCTCGCTCACACCTTACAAGACAATAACTATTACACAATCTATGCCAGTGATGAAAAACGATTTGCCAATATAACCCCTGAACTAGGCTTTGATCAGGTATTTGGGCCTCCCTATGGTTTAGCAGATTTTATTCTAGGGACGTTTGCTGATATCCCCTTATTGAATTTAGCGACCTTATTACCTGCTGCTGAATATATTCTGCCTTATTCAACACTCAATCGCGCTTCGCCTATAACCTACAATCCTGAAAATTTTAGCGACTATTTAATTAATAAAATAAGTCTTCAAAAAGAAAACGCTGGTAATAAACCTTTCTTTTTAGCTTTTCACTTTTGCTTGCCGCACCATCCCTTTAGCTGGCGCACCTCCACTGACACTGAGACAAGCGAAGAAGCTTATGCGAATACCGTAGCAATGGCCGATAAACAAGTAGCTGCTGTATACAAAGCCTTGAAAAGCATGGGAATCATTAATAATTTATCGACTCAAATTATAATGTCTGATCATGGCGAAACACTACCGTCTGATATAAAAGATTTCACCTGGCCAAATGGTAAAAAAGAAACGCTAACGGGCTTTGGTCATGGCACTAGCTCAAAACAAATTAGTCAGCATCATGTTGTGCTAGGTATTCAACATCCAACACTGCCAGCACAAAATGATTCTCAATTAGCATCGCTTATTGATATCGCACCGACTTTACTCAGACTACTTTCAATACCCCCTTCGAATCACTCTAGTTTTGATGGCATGGATTTATTATCAGACCATAAGCCTACTCGCCATTGGCTCAGCTTTGAAACTGGCTATAATGTCAGCGCAACAAGAAACTCTCGAATAAATGAAGCTGATATTTTTAAACAAGCGGCTCATGCCTATAGAATTACTCCGCAAGGTAAAGTCGTGATAAAGCCTAAAATTTATTCTGAACTGTTAAGTCAAAAGCAATATTCATGGTGGAATGGGCAGAATCTCATCACACTGCAAAATAAGGCTTTAATAAATTACAATTGGAAAGATTCAACCGCTAAACCCTACCAAGAAAAATTAGAGCTCAGTAACGGGCTCAACAACCCATAAAATTGCCAACATCTGACAATTTTTGTCAGCTAGTTCACACTATTTTCGTCTACTGAGTAGAAAACCCTTCACGCGCATAGACGAAAAAAACCTACCCATGTATGCTCTGGACTGCCCTTGAAGGATTTTGAGCCAAAACCTAATTACTTGGCATACTACCTGCAAGATATGAGATACAAACAATAAGAGCGATCCTTTAGAACGCTCATTCCTAAAAAGAACTTTTGGAGCAGTCCATGCAAAAACAACAAAGCGGTTTTACCCTAATTGAATTGATGATCGTTGTTGCGATTATCGGTATTCTAGCTTCTGTATCAATCCCTATGTACCGTGATTATATTGTGCGTACTAAAGTTGCAACGGCAATGGCTACTGTAAGTAACATTAAAACAGCCATTGCACTAACAAATAACGAAGGAATTGCTGTACCCGCCATTGCGGCAGGAGCTGCAAAAGCAGAATGGCAAAAAATCGGCATGCGTAATGAACCTAAGTTTTCCAGCGAAGTTAAATCTGCTGCTATTGCAGCAGGTGGTGAAATTACTATCGCACTAGGTGATGATGTATTTGCTGGTATAACAGGAAACTCCATTACATTAACGCCTGATTTTGCTGGCTCTGTAACGACTTGGACCAGTAAATTCGTTCCAGCTGCAACATTAGATGCAGATACTGTTACTCTTGTTAAGCAATATCTAACGCGTAATGCAAATGGCGGAAGCTAATCACTGATTAGCTACTCCTTTAAAGGCCCTTCGGGGCCTTTTTTGTGCCTCATATATAATTTTACCTACCAGCGTCACACTTCTTGCAGATCCTTTCACCATTGCTCACTTTCCACAGCCCCAGCCTTTCCTATTCATGAATATATGCAGTACACTTGAGAAAGCGTAATAACAAAAAGCAGTCACTGTATGAATCTCAATGGTTTAGCCCGATCTTTAGCACAAGCAGGCCTAATTGAAGCTGAAAAAGCTCAACAAGCAATGGAAATTGCCAAAAATGAAAAATCATCGTTTATAACCATTGCAGTCGCAAAAGGCTTCATCGACCCTTTGCAGGTGGCTCTGTTTGCTTCTACTGAATTTGGCCTGCCATTACTGGATCTTGCTGCCTTTGATACTGAATTATTAGTTAAAGATATCGTCAGTAATGATTTGATTGAGAAACATCGTGTTTTACCACTATTCAAACGTGGCAACCGTCTATTTTTAGCTCAAAGCGATCCTTCAAATATCACCGCGATTGATGAAATAAAGTTCAATACAGGTATGAATATTGAACCTATTTTGGTTGAAGAGAATAAACTTGCCGCTATAGTAGAAAAATTTGTTTCCGCTGAAGATAATGCTTTCGACGACTTCGACGATGAAGACCTCGATATCGACATCGAAAACCCAGAAGATGCTCATAAAAATGAAGAGCCTGGCACTGGTGATGATGCCCCCATCGTTCGCTTTGTTAATAAAATGTTATTAGACGCCATCAAAGGCGGATCATCTGACATTCACTTTGAGCCTTATGAAAAACGCTATCGTGTGCGTTACCGTACTGATGGTATATTGCATGAAGTCTCCAGCCCTCCGGTTAATCTTTCAGGCAAGATTGCAGCACGCTTAAAAGTTATGTCTCAAATGGATATATCTGAGCGCCGCATGCCGCAAGATGGCCGTATCAAGATGAAAATATCGAAGAACAAAGCCATCGATTTTCGTGTAAACAGTTTACCCACACTCTGGGGTGAAAAACTTGTATTGCGTATTCTAGATCCTTCTAGCGCCAAAATGGGAATTGATGCCCTAGGGTATGAGGAAAAGCAAAAAGCATTATATATGGAAGCCTTAGCTCAACCTCAAGGTATGATTCTGGTAACAGGCCCTACGGGCTCTGGTAAAACGGTATCGTTGTACACAGGTTTGAACATTCTTAATACCGAAGAAACAAACATTTCTACAGCAGAAGACCCTGTTGAAATTAACCTTGAAGGTATCAACCAAGTAAACGTCAATCACAAAGTAGGTTTGGATTTTGGTGAGGCACTGCGATCTTTCTTGCGCCAAGACCCTGATATCATCATGGTGGGTGAAATTCGAGATTTAGATACCGCCTCGATTGCTATTAAAGCGGCACAAACAGGTCACTTGGTTTTATCAACGTTACACACCAACAGTGCTCCAGAAACACTCACCCGCTTAGCCAACATGGGGGTGCCATCGTTTAATATTGCAACCTCTGTAAGCCTTATTATCGCCCAGCGTTTGGGCCGACGTTTATGCAGCGCTTGTAAGCAGCCTGCCGATATTCCAAAGCAAGTTTTACTGGATAACGGCATGCCTGAAGAACTGATTACAAATGGTATATTTTTCCAAGCAAAAGGCTGTGATGCATGCAATAAAGGCTACAAAGGTCGAGTAGGTATTTACGAGGTAGTAAAAATCACTCCAGCACTCTCTAGAATTATTATGGACGATGGTAATTCTCTAGAAATTGCAGCGATTGCAAAAAAAGAGGGGTTCAACAACTTGCGAACCTCTGCATTAGAAAAAGTCGCCCAAGGGATTACGAGCCTTGAAGAAGCCAACCGAGTCACAGCAGATTGATACGTCTAGCGACTTTTATAGATTTAAAAGCGGAATTTAAAAATGGCCAAAGATAAAAAACAAAAAACACAAGAATTTGAGTGGGAAGGACTTAACCGCAAAGGGCAGAAAATAAAGGGAGCAATCTCTGGGGCCAATTTAGCGACTGTTAAAGCTCAATTGCGCAAGCAGGGTATTCAGCCTGGCAAAGTAAAGAAAAAAGCAACGCCTTTATTCAGCTTTGGCAATGGTGCTAGAAAAATAACACCGACAGACGTTAGTTTTTTTACTCGCCAAATGGCGACTATGATGAAGGCTGGCGTCCCCTTAGTTCAATCTTTTGATATCGTCGGAGATGGTGTCGACAACCCTGCTATGAAGACACTCATTGGACAAGTTAGAGATGATGTTTCTGCGGGTAATGACTTTGCTTCGGCACTAAAAAAACACCCTAAACACTTTGACGAATTATTTTGTAATTTGATTGAATCAGGTGAACAATCAGGTGCTTTAGAGCAAATGCTTGATAAAGTTGCCATTTATCAAGAAAAAACAGAAGCGTTAAAAAAGAAGATTAAAAAAGCAATGATGTATCCGGCAGTGACTCTGACGATTGCCGCCATTGTAACTGTTATTCTATTAGTAAAAGTTGTTCCTACTTTCGAATCCATGTTTAAAAGCTTTGGCTCTGAGTTGCCCGCCCCTACAAAAATGGTGGTCGCAATTTCCGAATGGACCCAAGCCTATTGGTGGGTGATGCTAGCTATTATTGTCGGTTTTGTCGTTGGCTTAAAACAAGCGTTAGCACGATCTCCGGCTTTTAAAGATAAATTTGAAGCAGGTTTACTTAAAGCTCCTATTTTTGGTGATTTAATCATGAAAGCTGCCGTCGCTCGCTTTGCAAGAGTACTGGCCACAACATTTGCAGCGGGTGTACCACTTGTCGAAGCACTTGAGTCTGTCGCAGGGGCTGTCGGTAATTCTGTTTATCGAAAAGCAGTACTCAATGTTCGCGACGAAGTATCTCAAGGTCAACAAATGCATTTTGCTATGAGAGCCACAGGGGTTTTTCCTAATATGGTGGTGCAAATGACCAGTATTGGTGAAGAATCTGGTGCTTTAGACAGCATGCTTGGTAAAGCAGCAGACTATTTTGAAGATGAAGTTGATAATGCGGTTGATGGCTTAACCGCTATGATGGAACCCCTAGTCATGTCTTTTTTAGGAGTTGTTATTGGTGGTCTTATTGTCGCCATGTACTTACCAATCTTTGAAATGGGAAATGCAATGTAATGGCTATTGAATTCCTATCTCTATCGGAAATTGCGCATTCTCTGCAATACCAGCCTTATGCCCTGCCCGTTGTTATTCTTATTTTATCGTTATTAATCGGTAGCTTTCTTAACGTGGTTATTTTGCGCTATCCAATTATGCTGTTTCGCAGTTGGCTAATTGATAGCAAAGGTCTAGCCGATAGCCTTCCGGAGCATTCTGCGCTAAAAGATCTTGAGTCGCCTTATACACTTTCTAAGCCTGCTTCTCATTGCCCGCGCTGTCATAGCCCAGTAAAAGCTTGGCAGAATATTCCTATTATTAGCTTTGTGTTATTAAAAGGTAAATGTTCTGGCTGTGCTGAAAAAGGCCAAGAAACTAAAATTTCTATTCGTTATCCGTTAGTAGAATTAGCGACGGGTTTATTAAGTTTGGCATTATTAATAAAATTCCCTTTTTCTATTCAGTTAGCCGCCATGCTGGTATTCACTTGGTCTTTAGTGGCGATGAGCATGATTGATATCGATCATCAAATTCTGCCCGATACCATGACGCTGTCGCTGATGTGGTTAGGTTTATTGCTGAATATTGATCATACCTTTGTCGACTTACAAAGTGCGGTTATTGGCGCAATGGCGGGGTATTTATCGCTATGGTCGGTTTATTGGTTGTTTAAACTCGCCACCGGTAAAGACGGTATGGGCTTTGGTGATTTCAAGCTATTAGCTGCGTTAGGCGCTTGGTTTGGCTGGCAGTTTTTGCCGATGATTATTTTATTATCGTCAATCGTCGGGGCCGTTGTGGGGATTGCGGGCATTATGATTTTGGGTCGCGATAAAAACATTCCTATTCCTTTTGGCCCTTATTTGGCTGCTGCAGGTTGGATTGCGGCAATGTGGGGTAATGAAATTATGGAATGGTATCTGCCTGGGGTTCGGTAGCTTTAAACTCAAGCTCTATAATCATAAAGACGTTATGAAAAAATTAATTATTGGTTTAACAGGTGGCATTGGCAGTGGTAAAACCGCTGTCAGCAATCGCTTTAAAGCATTAGGGATTCACGTTGTCGATGCGGATATTGCAGCACGTACAATCGTAGAACCTAACCAACCTGCTTGGCATGACATTAAAGACTTTTTTGGGCCTGAGGTTTTATTAGCCGATCATACTTTAAACCGAGCGTGGTTGCGCCAACAGGTATTCACTGATGAAGCAAAGCGTAAGCAGTTAGAAGTATTTACGCACCCAAGAATACGCGACGAAATTATTCGAGATTTAATCAGTTCAACCTCTGCCTATACGATACTCGCATCGCCTTTACTAATAGAGAGCGGACAAGTGGCGTTAGTTGACAACGTGATTGTGGTGGATGTGCCAGAAGCCACTCAGATTGAACGCACCTGCTCGCGGGATGATAACGATGTAGAGCAAGTAAAACGCATTATTGCTGCACAGATTTCCAGAGAGAAGCGTTTAACCCATGCAGACTGGGTGATTGATAATAGCTTACCTCTAGAAACTTTGGATACTCGGGTAGAAGCCTTACATCAAGCGCTATTAACAAACGGCCAATAGCCAGCAAAAACTCTACGCTACCGCTAATGTAGCTCAGAGTTTTGCTGTTCCATTTCCCATTGCTGAGACATCATTTCTTCTTCAACGGTTTTTCCCGGTATTGCATGGCTGCCATCTGCCCAAGCACCTAGGTCAATCAACTTGCAGCGCTCACTGCAAAAGGGGCGATCTTTCGCTTTCTCTGACCAGATAACGTTTTTGCTACAGGTAGGGCATTTAACTTTCATTATTTTTCCTCGTTATATTTTTTTCGTCAGCCATAAAGCAGCGAATACCCGCAATCCCCTGACCGCCAAATTGAATGCAAGTTTGAGATTCTGACATTGTCACTCCACCCAATGCGTAGCAAGGGATTCGCGCTTGATCGGTAATTACTTTAAACCCTGACCAAGTCAATGCATTCGCTTGTGGATGAGTGGTAGTTTCATGTACCGGTGAGACTAATACATAGTCTGCAATGTTTTGCGCAACTTCAAGTTCGGTTAAATTATGGCAAGCCATACTTAACCATTGATTAGCAGGAATTGGACGCTCATTAGCTGTATCCAAGCCTGAATTAAGCGAATTTTTATTAGAAAGATGCAAGCCATCGGCAAAAGCTACTTGATACCACTCAAGCGGGCAATTCCAAATCAGCTTACTACCTGCTTCATGGCATATGCCATAAAGCTTCATGGCGAGCTGAGTATATTGCAGCTGACCTAAGCTGGGAGCCCGTAGCTGAATCCAGATATTGCTATGGTTTTTTAATGTATTCGCTACCTGACTTAAAATGATATCTGGGTTATTGCTGTCTTGGCTGATGGCTATTTTGGGGGGTAATAGCAGCGCATCAATAATTGCTTTATTAGCCGCAGGGAATTCATAGTTGGCCAGTTCAGAATGCTCAACCCAAACTAATGGCTGGCCCTCTTTGCCGACAAGCTTAGAATCTTTAAAATCAAATAACTCAATATCATCCGTTTTTAAAAACTCAGTCGCGTTATACACAGCCCATACATCCAGCAAAACCGACTTGTCTGGGTAATGGAATGGAATAGAGATTAGCGGCTGCATATCATCAGCCGACGATTGCAAGCCAAGCTCTTCCTCCAACTCTCTCTGCAATGCTACCTGAATACTTTCTCCCAATTCAACTTTACCACCGGGAAATTCCCACAAACCACCTTGGTGCTGGTGATCTGCACGTTTGGCTATGAGTATTTTGCTTTTACCCGCAGAAACATTTTCAGGCGCGCTATCAAAAATAACTCCGACAGCGACATGAACGAATTTTTTCATAATAGCGGTAACTTAAGAACGGTAATCAGCATTGATGCTGACATATTCATGAGAAAGATCTGTCGTCCAAACACGCTCGGTGATATCGCCACGGCCTAAACGAATGCTGATGGTAATTTCAGGCTGAGCAAAAATTGCGGCACCTGCTTCTTCAGTATAACTTGCGGCACGGCCACCGCTCTTAACAATGCAAACATCATCAAGGTAAATATCAATATCTTCTAAAATCATGTTCTGCACGCCCGCACGACCAACAGCGGCTAAAATACGACCCCAATTAGCATCGCATGCAAATAACGCCGTTTTTACCAGTGGCGAGTGCGCAACGGTGTAAGCAACATCTAACGCTTCTTGCACACTGGCGGCTTGTTGAACTTCCATGGTGACGAACTTGGTTGCGCCTTCGCCATCACGCACGATCGCATGTGAAAGAATCATAAAGGCTTCCAATAAGGCATCGAACATCGCACCATAACGAGGATCGTCTTTGCTGCTAATTTCTGCCATTTCGGCTTGCGCCGTGGCAATGAGCATACACGAGTCGTTAGTCGAGGTATCACCATCAATCGTTACACGGTTGAAGGATTTATCAGCCAATTCTTTGCACATTATATCTAATAATGGCTTGGCGATCACAGCATCTGTGGTGAGGTAAGCGAGCATGGTTGCCATGTTGGGCATGATCATACCTGCACCTTTTGAGATGCCTGAAATGGTTATTAGATCAGTATTTTTACTGTCAATACTGTTACCGTCCAGCTGAGCAATTTCAACTTGCTGGCTATAACCTTTTGGCAAGGTATCGGTCGTCATGATGCCTTCTGCCGCAACTGACCAAACATCTGAAGCTAAGTTTGCTAGTGCTGTGGGTAATCCAGCAAGCAGTTTAACCATTGGCAGTGGCTCGCCAATAACGCCTGTGGAAAAGGGCAATATTTGATGAGCGGCAACTCCGGTTAGCTGCGCAAGTTGTTCACACGTTGCTAACGCATCACTCATGCCTTGTGGCCCTGTGCCTGCGTTAGCATTACCCGTATTGATCACCAGATAGCGAACATCCGCTTTGGTTAAATGCTTCTTAGAGACTTGAACAGGCGCTGCACAAAAAGCATTCAGCGTAAATACGCCACTTACTCGGCTGCCTTGGGCAAGTTCAAAAATCACTAAATCATTTCGGCCTGCGTACTTTATGCCCGCTTGAGCAATACCAATACGAACACCTTTTACTGGGTGATAATTTTTTAATACTTCTAAACCGACAGCCATGTTGTTCTCGCACTGTTAAATTACTATTGATGCTATTTTACCTGCATTATTTTAATCTTTCATAAAAATAAACGTATAAAAAGAGCGCACAAAAAAGGGCAGCCTAAGCCACCCTCTTTTACTGTCTGCCTAGCATTTGCTTAAGCAGTCAATTTTCCGTGGCACTGCTTATATTTTTTACCTGACCCACAAGGGCAAGGTTCATTGCGACCAACCTTTTTATCTTCTCGAACAAACGGTTGCTCGGCGACCTCGGCCTCTTCGCTATCTTCAGCAGTACCTGCAGTAATGCTTTCAGCAGATTCATGCTGATAGCTGGATTGCTGCGCGACAGCTTCTGCCTGTGCACGACGCTGCTCTTCCATTTCTCGCACATCTTCTTCTTGGCGCACTTTCACATGAGAAAGGATACGAATACTTTCACGCTTCATGTTTTCCAATAATTCTTGGAATAACTCAAATGCTTCACGCTTATATTCTTGCTTAGGATTCTTCTGTGCATAACCGCGCAGGTGAATACCCTGACGCAAGTGATCCATGGTCGCTAAGTGCTCTTTCCAGAGATTATCAACGATTTGCAGCATCACCTGCTTCTCGAACATGCGCAATGGATTTGGCTGACCAGGAACAGATTCAACCGAATCTTCTTTCGCTTTATACGCATCATTTAATGCAGCAGTGATACGCTCGCGTAAATTTTCTTCATAAAGCTTATCGTCAGACTCCAACCATTGCTTCAATGGTAAATCCAAATCAAACTCAGATTTAAGTTCTGCTTCAAGACCCGAAATATCCCACTGTTCTTCTAAGCTTTGACGAGGAATATGTTTATCAATCGCTTCCTGTAGAACGTCGTGACGAATATTAGCAACCACGTCGGAAATATCATCCGAGGCCATAATATCGTTACGCTGATCGTAAATAACACGGCGCTGATCGTTGGCTACGTCATCGTATTCTAATAGTTGCTTACGAATATCAAAGTTACGACCTTCAACTTTACGCTGGGCTTTTTCAATCGCATTGCTCACCATACGGTGTTCAATCGATTCGCCTTTTTCCATCCCTAACGCTTTCATCATGTTACGGATTCTATCCGACATAAAAATACGCATTAAACTGTCTTCTAAAGATAAGAAGAAACGCGAAGAACCCGCATCACCTTGACGGCCTGCTCGGCCACGTAATTGATTATCGATACGACGAGATTCATGACGCTCAGTTGCAATAATATGCAAACCACCGGCAGCCAATACATCGTCATGGCGTTTCTGCCAAGCTGCTTTACTATCAGCAATCTGTTGCTCTGTTGGATTATCCAACGCAGCCACTTCAACTTCCCAGTTACCGCCTAGCACGATATCCGTACCACGGCCCGCCATGTTGGTTGCGATGGTAATGGAACCCGCGGCACCCGCTTGAGCAATAATCTGTGCTTCTTTTTCGTGCTGCTTAGCGTTTAGAACACTGTGCTCTACTTTTGCTTTGGTTAATGCTGCTGACAGTAACTCTGATGTTTCAATCGATGCAGTACCCACTAATACAGGGCGCTTTTGCGCAACGACTTCACGTACTTCTTCAATCACGGCTTCGTATTTTTCGGCCTGAGTTAAAAATACCAAATCGTTATAATCGATACGTTTAACTTGTTTATTGGTAGGAATAGCCACAACTGCCAAGTTATAAATCTGATGGAATTCGAACGCTTCCGTATCAGCCGTACCCGTCATTCCACTTAGTTTGTTATACAAACGGAAGAAATTCTGGAACGTAGTCGATGCCAACGTTTGGCTTTCAGCCTGAATGTTAACGCCTTCTTTGGCTTCAATCGCTTGGTGTAAACCTTCACCCCAGCGACGTCCTGGCATGGTACGACCTGTGTGCTCATCAACGATTACAATTTGGTTATTTTGAATAATGTAATCAACGTTTTTCTGATAAATCACGTGAGCACGCAATGCTGAATTCACATGATGCAGAAGTGTTAAGTTAGAAGAAGAGTAAAGACTTTCACCCTCTTTCAACACACCTTCTTGCTCGAGCATGTCTTCTACGTATTCATGACCCATTTCGGTCAGTTCAATCGAGCGCTGTTTTTCATCTAGGATATAGTGACCCGGTTTTTCTTCTTTCCCTTCTTTCCCTTCCTCTGCTTCAATATGCTGAGTGAGTTGAGGAATCAAGATGTTCATCTTTTTATATAACGCTGAACTGTCTTCCGCAGGGCCAGAAATAATAAGCGGGGTACGGGCTTCATCAATTAAGATAGAATCCACTTCATCGACGATGGCAAAATTTAATTCACGCTGTGCTTTCTCAGTCGTTGAGAACGCCATGTTGTCACGTAGATAATCAAAGCCAAATTCGTTATTCGTGCCATAAGTGATATCGCAGTCGTATTGAGCGCGTTTTGTCGCTGGATCTAATCCAGGAACAACAACCCCTAAGGTTAAACCTAAGTATTCATATAATGGACGCATCCACTCAGCATCACGACTCGCTAGATAATCGTTTACCGTAACAATATGAACACCCTTTCCAGTTAACGCATTTAAATACGTTGCCAGAGTACCCACTAAGGTTTTACCTTCACCCGTACGCATCTCTGCAATATTACCTTCATGCAAGGTCATACCACCGATGAGCTGAACATCAAAGTGACGCATTTTCATAATACGCTTACTGGCTTCACGGCAGACGGCGAACGCTTCTGGCAAAATAGAATCTAAAGAAGCTCCATCGGCAATGCGTTTTTTCAATTCTGGGGTTTTGGCTTGCAACTCGCTATCGGATAGCGCTGCTAAAGACTCTTCTAAAGCATTAATTTTAACAACGACCTTTCCCATGCGTTTTAATTCGCGGTCGTTTTTGCTGCCGAAGATTTTACTAAATAGATTACCGATCATGATTATTGTTTTTAAAACCCAAAAAATAGAAATAGCGAGAAAGGCCCCTGAAGGCCGCTAAAAGGCCTTTAAACAAGGTTTCCCATATTTATAACAAAAAAAAGAGTGATTACAAAGATTTAGCGCAAGGTGCGGTGTAAATAAGCGGCGGGGTCAACGGTACGCCCGTTTTTATAGACTTCAAAATGAACATGAGGGCCGGTAGAACGACCACTGCTTCCCATAGCGGCGACAACATCGCCTTTACGCACTACATCACCCAGTTTGACCTTAAGTTCTGCACCGTGAGCATAGCGTGTTTTATAACCGTTACCGTGATTGATCTCAACCAACTTACCATAGCCATAACGATCACTGGCCCAAGTAACGATGCCAGAAGCAACGGCAATAACATCAGATCCTTCTTTGCCCGCAAAATCAACACCAGCATGCCAAGCTAAACGACCATTAAAAGGATCGGTACGCTTACCATAACGAGAAGACATCCAGCCACGCTTGATGGGTCGGCCAGCAACAAAGGTATCTGTTTTAATTTTGTTCGCAAGAAGCAGGTCATCTAGAACTTCTAGCTGTTGCTCGCGGCGATCGATTCTTGAAGCAAGGTTATCTAAGACAGATTGAATTTCGGGGGCTTGATAGGTTTCGCCCAACGTTCCAGGGCCACCAACCGCGGGTACTGACGAAAAATCGAATTCATCAGCATTAATTTTAGTGATGTCGATTAAACGCTCACCCAGTGCATCAATGCGTAATAGTTTGGCTTGTAATTCAGCTAATCGAAGGGTTAGACCATCGAGTTCTAGGTCGGCATGCTGGCGTATCTGTTGTAATTCTTGACGCTGATCATCAAGGTCTTCCTCCCAAGCTTTAGCGGCAATAGGATCTAATAAACCTTTATCAGCTAGATGTGCTGCTAACAAATAGCCCGTCGCGCCCATAGCAAACGGCAACACACAAATAGACGTAAGCAGCAAGAAACGGGCTACGGGTCCTAGTGAGTATGTTTTCGATTGTCCATGTCGTTTACCGACGATAATGATATTCATGGCTATTAGTATAGGTCTCCAAATAAAACAAAGGCCACAATAAGTATGGCCTTTATTTTGAAAATCACAAAATTTCTTAACTTTTCAATAAGTTAACGTACGCTACTTTATGAGTTAGCATACACTGATAGCGAGCATCTAAGTAGCCACTACCGGCTTAGTATAAGAAATTGGCGCGTCTTCTTCTTCGTATTCAACGAATTCCCATGCATCTGTTTGTAGTTCAAGCTCACGCAATAGCTTGTTATTCAAACCATGTCCTGACTTAAAACCTACAAATTCACCCATCAGGCTATGACCCAATAGATATAAATCACCTACGGCATCTAGAATTTTGTGTTTTACGAATTCATCTTCATAGCGCAAGCCATCTTCGTTTAAAACGCGATATTCATCAACAACAATTGCGTTATTAACGCTGCCGCCTAGCGCCAGATTTTTAGAGCGCAAGAATTCGATATCTTTCATAAAACCGAAAGTGCGTGCACGACTGACTTCTTTAACAAAAGACGTCGATGAAAAGTCTAAACTGGCTTTTTGTGCGCTTTGCTTAAATGCTGGATGATCAAATTCGATTTCAAACGTAACTTTAAAGCCGTTATAAGGTACAAATGATGCAACTTTGTCGCCTTCACGCACTTCGACTTTTTTCTTAATGCGAATAAAGCGTTTAGCTTTTGACTGCTCAGCAATACCCGCAGACTGAATCAAGAAAACAAATGGACCGGCGCTGCCGTCCATAATAGGTACTTCTTGAGCACTTAATTCAACAATGGCGTTATCTATACCTAAACCTGCCATAGCAGATAATAAGTGTTCAACCGTATCAACACGCACACCATCTTGAACTAATGTCGTCGACATTGTGGTTTCACCCACATTCGTCGCTTTTGCTTGAATATCTACAATGGGATCAAGGTCAACACGTCGGAATACAATACCGTGATCGACAGGGGCTGGCTTAAGCGTCAGGTACACTTTCTCACCTGAGTGCAGACCAACTCCGGTTGCACGGATTGTATTTTTGAGCGTTCGCTGACGAATCATGTCGATTTACCAATATTGTTGATTAAAACTAACTAATTATTATTACTAACGGCTCATTATACCAACTATAGATGAGCACGCCAGTAACGATTCGTTAATCAGCTTGTCGGCGTAAGAATGCAGGTATGTCCAAATAGTCCATATCCTTCTCTTTACCGCTGTCTGCTCGAGGCGCTAACGCTTTTGCAGCTTGATTACGAATGTGAGCAGGCTTATCTAATTCAGCATAATCCGCTACTGTTGTTGGTACTTTTTTAGCAGGTTCTACTGCCGCTGTATTATCAACAACCTTTTTAGGCTTTTCTGCCACGGCTGGCTTAACACCAAGACCGGTAGCAACAACCGTCACTTTTAGCTCATCGACTAAATCGTGATCGATAACTGTACCGATAACAACCGTCGCATGCTCAGAAGCAAACGCTTCAATTACTTGACCGACTTCAGTGAACTCACCCAAAGTAAGATCTAAGCCCGCAGTAACATTGACCAAGATGCCACGAGCACCTTGTAAATCAACGTCTTCTAATAAAGGGCTGCCAATGGCTGCTTCAGCCGCTTCGCGAGCACGATTATCACCCGTTGCTGAACCTGTGCCCATCATGGCTTGACCCATTTCAGACATTACTGTTCTCACATCGGCGAAATCGACGTTGATCATACCTGGACGCATGATCAAATCAGCAATACCTTGTACTGCACCTAGCAATACATCGTTTGCTGCGCTAAAAGCGTCCAGCAAACTGCTGTTTTTACCCAATACGCTCAAAAGCTTTTCATTCGGTATTGTAATTAAGGAATCAACGCTTTCTGCTAACTGAGCCAATCCTTGCTCAGCAATCAATGAACGTTTCTTACCTTCAAATGGAAAAGGCTTAGTCACAACCGCTACGGTTAAAATGCCTAACTCTTTTGCCACTTCTGCAACCACAGGTGCACCACCGGTTCCGGTACCGCCACCCATACCTGCTGTAATGAATATCATATCCGCGCCACTGATTGCTTCAGCGATACGTTCACGATCTTCCATTGCTGCTTGACGTCCTACTTCAGGATTCGCCCCAGCACCTAAACCTTTTGTAACAGCACCGCCTAATTGAATAACAGAACGTGCTTCTACTTTACGTAGCGCTTGCGAATCTGTATTAGCGCAAATAAATTCAACGCCTTCAACATTATTAACGACCATGTGCTGCACAGCATTACCGCCACCGCCACCTACACCGATAACTTTAATAACTGCATTTTGCTGTGGTTCATCTGCTAATTCGAACATATCCCCATCCCGTTGCTGAGACATAGCTCCTTCTCCTTTGCTGAGCTGCGCGATGCGCAAACACTATTTAATATTAAAAGTTGTTTTGAATCCAATGTTTTACGCGTGAAAAGAAGTCTAAAGGCACTTCTTCTCGGTTATTTGTTTTAATTGGGTCTTTTTGTTGCATTGCGGCGTACTGCAAAAGGCCAACAGCCGTTGCATAAATCGGATTATTAATCACATCGACTAAACCCGAAACACCAAACGGCTTTGCTAAACGAACCGGCATGTGAAAAATTTCTTCTGCCAATTCAACAACACCTTCCATCTTCGAAGTGCCCCCTGTTAAAACAATACCCGCGGCTACCAATTCTTCATAACCGCTACGACGTAATTCCGCTTGGATTAACGTTAATAATTCGTCGTATCGTGGCTCAACAACTTCTGCTAAAGCCATGCGAGATAAATCCCTTGCCGGTCGATCACCAACACTGGGAACTTTAATTGTTTCATCTTCTTTCGCGAGCTGCGTTAACGCACACGCGTATTTAATTTTAATTTCTTCTGCATGCTGAGTCGGCGTTCGCAATGCCATCGCGATATCATTTGTAACCTGATCACCCGCGATGGGAATGACCGAAGTATGACGAATTGAACCATCAGTAAAGATCGCTATATCGGTAGTGCCACCACCAATATCAACTAAGCAAACCCCTAATTCTTTTTCATCTTCGGTTAACACGGCATAACTTGATGCTAACTGTTCTAAAATAATATCATCGGTTTCTAAACCACAACGCTGAACGCAACGTTCGATATTTTGTGCCGCATTAGCCGCGCTTGTCACCATATGAACTTTGGCTTCTAAACGCACACCCGACATACCAATCGGTTCTTTAATACCTTCTTGAGTATCAATCGAATATTCTTGTGGCAAAACGTGCAAGATACGATTTTCACCGGGTAATCGAACTGCTTTTGCCGCCTCAATAACACGTTCAATATCACCAAGCGTTACTTCACGATCTTTAATCGCAACCATGCCGTGAGAGTTCATTGATTGAATGTGACTTCCGGCAATACCTGCATAAACCGAATGTATACGACAGCCTGCCATCAACTCAGCTTCTTCTACCGCACGCTGAATAGATTGCACCGTGGATTCAATATTCACCACCACACCTTTTTTCATGCCTCGACTTGGATGCGAACCTAAACCAACAATTTCAACGCCGCCATCTGCGGTCATCTCACCCACAATCGCGACAACTTTAGACGTTCCTATATCCAGTCCAACCAGCATGTTTTTCTGCGGCCCTTGACTCATGCTCTTTCTCCTAAACGGACAGCCATTTAATCGCTGCCCCTTTTCCATATCTAAGATCAACAACTGCTACTTTTTCTTGTGGCAGTATTTTAAGTAATTCAATTAAACGCTCTAAGCGCTGCTCAAGCTGCTGCCGACCTAAACGAATCATCCAGCCGTTTGCTAATTCTATTTGCCAGCTTCCTACCGTGTTCATGGTTAAACTCACCATGGCCGCATCTACAGATAATAAGCGCGACTGAAAACGCTGAAACTGTCGCATTACCTGCTCCGTTTTTTTCTTAGGACCAAATAGTCTTGGCAATCTTGTTGCATCAAAACTATTTGATAAAATCAATTCCTCACCTTGAGGATTTAGCAATGTTTTTTGATTCCACACGGCAACCGGAATGTCTTCTTTAAACTTCACTAACAGAGTATCTGGCCAAACTTTTTTTACTTGTGCACTTTTTATTAACGGCAACTGCTCAATATCCGTCTTAACTTGGCGCACATCAAGAGAAAAGAAATTTTGCTCTTTCACCCACAACAATTGCTTTGCTAATTCTTCAGCTTGCCAAAAACGAAACTCACCTTCAATCTCAACTTGCTCAACGGGCCAACCCCAGCGTACCTGCTGTAATCCCCAGCCCGATAGCACTAATAACGACACAACAAATACCGATTGCACAAACCACATAGGTATTACTGCCGCAACCCGAGCAAAAGAAAAAGGCGTTTTCTTTTTTAATCGCGTCGCCCCTTTATTCGCTATCGTTTTTGCAGACGAAGAATGTTGAGGCGAACGCTGCTTACGCTTGTCTTTATGAGACTTAGTTGCATGATCCTTCATCGAGCTAATAAGCATCTTCTAATACCTATTAAAGCGTTTGCTGTAAAATGTTAACCACTAAAGCGGGAAAAGATAACCCTCCTGCTTTAGCCGCCATCGGCACTAATGAATGATCCGTCATGCCTGGGCTAGTATTCACTTCTAGCAACCAAAAATTACCATCTTCATCTTGCATCGCATCGACTCGACCCCAACCTGTGCAGTCGACTAATTTAAAAGCTTTAAGCGACATTTTTTGTAACTCAGCTTCTGCATAATCTGGCAAACCAGAAGGTAATAAATACTGTGTATCATTGGCCTTATACTTCGCATCAAAATCATAAAAGTCATGGGTCGTTATTAATTGAATAGCCGGTAATGCTTTATCACCTAAAATAGCAACCGTAAACTCTTTGCCTTCAACATACTGCTCTGCAATAACAAGATCATCATGCTGGGATGCAAATGCATAACTATCCGCCAACCCTTCACTGCTATGTACTTTCCGCATGCCAATACTGGAACCTTCGCGTGCAGGTTTCACCATTGCTAACCCCCCTAGGGCTTGCATGATAGAATTCCAATCACTGTTTTTTTCTAAAACAAAGGCTTTCGGTGTTGCCACATTACAAGCATCCCACACTAATTTAGTGCGCCACTTATCCATTCCCAAGGCAGACGCCATTACACCACTTCCGGTATAAGGCTTATTCAATAATTCCAGCAACCCTTGCATCGTTCCATCTTCGCCACCGCGGCCATGCAATGCTATAAAGGCACGATCAAACTCTGCTTGCGATAATTGCTCAGCGGCATTTTCACCAACGTCAATCCCGAACGCATCAACACCAATTTCTAATAACGCTTTTAATACCGCGCTGCCGCTATTTAAAGATACGGGACGCTCTGCTGACGTACCGCCCATCAATACCGCCACTTTTCCTAATGCTGCTTTATCACTCGCGGAGATTTCATAATTCATTTTATTGACCACCTTTAATTGCAGTCTTTTTCATATGAACTCCATCGGCGATAATACTCGACAACTGCTGAGTTAAGGTAATGGCTAAATTACCGACATCACCCGCACCCTGGGTCAATAACAAATCCCCTGGCTTTAATACTTTACTGAGTACTTGTGCGATATCTTCGTCGCGCTCTATAAAGACAGGATCTAATGCCCCGCGCTGACGAATACTGCGACATAAAGCGCGACCTTCTGCTCCTGCAATCGGTTTTTCACCCGCTGGATAAACATCCATTAGCAATAAAACATCGGGCTCCGATAAAACTCGTACAAAATCTTCATACAAATCACGAGTACGGCTATAACGATGTGGCTGAAATAACGCAACGAGTCGACGTTCAGGAAAGCCTTTACGAATCGCTTCTAAAGTCACTTCGACTTCGCGAGGATGATGACCATAATCATCAACTAACAAAACACTGCCTTCTTTACCTTCGGTATCCGTGCATTCAACTTCGGCACAGACCTGAAAACGACGACCCACTCCGGCAAAGTTTTCTAGCGCGTGAACAATCGACTCATCATCGACTTTTTCATCCGTAGCGACCACGATCGCCGCTAACGCATTTAGTACGTTATGCACACCCGGCATACGCATGCGTACAACTAGATCATCTTCGCTATTTGGGCGTTTAACTTTAAAGCTAGTGAATAAACCTTGCTGCTCAATATCGTAGGCTCGAAAATCTGCATCTTCACTTAAACCATAAGTAATAAAGTGACGGGCAACTTGCGGAAGAATCTCGCGGACATTATCGTCGTCAATGCACAGTACTGCCAAGCCGTAGAATGGTAAATTATGTAAAAATGCAACAAAGGTCTGTTTTAACTTATCGAAATCGCCACCATAGGTCTCCATGTGGTCAGCATCAATATTAGTTACGATGGAAGTCATTGGCTGTAAGTGTAAAAACGATGCATCACTTTCATCCGCTTCCGCAACCAAATAACGACTCGCACCTAACCGTGCATTGGTGCCCGAGCTATTTAAACGGCCACCAATAACATAAGTAGGATCCAACTTCGCTTGCGCTAATATAGACGTTACTAAGCTGGTTGTTGTCGTTTTCCCGTGGGTGCCCGCTACGGCAATACCATGTCGAAAACGCATCAATTCAGCCAGCATTTCTGCACGGCGTACAATAGGAATTCGTTTTTCCGTCGCATTTTTAATTTCAGGATTGTTTTGATCAATTGCGGTAGATACAACCACCACATCAACGTTATCCACATTCTCACTCTGATGACCTAAAAAAACTTCAGCTCCCATATTTATAAGATGCTGAGTCACCGCAGACTGACGTAAATCAGAGCCGCTAATTTTATAACCTTGATTTAACAAAACTTCGGCAATACCACACATTCCCACACCACCGATACCGATGAAGTGAATGCGTTTAATTCGACGCATCTCAGGTATCGCGTAGGCTTCTGCTGGCCCTGAAGTTAGTGAATTCTCGTTAGCCATTATTCGTTCAACCTTATTTGTTTTATTACTTGCTCTGTTACAACTTGAGTTGCATTAGCAATCGACGCGCCTTTGGCTGCGATCGACATAAATTTAATTTTTTCTGGGTTTTCGCTGTAACTTTTTAAACGCTCAGCCAGCCACTCGGCCGTTAATTCTTTTTGTTGCTTAATCTCAGCAGCGCCCGCTTTAACCAATATCTGCGCATTCGCGGTTTGATGATCATCAACAGCAAATGGAAACGGAATGAAAATCGCAGCCTTACCCGCACAAGCAATTTCAGAAACGGTTAACGCTCCTGAGCGGCATACAACGATATCTGCCCATTCATAAGCAACCGCCATGTCATCGATAAATGCCACAACGTTGGCTTTGCCTTCCAATCCTTTCTCTGCGTAACCTTGCTGAACAGCATCGATATTTTTCTTACCTACTTGATGCCAAACATTGGGTAAAGCATTCAGTAAAACCTCGTCAGCAAGGCTTTCTTTAACCATCAAAGATAAAGCACCCATCACCGCATTGTTTAAGCCGACGGCGCCCAAGCTACCGCCCACAACCAACACATTGAGCTTTTCTTTTTCTACATAATTGCTGTCACTGTCATTTTTATGCGCATTGCCCAGCGCAACAATCGTTGACCGCACGGGATTACCCGTTGTGAGCAAGCGATCTAAATTTTTACTACCTTTAAAGGTATTTGGAAAAGCCTGCATCACTACATTTGCCATCGGTTTCAATAACCGATTGGTCATACCCGGAAATGCATTTTGCTCATGAATCAATAACGGCACACCCAATAACTTAGCAGCCACGCCACCAGGTCCTGTAGCAAAACCACCTAGCCCCAGCACTGCACTAGGTCGTACAATTCGCATAAATTGCACAGCTTGATAAATTGCTTTTGTAATTTTCCAAGGCGCGCCTAATAAAGCCAACTTACCTTTACCACGCAAGCCAGTCACATTGATACAGTGCAATGGATAACCTGATTTAGGCACTAAGTCTGCTTCAATACCCGCTGCGGTTCCTAACCAGTGTATGTCGTACCCTTGTTCTTTCAGCTCATCGGCAACCGCTAACGCTGGAAATACATGTCCACCCGTTCCGCCAGCCATAATCATTACCGTTTTATTTTTCATCACGGCCTCCACTTAATTCTTCAACGTAAGCATCAAATCCTGTGACATACTCATTCGAACCGTTTGGATTAGTTTCATTATTCGCCATTCGTGCAGAAGCCGTTTTATTCTTTGAATTTGTTTTCTTGTTCGGTGTCTTTTTATTATTATTTTTTGCATTCGCATCTTTGTTATCTGCTGTTTTATCCAGCACTGCGGATTCAACTTCCACACTGACTCGATACACCAAGGCTACCATTACACAACAAATCAATAAACTACTGCCACCATAACTAAAGAAAGGAAGTGTTAAGCCCTTTGTCGGTAATAACCCTGTATTCACCCCCAGATTAATAATGATCTGCAAACCAAATAATGTCGCAATACCAAAACAAATAAAAGCACCATATAAGTTGCCAATCCTCTGCGCTTTCCAACCAATAATCATACATTGTGCTAAAAAGAAGGCCAATAAACCCAAAGCAAATAAACCACCCACTAAACCCGTTTCTTCCGACCAAATAGCAAATACAAAGTCGGTATGCGCCTCTGGCAGATAGAATAATTTTTGTACGCTTTCTCCTAACCCCGTGCCCCACAATTCTCCACGACCAAAGGCAATTAACGCTTGAGCTAGCTGATAACCCGAGCCATAAACATGATCAGGATGAAACGGCTGCCAATAAGTTGTTAAACGTGCAAGTCGATATTCCTCAGCAGTCACCACGAGATAGCCCAAAATCAAGGTCGCGACCACTAATAAAAAGAACTGACCAGCTTTAACACCGCCTAAAAATAATAAAACCAATACTGCGCCCATCAATACAACAACTGATCCAAAATCTGGCTCTAACAATAATAAGACAACGATTAAACCTAAAATAAACAGCGGCTTAATAAAGCCCGACCACTGACTTTGCACTTCCACCTGGCGACGAATTAAATAACCCGAAATATAAAGCACAACCGTTAGCTTAACGATTTCAGATGGCTGAATTTTCATAACTCCCAAGTTCAACCAACGCGCACTACCATTCACCTCATGGCCTATGCCTGGAATTAATACCGCAATCAAACCTAGGCACCCTAATAGCAGCCACAACCAATCTGTTTTTTGCCACCAAGCCAATGAAATACGACTAATCAAAAAAGCGATAAGAATACCAAGCGCAATATAAATCCCATGGCGAGTAGAGAAATACGCGGCATTGCCTGTATAGGTTTCTGCAATACTGGTAGAGGCCGACATAACCATCACCCAGCCTAATGCCATTAGCCCAAGCCATGACCAAACCAAAGCGTTCATTTTCACGGCCATTATTTGTGAAAAATCAGCGTTAGGTGCTAACGACTGCAACCAAGACAAAGGAGGCATGAGCTTTTCAGAATTTTTTACCGATGTACTGGTCGTCATACGTCCTCCTTAGTATTGATCATCTTAGTGACCAACTGCTCGAAGGCTTCACCACGCGCTATATAATTAGCAAACTGATCGAAACTGGCACACGCGGGTGAGAATAAAATAATATCTCCTGCACTGGCTAATTTCTGAGCTTGAGCCAAAGCCTGCTCCAATGTTTCTACAATATTAAGCTCACACGAAAATGCTATATCTTCTGCAATTAATTTTGCATCACGACCAAATAACAGAATTTTCTTAACACTTAAGCGACACGCATCGGCTAAAGGTTCAAAATCTTGATCTTTACCCACACCCCCGGCAATCAGAATAATATTCTTGCCATTAGGACTTGCTAACCCTTCAATAGCGGCAAGGGTTGAGCCAACATTAGTACCCTTGGAATCATTAAAATATTCAATATTATTGTATTCAGCAATCCATGAACAACGATGTGGCAGACCTGTAAAATTAGATAATACCTGCTGTAATTGATCAGCACCTACCTTAAGCTCAGAAGGCAACGATTCAATCAAAGCAATGGCAGCCAAAGCATTCAACTGATTATGGCGGCCTTTTATTTTCAATTCAGCCACTGGAAAAATGGGCTGCTGTTCGAACATCAAATACTCTGCCTGTAGTCCCTCAACAGTCTTTATTTGAGCAATAGAATATTGGTTCTTGGCCGCCACGTTATTTTCAGCCATCTGCAAACCAAAACTTTTCTTTGGCATAGCGCTACTGACTAAAGGTTGCGTCAAAGTATCTTCGCGATTGATAACGATACTGCGACAGCCTTGAAAAATTCGGTGCTTCGCTTGGTGATAGGCCATCATTGAATCATAGCGATCCATGTGGTCTTCACTCAGATTTAATACACAAGCAACTTCAGCCGCTAAATGATGGGTGGTTTCTAACTGAAAACTAGACAACTCAACCACATAACACTGATAGTTATCGTCGTTCAATAAAACATCCAAAACTGGAATGCCGATATTGCCGCAAACGGCTGGCTTATGACCCGCAGCTGCTAAAATTTCACCCACTAAGGTTGTTACAGTACTTTTCCCATTGGAACCGGTAATGCCAATCACCGGCTTAGTCACATATTCGGCGAAGATATCCACATCGCCTCGAACATGGCTACCTTGCTTTAATGCAGAAACAATCGCGGGCTCAGCAATGGCAATACCAGGACTAACGATTAGCTCGTGGTACTGCGCTAGTATCTCAGCATCAAGCTCGCCACTGAAAATCTTACATTGCGGAAATTCTGCCTCAATCGCGGTTTGATTGGGTAATAACTCACGGGTATCGCACAAATCAAATGACATACCTTTAGCCACCAAAAAACGCGCACACGAAAGCCCTGTCTGGCCCATGCCGATAATTAAGCGTTTTTGATCAGAAGCAATCAGGTTTGTCATAATTTAAAACTATCTCTTTTTCAAACTTCAGCTATCGAATTTTTAAAGCTAGCGAATTTTTAATGTTGCAAGTCCTGCCAAAACCAACAGCAAGGTTACAATCCAAAAACGCACAATCACTCGAGGCTCTGGCCAGCCTTTTAATTCATAATGATGATGTAAAGGTGCCATACGGAAAATACGTTTTCCGGTTAGCTTAAATGACCCCACCTGCAAAATCACCGACATGGTTTCGGCAACAAAAATACCGCCCATAATAAAGAAAACGATTTCTTGACGAGTGATCACAGCCATCATGCCTAAAGCAGCACCCAGTGCCAACGAGCCTACGTCACCCATAAAAACTTGTGCTGGGTAGGTGTTGAACCACAAGAAACCAACACCTGCTCCGACTAACGCACCACTAAAGACAACTAATTCACCCGCACCAATAACATAAGGAATTGATAGGTAATCTGAGTAGTTAACATTGCCTGCAAAATAAGCACACAAACCAAGCGCAGCACCCACCATCACGGTTGGCAAAATAGCGAGGCCGTCCAAACCATCGGTTAGATTAACTGCGTTGCTAGCACCCACAATCACGAAGTAGCTCAATACAATATAAAAAATGCCAAGTTCGATAATCACATCTTTAAAGAACGGAATAATTAATGACGTCTCAGCAGAACTAGGCGCTGTCGAAAACATGTAAACTGCAGCAACAATAGCCAAGGCCGATTGCCAAAAATATTTCCAACGAGCGGGCAAACCACGGGAATTTTTCTCAACTACTTTACGGTAATCATCAACCCAGCCAATCACACCAAATGCCAACGTCACCAGCAACGTTAACCAAACGTATTTATTTTCTAAGTTGCCCCATAACAAAGTACTGACGGTAATCGACAGTAAAATCAAAGCGCCACCCATAGTAGGTGTACCTGCCTTGCTTAAATGAGACTTTGGGCCATCATCACGAATCGTCTGACCAATTTGATATTCCCGCAGCTTACGGATTACTTTTGGACCTAAAAATAACGCGACGCTTAACGCAGTAATTACGGCAAAAATTGCGCGTAACGACAAGTATTGCACAACGGCAAAACCTGTGTGAAATTGTGTTAGGTATTCGGCTAGCCATAACAACATGTTTATACTTCCCCAATTATATTTAAAGAGTTGCTATCACTCTTAATAACCTGATTTTTTTTACTAGAGAGCGCGGTAACGACTTTATCCATGCCCGCACTGCGTGAACCTTTAACCAAGAAAACTTGGCCAGGTTGCTTATGTTCATTAATGTAGTTCAGCAATTCGCACTGCTGTTTAAACCAGTGCGCACTTCTATTCGCGACTTCTTCGTTAGCAAGAGTCTGCGTGAATGCTTCAACTGCGTCACGGCAAGCAGTGCCTGTCGCGACAAAATGTGCAATGCCTTTTTGCTGTGCATATTCACCTATTTCAGCATGAATCGCCGCTGAGTCATCTCCTAACTCGGCCATATCGCCCAACACTAACCAGGCTTTTTCTTTCCATAGTGCTAAAACATCAATCGCTGCTTTTACGGAAGCAGGGCTGGCATTATAGCTATCGTTTAAAATTCTAATCTGGCCTTCACCATCGACCCACTGCAGACGGCCATCCACCATGGGCAAGGTTTTAAACTGGGCCGCTATTTTTTCTAATTCAAGTCCCAGCGCTAAGCCTGCGGCAATAGCAGACAAAGCATTTAATACATTATGCTGGCCCAATAACGGAATCTCGCAGGCAACCGCTTGTGGCTTCACATTTTGCGACTGATAAACAACATCAAAACGACTGCCACGCGTATCACAAATAATATTCTTTGCCATAACATCGGCATAATTTTCAATACCAAAACTAATAACCTGACGCTGCCCTGCTCGCACGACCCAATCGGCATAAAATACATCGTCGGCATTTAATACCGCACAACCACTTTCAGCTAAAGAATCGATAATTTCGCCCTTGGTACGCATAATGGTTTCTATGCTGCCAAAGCCTTCTAAGTGAGCACTACTGACATTGGTAATAATCACGACATCAGGCTGAGCAAACTGTGCGGTATACGCAATTTCACCTTCGGCGCTAGCACCCAATTCAATAACCGCGGCTTTATGCTGTGGCTCTATGCCTAATAACGTCAGCGGCGCACCAATGTGATTATTAAAATTACCTGGCGTTGCCCAACAATCACCCAGCAACGTCATCATGTGAGAAGCCATCGACTTCACCGACGTTTTACCCGCACTGCCCGTAATCGCAATTAACGACCCAGTAAATTTCTGACGATTCCATAAGCTTGCTTGCCCCAATGCTTGCAAGGTATTAGCCACCACTAACAAGGGAAGTGAATCTTTACCTGCTACATATTGAGCATCGACAATCGCCGCAACTGCACCGCTTTTTTGTGCTTGTTCTAAATAATCGTGGCCATCGAAATGATCACCTCGCAAGGCTAAAAAAATATCGCCTTGTTGGATCGTACGAGTATCGGTATTGATGCGCAGCGCTTGAATTTCATCAGCCTGCTGATCAGAATTTTCAATAATCGCCAACGGCTTAATAATTGCCGATATAACTTGCGCCAATTCTTTAAGACTAAAAGAAGACATCATCATAATGCCTCCTTTATTAACTCTATTGACGCTGCGTGCTGTGCAATATTTTGATAGCCTAAAGACAATAAAGTTGCTTCATCACTATAAGAGATTTTTACACCGTCAATATCCTGATAAGCCTCATGCCCCTTGCCTGCGATTAATAATAAATCATTATTATTAAGTTCAGCCAACACTAGCTCGATGGCTTTTTTTCTATCCAACTCAATCGTAATCAGAGTAGGGTTAGAAATATCTAAGTCTGATTGCATATCTTTAATAATATTTTGCAGATTTTCTTTTCTCGGATTATCCGCGGTCAAAACAATACGATCGGCGAACGCTTGCGCAATGCGAGTCATTTGCGGACGCTTACCAGCATCACGATTTCCGCCACAGCCAAATACCACGGCCAATCGACCTTGGGTTTGCTTCTTCAGCGTCGCCAATACATTTTCTAACGCATCAGGGGTATGAGCAAAATCAACCACGGCATTAGCGCAGTTTTCTTTGATATACACCTGCATTCTGCCTGGCGCTGCGGTGATGCACTCAATAGAATTAATAATTTCTGCAAAAGAGAATTTTTCATCTACGGCTAGCATACTGATCGCAGCCAATACATTCGCAAGATTAAAATCTCCTACCATGTTGATGGTAAAACTGGCGTCGCCCCATGGGCTTGTGATTGAAGCATCGATAGAGGCGCTGTGCATAACCCAATCAACAACTCGAACATCAGCCGTTTTAGAAAAACCATAACTGATTTTTTTCGCACTAATTTTCTCATCCGCCAATAAACGCTGACCATATTCGTCATCGGCATTAATGATGGCATACTGCAATTTAGGTAATAAAAACAGTTCGCGCTTAATGGAAAAATAACTTTCCATATCACCGTGATAGTCCAGATGATCTTGGCTTAAATTAGAAAATACCGCCGTTTCGAAGGTCAAGCCTTCTATGCGTTTTTGCTCAATACCGTGACTAGAAACTTCCATCGCAACTTGCTTGGCACCTTGAGTTTTCATCATGGCAAATTGACGCAACAACACGGCTAATTCAGGCGTCGTATTTTTACTTTCTGTGATATTTGGCCACACACCAAATCCCAATGTTCCCATCAATCCTGTCGACTGCTGCAAGCTATGACTCATCTGCGCAGCAAAGCGAGTAATGCTGCTTTTACCATTGGTACCTGTGACCGACATAAGACGCATATCAAACGCGGTACTGGAGAGCTGATAAAAATCGATTAAAATTTTATTCACATATGCTTTCAGATTACGTATCGCAATAATCGGTGTGTCTGAGCGATATGTAATACTTGGGTTTTCTTCAACGTCCAACAAAACAGCAACAGCCCCATGGGCAATCGCATCATCGATAAATACTTTGCCATGCTGAGTAATGCCCGCAAGCGCAATAAAACAATCCCCAACTTTCACATCGCGATTATCAGTGACCAGTCCTTGGATATTTACATCTGGAATATTAGTACTCAGAGCAACCTGCTCAGGTCTTTCTGCATTCGTTCCAATATAAGGTGCTAATAGCTGAATTAAATTCATAACACAGAGATCTCCGCGACATGAAAATCTTTACTTTGATCAGGCGCAATTTGTAACGTGCGTAAGGCTTCTTCCATAATACGAGCAAAGACAGGCGCAGCCACTTCGCCGCCATAATATTCTTGCCCTTGCGGACGATCGATAACGACTACAAGCACAAAACGTGGGTCTGAAATAGGGGCAATACCAGCAAAAACGGCTGTATATTCAGAATCTTGATAACCCCCTTTACCTACTTTGTGCGAAGTCCCTGTTTTACCACCAACGCGATAGCCTTCTACTTTTGCTCGAGTACCTGTGCCGCCACGCTGAATTACTGTCTCAAGCATTTCACTCATATCTTTGGCTACAGAAGCGGGCATAATTTGATCGCAAGGTACTTGTTCATTTGTAGCAATTAACCGCGCTTCTTGTACACAGCCTTTGTTAGCAAAAGCAGTATAAGCTTGAGCTAATTGCAATGGAGTTGCTGAAAGGCCATAACCAAAAGATAAAGTTGCTAAGCCGAGCTTATCCAATTTTTGAGGATAGGGTAATTTACCAACGGCTTCCCCTGGAAATCCCAGCGCTGTTGCCTGTCCTAATTTTGCATCGTGCAACATTGACCATAATTTTTCAGCACCCATTTCATGCGCCAGCTTTGCCACACCAATGTTGCTCGACTTGGTAATGACTTTAGTCAGACTCATCAGCCCATAGTTTCGATGATCACGAATCGTTTTATATTTAATCCGCATGTAGCCTGGAGAAGTATCAATCACTGAGTCAGCAGTATATTTGCCATTAGATAATGCTGCGGCAACCGTAAAAGCCTTCATAATCGAACCCGGCTCAACCACATCGGTCAATGCTCGATTACGCATATCTTTAGCATTTAACGTTGCACGATTATTTGGATTATAAGAAGGGCGATTAACCAAAGCTAGAATATCGCCATTGCGAGCATCCAGCAGAACTGCACTACCCCAGCTTGCCTTATGCACCTGCACAACCGCTTTTAATTCTCGATAAGCCAAGTACTGCAAACGAAGGTCGAGCGTTAGTTTTAACTCGTTACCAGGCTCAGCAACAGCAGAGACATTCAATTGCTTAATAACATTGCCCAATAAATCTTTTACAACGCGTTGCTGGCCTGAAGTACCCTGCAACCAATCATCGTAAGCTAGCTCTAAACCTTCTTGACCCTTACCATCAATATTGGTCATGCCCACTACATGAGCAGTAACCTCTGACGCAGGATAAAAACGACGATACTCAGTTTCTGAAAATACACCACGCAGCTTTAAAGCCAGTACTTTATCGGCTTTCTCTGGAGGTAAGTGACGCTGTATGTACATAAAGCCTTGCTGGCGATTACGTTTTAAACGACGAGTTAATTTATTGGCTGAAATACCCAAACTTGCTGCAAGCTTAGGTGCATTGGCGACATCAAAAAGCTTCGGATTTAACCATAAGCTTTTAACCGGAGAACTAACGGCTAACGGTTCGCCATTACGATCGGTAATATCACCACGTACGGCCGGAATAGATTCATCACGAACCATACGCTGCTCACCCTGAGCGGCTAAAAATGATTGCTGCACAAGATGTAGATAACCCATACGACCTGCTACCACAATTAACAAACACAGGAATACGCTCAGCACTAACGCAAAGCGCCAGACTGGAATACGATATTCAACCGCTTTTGTTAATGCTGTAGTTGCAGCTTTTTTAGTACGGGGATTAGCCACGTTACACTGTGCCTTTCATTTTAAAATTTCCTCAAACCATTCCGTTAACGTATTAATTATTATTTTTGCCATCCCTACCTTGGGACTAGCAATACGGTTATTAGCGACCGCTGCGAATGACCTGCACATCCAACGCTTCAATCATGTTCAATTTATCTTTTGCAATGCGTTCAACTCGACCATGAGCTGTTAGCGCACTTTGCTCTAACAGTAAGCGACCATAATCTTGTTCTAAACCTAAACGCTTATGCTCAGAGACTTGCCAATCTGAAACCAACTGCCTATGCCAATGCGTTGCCGCCACCTGCAGAGTGGCGCACACAATAACGACTAGCCATGCTAAAACTATCAACGAATTTTGTTTGGCTTCCGGCATCATAAAACGCTAGCCTCGCTCGCCTTCAATACGCTCTGCTATACGCAAAACAGCACTACGTGCACGCACATTACCGCCAATTTCATTCGCTTTTGGCTTAATAGCTTTACTCATTTTTTTCATGGTTTTACCCAAGTCATCGTCTAACACAGGCAAACCTCTTGGAATAGGACGGCCCTGCTCCTGGCGACGGATAAAACGCTTCACGATACGATCTTCTAATGAGTGAAAACTAATCACAGCCAAACGACCGCCAACTTTTAACACATCGACTGATTGATCTAGAATTTTCTCTAAATCACTTAACTCATTATTCAGGTGTATACGAATCCCTTGGAAAGCACGCGTTGCTGGGTGCTTAAACTTTTCCCAAGCGGGGTTCGCTTCTTTTAAAATCTCAGCCAACTGCACCGTACGATTGATGTGCTGTAATTCACGTTCACGCACAACGGCATTGGCCATACGTTTAGCAAATCGCTCTTCACCATATTCTTTCATCACACGCGCTAATTCTTCGGCGCTCACTTTGGCAATCCACTCTTCTGCACTGATGCCAGAAGTAGGATCCATACGCATATCTAATGGGCCATCGCGCATAAAACTAAAACCACGCTCGGCATCATCCAACTGCGGGGAAGAAACCCCTAGGTCCAATAACAAACCATCTATCTTTTGAATACCACGTGCTTGTAACTGCTCTTGCAACTCAGCAAAGCTGGCATTAATAATTTGGAAACGTGAATCTTTTAGCTCTAACGCTTTACCCGTTTCAATCGCCAACGGATCTTTATCAATGCCAAATAAACGACCGTGCTCAGATAGCTTGCTTAATAGCAGCTCGCTGTGACCACCACGGCCAAAAGTACCGTCTACATAAATACCGTCAGGATCAACCACACATCCTTCTACGGTTTCATGCAATAGCACCGTAAAATGGTCTTGTTGTTCTCCAACACCCAATTCAATCTGATCTTTCTTTTGCTCGGCTTGTTGTTGCTCAGCTTGTTGGCGCTCAGTCTTACTCAACTTTGTTCTGCTACGTTTGGCCATAAGACTTCTTATAAAGAAAGATTTAGTAGTTCATCTGGAAGGACTTCCGGGGCATTCACCTCAGCGATGTAATCATCACGACGGCTATTCCACAGATCTTTACTCCACAGCTCTAATTTTTTACCTTGTCCCAGCAAAATAGTTTCTTTTTCTAACTGCGCATATTCGCGCAACGGCTGAGACAATAAAATTCGTCCATTGGCATCTACGTCAATATCGGTAGCATGACCAATCAATAATCTTTGAATTCTTCGTGCGCTAGGGTTAAAGCTGGGCAGCGCTTCAATTTTTGCTTGAATCACCTCCCACTCATGCAGTGGGTAGATTAATAAACAGCGTTCTTCGGTATCAATTGTGGCAACTAGACGCCCAGCACAAAGATCCACTAGCATCTGCCGATATTTCATCGGGATCGCTAGCCTTCCTTTAGCATCTAAATTAACCGCACTGAGTCCACGAAACACTGGTATTCCTTCCCAAAAAATTTGAGTCAGGCTTTAAGTAAGATTTTTAATACAAATTTACTACAAAAACCCACTTTTACCCACTTTATTCCACTAGTGCACACTATAGAAATGCTGGGGCGGTTTTGCAAGGTGATAAACGCTGTGGATATGTGAAATTTTGCGTTGGTTCACAAGGACTTAGGGACTATTTCTGCCAAGAGAGACAAAACTGTAAGTAATTTGTTGTGGAAAACTCTTACCACCCGTGGCTCTGGGGATATAAGTTAAAGTAATCTCTTAAGTTGGTGAGTACTAACAGGATCGTGAAAATTGTTTTAGACATTTTTGTTATAGATAAGTGGTCACTAACTAACTTATTGATCAAGTCAGAGTGAATACTCACACTCATGGCTGATATAAGGTGGTAATTTTCTCACTTAGAATGCAGGTGACAGGGACTTCGCTAGGTGAAATAAGGGATGATGGAGCGACTACCCAGCCGTTAGCGGTCGCTAACAACTGAGTAGTTATGGCACTAACTTTTAGTACTTTTACTTTCTTTTTTGACTGAAAAATCCACGCTTGGCTAATTCAATGCGGGCAATCACACCCTTATGCACTTCATCAGGACCATCGGCCAAACGCAAAGAGCGCGCCTGCATAAAGAAAGCCGTCAATGGAGTATCTTGGCTCACACCTGCACCACCATGAATCTGAATCGCATCATCAACTACCTTCTGCAAAACATTAGGCGCAACGACCTTGATCGCTGAGATTTCAGTCATGGCGTTTAATGCCCCAACCTTATCCATTTTCCACGCTGCAAAAAGTGTTAATAAACGCGCCTGATCAATCGCAATACGGGCTTCTGCCAAACGCTCAGCATTGCCACCCAATTTCATAATCGGCTTATGAAAAGCGGTACGCTGCATACCACGATCAACCATCAACTCTAATGATTTTTCAGCTGCGCCTAAGCAACGCATGCAATGGTGAATACGGCCTGGCCCTAAACGACCTTGAGCAATTTCAAACCCCATACCTGGGCCACTAATAAAACTTGAGACTGGCAAGCGCACGTCGGTAAATTTCACCTCACCATGGCCATGCGGTGCATCATAGGCACCAAACACGGGCAACATACGAACAATCTCAACCCCCGGGGTATCCAGCGGCACTAAAACCATAGAATGCTGATGATGACGGTCTTTACTCTCGTCTGGCGTACTGGCCATAAAGATACCGATCTTGCAGTGTGGATCACCAATACCGCTCGACCACCATTTAGTGCCATTAAGAATAACCTGATCGCCGTCAACCACTGCGGTTGCAGCCATATTGGTCGCATCGGATGAGGCAACGTCCGGCTCCGTCATGCAAAAAACTGAACGAATATTACCTTCCAACAAAGGCGTTAACCACTGCGCTTTTTGTTCTTCAGAGCCGTAACGCCACAATACTTCCATATTGCCGGTATCGGGGGCATTACAGTTAAAGATCATCGGTGCCAAAATACTGCGACCCGTTTCTTCGGCCACAGAGGCATATTCCATGATACTTAAACCCGCACCCAACTTATCGTCCGGCAGGAACATATTCCAAAGGCCTGCGGCTTTCGCTTTGGCTTTTAACTCACCGACAATCGCGGGCACTTCCCACTTTGTCCAATCACCGTGGTTTTGTTTAGCATTCACATCCGCCCAGAAATCAGCTTCCATCGGCTCAATGTGCTCTGCAATAAATGCCTTGGTTCTCTTAACGTAATCTTTTGCTTTTGGGCTTAATTCAAAATCCATCGCCAAATTCCTCGTTTTATGTAAACTCAGTCTGTAATCTTTTATCGATAACGGATGCTAACCAGAGCCAAGTCATGAATGAAATGATTTGTAATACTGACTATCTATTAATCCTATGAATAGTAGCTGCAATCAGTGCATTCGCGAATACAATCCATATAACTTAATGATAAACACCGAGCTTTAGATCATGAGCAACTCAAATGATACATCGCACAAACACTCTCATAGCCACACACATGCCCACTCGCACACCAAGGACATGAGTTCAAATCGTATTGGCTGGGCTTTCTTTCTTAACTTTGGCTTTACCATCATCGAATTCATTGGCGGCTGGTTAACCAACAGTACCGCGATCATGTCAGACGCGGTACACGATTTAGGCGATACCTTATCGATCGGCAGTGCCTGGGTATTAAATAAGCTAGGTAAAAAACAAGCGAACAACGAATTCAGTTATGGCTTTCGTCGCTTATCATTGTTTGGTGCTCTGCTGAACAGCTTAGTTCTTATTGTCGGTTCGATCTGGGTAATGACCGAAGCCATTCCAAGGTTATTCAATCCCGTGATGCCAGAAGCCCAAGGCATGCTGTTATTGGCTATTTTTGGCGTGTGTGTCAATGGCTTCGCAGCTTACAAACTCAGCGGAGGCGAAACTTTAAATGAGCGTGTTCTGAACTGGCATTTATTAGAAGATGTTCTGGGCTGGGTCGCGGTATTAATCGTATCCATAGTCCTTATGTTTGTTGAACTACCGATACTCGATCCCTTACTTTCTATCGCATTCACGTTATTTATTTTAGTCAATGTAGTGCGTAATTTATGGAGCACGTTGAAACTGTTCGCTCAATCAACACCCGATGCTGGCTTATCAGACAATGTCAGACAAACCTTATTGGCACTTGACTGTGTTTTAGATTTACATCACTTCCATCTTTGGTCACTCGACGGTGAATCTCATGTATTGACAGTGCACCTAACATTAAAACAAACCTTAGATACCCAACAACAAATAGACTTTAAAGAAAAAATTAAACGCCAATTAGAAACATTCAAATTGGAACATACAACCATTGAATTTGAATGGCCTGATGAAATGTGCAGAGATGCTCATTAAAAAAGGTGCTTATAAAGATTCAACGTCAACATGTTTTCTTGTTGGCGTGTCTTCTTTTAAACCCTGATCTTTAGCCCTGCGCTGCTGAACCCAAAGCCCGGCCATAATCAACACTAACCCAACATACGTAGACGACAAAATGCTTTCGCCAAGAATAAAATAAATAAATACCAGCGATAAAAACGGCGAGATAAAAATCAAATTACTCACCTTCGAGGTATTTTCAGCCTTCTTCATCGCATAAGACCAAAGCACAAACGCAATCCCCATTTCGAATATACCCACATACACCGCAGCACCCAAACTCATACCCACAGTCAAATCAAAACCGTCAGTAAAGGCACAAAAAATAATAAGGAAAGGTAAACCGCACAGAAAATTCAAAAACAAACCCACCACAGGGTCGCGGGTATCGCGCGTTGCAATAATCCAATAAGATGCCCAAACAAACGTACTGCCAATCGCCAGAGCAACTCCCAATGGGTCAGAAAAACTCATCGCCAGCACATCGCCTCGGGTCGCAATAACGACCACACCGCTGTAACAAATCAGCCCCGCAATAATATCCGCTCGCCGCAAACGCTGGCCCAAAAACGGCACCGACAAATAAGCCAATACCAGCGCCCAGGTATAATTCAACGGCTGAGCTTCTTGGGCAGGCAGGCGATCAAACGCACCAAAAAGTAGAAAGTAATAAAGGCACGGGTTAATCAAGCCCATGCCAATCGATTGCACATACTGGCCGCGACTTAGCGAAAAAACCAAATGCCAACGACCTTGAACAATTAAAATAATCGCGATAACGACAACCGAAGCAGAACACGCAACGACCAATAATTGAATAGGAGAAAACTCGCGCAGCGACAACTTAAAAGCCGTCGCAACCGTCGACCACAGCAATACGGCCGCTAAGCCGAACAACATCGCTTGCTTCTGATTCTTCATGTTTTCACTTCTGTCTTAGCATTTGTACATGGGGAATACCATCTTCGTCATAAGGTTCAGACACCGTTTCAAAACCAAACTCCGAATAAAATTTTTCCAAATGCTGCTGAGCCGAAATTCGCACAGCCGCATCAGGATACTCATCCACCACATGCGTTATCGCTTCTCGAATCAGCACTTTACCAAGACCCGTACCTCGCGCTTGCTCAGCGGTAAGAACGCGACCTATTGAAGGCTCTGGGTATTTTTTATCAGGGAAAACAACACGCAAATAAGCTGCAACCTTCTGCTCGCCAGAATGCTCGTGCCACCCAACCAAGTGCCATGAAAACTGATCAAGGCCATCAGCATCTTGGTATGGGCAATCTTGCTCAACCGTAAATACAGCCTGTCGAACTTTCATAATGTCATAAAGCTCGTTCAACGAAAGCTCATCAAATAATACCCATTGCCATTTAATCATTGAGCGGTATAGCCTCCATCAATTACTAATTCACTGCCCGTAACAAACTTAGATTCATCAGACGCCAAATACAAAACACCATAAGCAATATCGTTCGGCTCACCGACATGACCAATAGGATGACAAGCATCAAGCTGCTTTCTAAAGGCTTTAACACCCTCAGCAGACTCTTCTGCCAGCGCCTCGACAAGCGGCGTCCAGATATACGCAGGATGCACTGAGTTAACCCTAATTTTATCTTTCGCATAAAGAATTGCATCGTTCTTACTCATCAAGCGCACCGCTCCCTTAGCCGCATGATACGGAGGAAGATCACCCGCGCCAATAAGGCCATAAACAGACGACATATTAATAATGCTGCCACCGCCTGATTTCAACATATAAGGGATTACATGCTTGCTGCATAAAAACACACCCTTCACGTTAATATTCATAACGCTGTCCCATTCGTCTTCCGCTATTTCATGAGTCGGTTTATTAACCCCCGCAATACCGGCGTTATTAACCAACACATCGATCTGGCCAAACTCATCCACTACCTCAGCAAAAACACGGCTCACGTCTTGCTCTTGCGTAGTATCCAGCTGCCAAAACTTAGCGACTCCGCCAAAACTTTCAATTTCGTTTATCAAGTCTTGCGCGCCTCCTTCACTGAGATCGACCACCGCAATCTTCGCGCCCTCTTGTGCCAATAACACCGACGTTGCTCGGCCAATACCACTGATTCCACCGGTTACTACGGCTACTTTATTTTCAACTCTGTTCATGAAACGCTCCTTGTATAGTATTTTTAATACACTGATTTAAAGTTTTTTTAAGGTTGTACTCTTACTCAATATACCGAGTAAATTTCACGCTGGTTGCGGATTGCTACCAATCTATTTGAATTTCAGTCCCAACATCTACAAGACTCATTTTGTGGCCTTTTGGATTTGCACCAAGAGAAATAGTATATTGTTTCACGATATTATCTCCGTCCAATAAATACATCATCCTTTGGATTTATCGACTTTAATTAAGTCAATCTAAACTTATTTTAAGTACTAATCTGCCAGATTCTTACTAAGTTTCAACTCAATTTATCACTTTATTGATAAAAGCGATTACAGTTTCATAACCAGACCAGCGCTTAGCGCGATTACTATTGATGTGAATGAAGCACTGGCCAGTGAACTTTCTGCTGAGTTATTGGCCAAAGACAAGCCTATGGCAAAACCAGAAGGCAGCAGTAAGAAAACAGGCAAGCAAAAAGGCTCGGCAATACGCCAATGAACAACTTGAAAACAAAGCGCCAATGAACACCGATATTGGGTCGAGCCATTCTGATCGCGAGTAATTTTATGTTGCTATTGCTTATTAAAACATCAATATATTAAGGTACAAAAATGGAAATTACAGGACAATGCCATTGTGGCGAGCTTAAATTTACAGCAAGGGTTAATCCAGAAAAAACCCTGATTTGTCATTGCAGTGATTGCCAACGATTATCGGCCAGTGCCTTTAGAACGGCCGTCATGTCGGAGCTAAACGGTTTAACGTTTACGCAAGGGCAGCCTAAGGAATACATTAAAATTGCGGAAAGTGGCAACCATCGTGCGCAAGGTTTTTGTCAAAACTGCGGCACGGGTATTTATGCAACGTCTGTTAGCGATGAGCCGAAAGTGTATGCTATTCGTGTGGGGGCAGTCGACCAATCGGCGGCTTTAGTACCAGTCTTCCAGATTTTTTGTCGTTCAGCGCAATCGTGGGTGAATGATATTGGCGCGATAAAATCGTTTGCCGATGGCCCGCAGTAATATCGTCTTATTTATTGATGGTTAAAATCTACGTTCACGTGGTAATAGCCTTGGGCTTCGGTTATTTCATATAACCCGCCCTAACGCTTTATTATCTTTTCGCTGAGTTGTAATCTCAAGCCGTAACCTGTTACGGCTTTTTTGTGCCAACGTTTATTGGTAACAAATACTTTTGGAAATTGTAACAAGCGATCTTCGCGTCAAGCACTTCGGTGTACCTCATGTTTGAACCTGGCGTTAATAACAGAAAAACCATTAACGCAACAGCAGCGACAATAAAGGACTATTTTTTCTTTGCCGCTATCCTGAGTGCTCTATTAGTTGATTTACTGTTGGTTCGAAGTAATTAAATTCATTATCAATCACATACTGAATTTACTGGCTAAAGTTTCCAAATAATCTCATTGCGCAGCCTCTCGACAATCTTAACCTTTGGGCCGGCCACTACCGCATAAACAAACGTTTTATTATCTACACGAGTACACTTTATTGCAGCTCTATTATTTATGTAATTACCATAAACATATGAACCGCTCATGACGATACGCTCAAAACCTAAGGTAGTCAGAATATCGACTCCTTTTTGAGCGCATATTTCTTCGGAAATATTGAGAATTTTATGGTCTGACCAGACCTGAGGAATAACTGCCTTTTCAATGGTGACTACTTCAGCTTCTTTTCTAAGCATCTCATGCTCAATGACATCCATCGGCTCTTGCTTGAGCGCTGAGGTAGAAGAGCAACCGACTACAAAAAAAGTAATTACTATAAGAATAAAACGCATTCTGATCTTCCTTAATCGCATAATAATTTATGCTGTTATTTTTCCTGTTCTATCGATTAATAGTTATCGATTAATAGTTATCGATTCTTGTATAGAGCAAAGGTTAAGCTTTCACTATAATCACTTACCATCACTTTTAACACGGCATTCTCAAAATAACTTTTCGCACAGATATTATATTTCCGTTATCTATTTCTTGACGAGGTATTTTATTTTCAAGTGCAGGTAGCTTGCTATTCATCCATTTAATAGCATTCGATCGAGTATGAAAGAAAACAGCACAAGCTACATCATCATAGCCACCACATACATTTATAAGCTCATCTTTAAAATCACAAGAATCGAATTCTTTTCTAAAGCAATCAACGTATTTATTCCAAGTTTCAATATCCACGATAAACTCCTAGTGACTGCTAATGCCAATATTGTGGGGCACTGAAAGGGTCCCAGTGCCGTAATATTTTGTTATGACGATGTTTGTAGTCTATCCCATTTAAGTTCAAGTTCTGCACGAATAGAAAACTCAAACGTTTCTAGTTCATCACTGATTCGACAGATCACATCACTAAATACTTCAAGATTAATATTTAACAATTCTTGGTTTGGGGCTATACCCTCTCTGTTCTTTGAATACCTAAAGTTCATAGAGTCCGCATCAATTTCACACAATTCATCCATTATTTTGTCAATGAACTGAATTTCTTTACTATTTTTGCTCTTTGTGAATTTTCGGTGATACCCTTTAACAGAATTCCAAAGGTCTTTGATTCTGTGATGCTGTGGTACATCATTAGTTTCTTCGTAAAACTGAATACCCAATTGAATAACGTTCTTTAGCAATAATTCAATATGATGCCGATAAAGAAATATGATCGGATAGACTAGATAATCTTGCTCCGAAGCTGTTTTCTTTACTTTTTTAACTAGGATATCGGCAGATTTTTTATACCCATAGACATAACCGTGAGACATATCACTTTGAAAATTCAAACAGGCATTTGTGTGCCAATCATTGCCTTTATCAAAAATTGAGTCAAACCCCATCCCTTACTTCTTCCTATAACGAGGGTGTAGAAAAATATAATATTTAAACATGTTTTCCTACCTCTCAAAAATTCTGTTTAATTTACTCTGCTTTATTAAGAATTATATATTAGTAATGATATTCGAGCATATCGCTCATATTGCCACACATGAGCTCAGACAGCTATAAAATCGACTGCTCAGAGTCTCTGATAACATTTACTAGGCCCAACTCTCTATTTCACTATTCTTCTAAAGCTTCTCTATATTGTGCACCATCCAGTACATTACTGCCTAGAACTTCTAAATAATTGATATCAAAGAAAGTTATGTTAAGACACCCATCTTAATTTCAAGCTAGTATTTCAAAATACTGACATAAAACTAACCCTAACGTCACAGTGTTATCGTTTTATAGTTGATGTAGCTCTGTAGAGTAAGAGCCGAGGGTTATAACCGATTTTTTAAACACAATAAATTCTCAGAGTTCATCTGATAATAAATCTGAAATTTTTGTTATTGAGAACTAATGAAACATCAATTTACAGGTAACCAGCCCTGGCGGCCGTTGGTAATTCATATTCTCGCAGGCCATACGCAAGCTACTCTCGCCACCCACAAACGAACTAAAGCACCCTTCGAAATTGGAAGTCATCTCTAACCATTGGTCTTCATCAACATCTAGCCTATCTAGAATTTTTTCAGCGCCTGCACTGATCGCACCACGTTTATCCTTTCTTAAAACTCTTCCGGTACTATCAACCAATTCAAGATAATCACTCAGCCTCATTTGGATACCTTCAGGTTGGCCCTCCTTTGGATTACCGACAAAAGGATAAAGTGATTTTTCTTGCTGATTTATATGATTGGGATTTGAACTTTCTACCGCTTTTTCACAGCGTTTTTTTATCGACGTATGATCAGATTTTTCCGGAGTACCCGCCATCTTTGCACGAATAGGATTTAAATCGACATACGCCATACACGCCATTAATGCAGCTTCATCCAGTAACGCTTGTGACTTGAACCTTCCCTCCCAGAAGCGGCCAGTGCAGCCATCTTCAGCATTCGCTTCGCGCGCCACGGCTTCATTCAGAATCCGCATGAACCAACTAATATCTAGAAGACGCGAACGCCATTCATCAATTGTTTCCTGAAATACCAGCATCTCAACCTTCGACAACTCACCTTCATTTTTAAGATACTTTTGCGAAAGTACTGTGCCATTGAAAAGCTGATGCCAGCGCTCCACGATTTCATAGTCAGACCAGCTCTTGGCTCGATCGGTATTGATATGAAGGATCACATGGTAGTGGTTGCTCATGATGGCATAAGCAGCAATGTCGATAGCAAAGACCTTTGGCAATTCCAACAAACGATCTTCAAGCCAAGCACGGCGATGCTCGTAATTCTGACCTGTGAACGTATCAACGCCGCAAAGAAAAGCTCTTCGCACACAACGTGCAACGCAGTGGTAATAAGGCGTAGATTCTACAGCAATGAGGGTTTTACGAGGTTTAGGCATCATGATCACCAAGCTAAATTAAAAGGCTTAATTCAACTGTAGATCATGAGTTTTAGTTTTCAACTAGGATGGATGTCCATTTGTTTTGACTAGGATGGATGTCCACTTGTTTGTTCACTTGTTTGTTGTTTAGAACGGCGGTCATGTCGGAGCTAAACGGTTTAACGTTTACGCAAGGGCAGCCTAAGGAATACATCAAAATTGCGGAAAGTGGCAACCATCGTGCACAAGGTTTTTGTCAAAACTGCGGCACGGGTATTTATGCAACGTCTGTTAGCGATGAGCCGAAAGTGTATGCTATTCGTGTGGGGGCAGTCGACCAGTCGGCGGCTTTAGTACCGGTCTTCCAGATTTTTTGTCGTTCAGCGCAATCGTGGGTGAATGATATTGGCGCGATAAAATCGTTTGCCGATGGCCCGCAGTAATATCGTCTTATTTATTGATGGTTAAAATCTACGCTCACGTGGTAATAGCCTTGGGCTTCGGTTATTTCATATAACCCGCCCTAACGCTTTATTATCTTTTCGCTGAGTTGTAATCTCAAGCCGTAACCTGTTACGGCTTTTTTGTGCGAACGTTTATTCGTAGAAGATACTTTTGGAAGTTGTAACAAGCGATCTTCGTATCAAGCACTTCGGTGTTCGTAGTTATGCCCACTCACTGAATCAACTCTACACAAAAACGCCCTACGAACACAGCGAGCAACACAGTGATAGTAAGGCGTAATTTCAACAGCGTTAATGATTTTCGAGGTTTAGGCATAACGACCACCAAGATACATTAAAGGCTTAATTTGATTTTAGATCAGTATTTTTGCTTTGCCATTATCTTGGGTGTTCTGTTAGTTCTCTGTTAGTTCTTTTCCTATCCTGAGAGATTCGCAAAGCGATTTACACGACAAACGCGATCGAATCATTGAACAGTGTGATCAAAAAAGCGATTAAAAAGCGTAAGTTATTTCCGCATGATGATTCAGCGAAAAAAGTTGTTTATCTTGCTACGCAGGAGGCGTCAAAAAACTGGACTATGCCGATTCGTAATTGGCGCTCTGCACTGAATCACTTTATGATTGTTTTTGAAACGCAATTGTCAGATCACGTTTAACTAAAAGTAGATACACAGAGTTATTTACACTCTCTAATTTTAATATACAAAAGACCCAAGTTTTTGGGTCTAATGACTTTCTCAACGCTAGGATCATATTTACCTCAATCAGGTAAAGCACAATAAATTTTTATCAATACACTGTAGTCTCCAATTATTTTATTGCTCGTGGCTAAGGGAAACTTCGATTTTTCGCCTTCAAATATTAACTTAGCGGTTAATAATCGTGATTCATAACCATCCATCACAAGATTAGATGAGTATTCGGAAATTAAAGACCGGCACCCGCATTCTGATGATGGTTTTATTATTTGATTTGAAACTTCTAAAATTGGCATACCATCAACATAAAAGATTTCAGAAGCTTTTATATTTATACAACTTGATAATTTATTTTCTATTACAATTTCTTTACTAGTAATTGCCTGCGAATAAACAGGAATCAATGATAGTAACAATAAGCTATATTTTAGTACCGCCATTGGTTGCGACTCCTTTTTTATACTTAACCTTTATGATTATCATATTTTTTCTAGTCGTTATATTAAAGTCACGCAAAAGAGGAAAAATTCTTGGCTCAACCTCAATACATCCACGACTATAACCCTTAGTTGAATCATGAATATAAAAACATCCTCTCATAACAGGACTGCATCTAGATTTAGTTGCGAGATATACAGCCACTTGTAATGCTCATATCAGTAACATTGCTTATTTATAATTCTATAGTGATTTTTAGTATCAAACGCCTTATTTATCAAGAACTGTTATGGACAATCATGCGCCCTTTCACTTTATTACAGGCAAAAAAAATCCCCTCATGAAAACATGAGGGGATTTTAGTAACTGGTGGAGACGCCAGTAAGCCGGGTTTTGTCGAGGACAATCATTCATCTAGGCCTGAAATTGCTCGCAGGCTCAAGCGATCTACCCGCTCTCAACGTGGGCCACGCCATAAGAGAGCCTATTTGATCTTGCTCCGGGTGGAGTTTACCCTGCAACCAACTGTTACCAGTGGTCCGGTGCGCTCTTACCGCACCCTTTCAGCCTTACCTGTGCTCGCGAACGAGTCATCGGCGGTCTTCTCTCTGCTGCACTTGTCGTCGGTTTACACCGCCCAGGCGTTACCTGGCACCCTGCCCTGTGGAGCCCGGACTTTCCTCCCCCTTTAGTACAAGTACTAAAAGCGACGATTGCCTAGGCATCTCCGGCGCGGATAATACCAGAGCATGAGGCAAAAAAGAAGGCATCTTCTATGGGTTATTCTATCTCTGCATTTTCGTTTTGTATTGTTTGGGCGAGGTGCCCGATTCGGTAACGAAAAAGTGGTTAAACGAGCTTTGTTCTTTAAAGCCCAGCAACTGGCTAATCTGTACGATACTCAGGTTTGAATATTGAAGGTAATCGTAAGCTTGTTGCAGCCTAACGGTAGTCAAAATTTGCTGAAAGCTCATCTTTTGTAATTTGAGTTTGCGCTGCAAACTGCGCTCACTGATTCCTAGCATGGCGGCTATTTGTGAAACTTTTGGGTTATGAATCAGGGTGTGTTCTAAATGCTGCTTCACTTGATCAACAAGGCTGTCTGCCTTGATCGATTGTGATGGCAGCTGGCGCGTTTCTTTCAGCGGCCAAGCCAATACTTCTGCTGCAATCACTAAGCTATTGGTTTTTTGGCCAAACAAACATGCCGCATGCAGCCCTTGTTGATACATTTTTTCTTGGTAGTCGCTGGGTTTGTCGTGAATAAAGGTGACTTCACGCACGGGCATTAATCGGCCAGTGAGCTGCTGAGCCAAGTGAATGATACCCGCTAAAACACTTTCGGCTACTAATCTGGCGGCTTTATGTTGCTGATATTGAGCGCGCCAAATTAGGCGAATATTTTGCCCCTCAACCTGTATTCGAGAATCGCCCAAGCGATGTACTAAACGCTCTAAAACAATCACCTGTTGCAAGGCTTGCGATAAGGTTAACGATTGCGATTGAGTATTCGCCAGCGCTTGCCCCAGCACATCAAAATTCGCCAACCCCGCGTATTGCCCGATGCGAATACCTAAGTGACCATCACGCAGCAGCTGGCTACCGTTTAGCAATAAATTCAAATATCGCTCTGTGGTAATCGTGGTTGGCGGCTCTAGCATCCATAAATCGCTAACGCCTATGGCATCGGCTAGCAACGAAAGTCGGCCGCCTTGCTGCAAAAACGCTTTTAAGGCGGGCTGAATGTAGGCTGCAATTACAAAACCTGTCATTGGTTGATGCTCACATTTAGCCTTCTCATATTTAGTCCCGGATATGTCGTTATTTATTATATTTATGTCGTCTTTAAGCAATATAAACGCATTTACGCAGAGTATTATCAATGGGTAAGCAACAATAATTATAAAAAATCTTAATAAAAAGACTGCGTAGGTACACTTCATGAATAGCCAAGTTAATTCCATTACGAAAGAACGCCTTGAAGACAGCATCATTAAACCGATCAGTCACTTTAACCAAGCAAGAACGTGTCATACCGCGCATTATCGCTTGGATGAAATGCGTAAGGCGGCGGTTAGCTTTCGCGAAGATATGCTGGCGAAACCACAGGTTAAGTTTTATCGCAGCATGGAGCTGATTCGGGTTCCGTACCCAAGTAAGTATGCGTTTTTAAACTGCAATGTGATTCCCATGCCGTTTATTCATATTTTGAATCGTTTGTTTGTGGTGCAGGTTGAGACGGAAGAAGGTTTGAAAACTATTCTATTATCGCCGTCTGATACCGAGGCCAATGCTGAAACGCCTTACTTCAAAAAAATCACCGATAAAGCGGGCCCAGCAAAAGGCTTATTGAAAAAATTCATCGCACCTGAAATCAATAGCGTTGAAGGGTGTTTAAAGCAATTAAATCTTAAACCCGAAGACATTGATTACATCAGCTACGACCATTTGCATACGCAAGATATTCGCCAGTGGCTTGGCGATGATAAGCAGCCCGGTTTATTACCCAACGCAAAACTTTTGGTCATGAAAGATGAGTGGGAGTCGGCTAATAATTTAATGGCACCGCAGCTTGATTGGTATTGTCCCAATGGTTTGAAAGGCGTACCAGAAGATCGCATTATTCAGTTAGACGGCGATGTGATGATTGGTGAAGGTTTAGCGCTTATTCGCACCCCTGGCCATACTGATGGCAATCATTCTTTTGTTGCACATACGCCTGAAGGTTTGAAGGTGACCAGCGAAAATGGTGTTGGCCCTGATTGTTATGCGCCTGAACATTCGCGCATTCCGGGTTTGAAAAAATACGCGAAGCAAACGGGTATGGAAGTGATTTTAAATGGTAATACGTTAGAGGCGGGTTTAGATCAGTATATTTCTATGATCGTTGAAAAAACCATTGCGGGCAATCACCCTGATTATACTGAGTTTCCTAATATGGCGAATTCTTCTGAGCTAACAGGCTATTGGGGATTTCCCGGTTATAAGCCGACGGTGACGTATGGTGATTTGAATTTTGGTACGTTGACGACAAACTTTAATAAATAGTTCGTCACAACTAAAATCTGAGCAAAGAAATTTAATAATAACAAAAAATGTAAGAAAGAATTATTGAGTATTACTAGAACAAGTGTGGGAGCCATAGAGGGCGAGCTCAAGCCTACAAGGAAGTATTTACGGCGTCTTGTGGAAGAAATACTCAATCATGCTTTCGATTTCAAGGATTACTTATGGATTTATTCTCATACTGGCACGGCTTTTATAACGACCCCTGGTTTTGGCAATTTCCGATGGCAACGCTGGCGATTAGCATGGTGTCATTTTTAACCGTTGCTATTCCCTGGACGATTATCGCGTGGTTTGATCCGGTGTCGCTGCGCAAATATAAAATTCAGCAAAAGCCTTTTGAATTTGAAAAATTCTTTTGGCCTTCCATCGCCCGCATAATCATCAACAACCTTATTTTAATTGGCGTGCTTATTATTAGTTGGCCATTATTAAAACTAACAGGTGTGCATAATACTGAATTGCCAGTGTGGTATATCATCATCGCACAATTGCTGTTCTTTGTGCTGTTTGATGATTTTATGTATTACTGGATGCATCGTTACATGCATGAAAATAAATGGTTATTAAAAAATATCCACAGCGTGCATCATCGCATTCGCAATACCTGCGGTATTAATGGCAACTACATGCATTGGATTGAATATGTATTAACCGCGAGTTTAACCTTGCTAGGCCCCATTTTGATTGGCGCGCATATTTATGTGATTTGGATCTGGGTAATTATTCGTCAGTTTGAAGGCGCTGATGGTCATATTGGTTATGACATTCCTTGGAACCCCGCGCACTACTTCCCTGTGTATGAAGGCCCTGTTTATCATGATTTTCATCATGCAAAATTCAAAGGCAATTACGCGGGGTTTTTGCCGTATTTAGATAAGTACCTGGGGAAGACCCACATACCGGCTTATTTGAATTATCTTAAAAAGAAGAAAGAAGGCTTAACGCCGGTTGAAATTGAAGAGCAAGGCAAAAGAAATAAAAAGAAATAAAAAGAAATAAAAAGAAATAAAAAGAAATAAAAAGAAATAAAAAGAATATTGAAAACCACAGAGATAAATTTCTCTGTGGTTAAGTCATTTTCTGCTTATTTTGTTCTTTATTTTTCCTCTACACCACACGGCGTATATTACCGCGCTGCTGATTTCATTAACTGCACATAAAACTCTGTCGCTTTTACCATATTGCCAATACTCAGCCTTTCGTTCGTGCCGTGGAATCCTGCAACATCTTCGGCGTGTATCGACATCGGGTTAAAGCGATAATTGTCGATTGCTACGTCTTCATATTTTCGGCTATCGGTTGCAGCAATGGTTAATCCTGGTGTAACGGCTATTTCGCCATGCACATGCTTGGCAATCGCTGCGATCTTTTGAAAGCCTGCGTTATCGTAATCAGATACTTGCGATGCTGGCGAGCCTTCTATCATACTCACGGTTACTCGCGGGTCATTAATAGATTGCGTTACATGCTCAACAACAGACTCAATCGAATCACTTGGGTGCAATCTAAAATTAATAATGGCGCGGGCATTAATCGGTAATATGTTGGCTTTAATACTGCCCGACAACATAGTCGGCGCAATCGTTGTTCTTAACATGGCATTACCGCCTGCGGATTCTGCTAGTTTATGTTCGATTAAGCCTGAAAATAGCCATTTATTAGCAAACAATACTCGTTGTATAAAAGGCATGTGCGGCGCAAGGTGATCAAACATATCTCCTGTTACTCCCTCCAGAGAGCCTTCAAGTGGGCTGTTTTGCAGATTGTGTATCGCCGTACTTAATATACCAACGGCGGTATGCCCTTTTGGCATTGAGCTGTGTCCGCCCTCGGAAGAGACTTTCAGTTCTAAATTCATAAAGCCTTTTTCAGCCACGTTAATGCTGGCAACCGGTTTAGCTACGCCTGGAATCAAACCATTTAAAACAAACGAGCCTTCATCTAAAGACCACATCGGTTGAACGCTATTCGCTTTCATCCATTCAACAATGCCCGCTGCACCTTGTTCAGAGCCTATTTCTTCATCATGAGTCGCCGCCACATAAATGGTGCGCTTTGGCACAAAATTCTGCTCAATTAAAACAGTCAATGCTTCTAACATAGCAATCACTGCACTTTTATCATCCAGCGTGCCGCGCCCCCATATATGAAGGTCGTCGATCACTCCGGCAAATGGTGGATGCGTCCAAACGGCTTCTGTACCTGGAATCACTGGCACCACATCATAATGCCCCGATAACAAAACCGGAGGCAGTGAAAGATCTTGCCCTTGCCATTGATACAGTAAGGTAAATTCATTAATGCGTATCAGCTTTAGCTTGGCATGAACCTTAGGGTATGTTTTAGCCAACCAATCAATAAACGCGGTAAATTCTGCGTAGTTAATCTCTGTTTGGTTTTGCTGAGAAATGGTTTTAAAGGCCACAGCTTGCGATAAATGTTGGCTAATTTTTTTGCTATCCAGTTCGACGTTTTCATAGACAGCGGCTGTAGTAGCTCCTACAGCACTCTCTAACGACATAGACAGCGTACGAAAAAGCAATATTAATATCAGTAAGGCCAACGCAATAAGTAGGCTCGTTATTATCTTTTTTATTGGCATGTAAAACGCTCTTAATTATTTTTATATGAGATTAAAATGTCGCACACGAACCTTTTCATAAAGGCATGTGACCCAAGCATGTATATAAAGAAATCTATCTAACAAATAGATAAAGTAAATCGATAAAAACGCTAACGTCGATACCACGATTTACTTTTACATCTGTTACACTCCATTATCAAGTTTAGTAAAGCAGATGCCATGAAAACGATTCGTCTAAATACTTTTCTGCCTTTTTTAAGTTGGACTAAAAATTACAGCAAAGAGACTTTTATATGCGACAGCATTGCCGCATTAGTTGTTAGCATGATGCTGATTCCACAATCACTGGCGTACGCAACGTTGGCAGGCTTGCCGCCTCAGGCAGGGTTATACGCCAGTTTACTGCCACTACTGGCCTATGCTTTATTAGGCTCTAGCGGCCCGCTTTCTGTAGGCCCTTTTGCGATTACATCGATAATGACCGCAACCGCACTGGCGGCTTTATTTACCCAAGCTCACTATAGCCCTGAACAAATGCTGATTGCGGCGTCTATTTTGGCATTATTGAGCGGCTCTTTTTTGTTGGCTTTTGGGGTTTTCCGTTTTGGTTTTTTAACCAACTTTATTAGCTTTCCGGTGATCACGGGGTTTATTTCTGCATCCGCTATTATTATTGCCTCTAGCCAGCTAGGTAATATTTTAGGGTTATCGATTCATAGCGATAATTTTTTTCATACTTTAGAAAGTGTGATTCAACAGTTTGATAACATTCACGCTATCACGCTGTTACTCTCCGCTTTTCTGGTTCTGTTTTTATACGCCATGCCTAAACTCTTACGCGCTGTAATTTACAAAATTAGCAAACATGATTTATTAGCTGATAGCTTAAGTAAAATCACTCCTGTATTAGCTATTATTCTTTCTTCTTTTTCGGTATATGCTTTTGATTTGACGCAGTATGGAATTTCTATAGTCGGTGATATTCCAGCAGGATTACCGAGTATTTCTATTCCTAACTGGCAAGCACTAGAACTTGATCAACAAGATTGGGAAGGTTTATTAAACTCGGCGCTATTAATTAGTATCATCGGTTTTATTAGTTCGCTATCGGCGGCGCAAACATTCGCGGCCAAACAACGACAGCGCATTAATCCCAATCAAGAAGCCATTGCATTGGGTGTCGCCAACTTATCTGCGGGTTTAAGTTCTGCATTTCCAGTATCTGCGAGCTTGTCACGATCAGCGGTCAGTTTTAATGCCGGAGCAAAAACCCCAGCCGCTAGCGCCTTAACTGCTATTGGTATTTTTCTTTGCTGCTTATTTCTGACACCTTATTTATATTACCTACCCATCGTCACTCTGGCGGCGATGATATTGCTAGCAGTTATTTCTTTATTTGATTTGGCGGCTATAAAACGTACTTTTTCTTACAGCCTTAAAGATTTTTCTGCATTGGTTATTACGTTCGTACTGACATTAACTCAAGGATTAGAGTGGGGGTTAATTGTGGGCATTGCCGTGTCGATTGCATTGCATTTACATCGTTCAAGCTCTCCTCATGTTGCCATACTGGGGCTTGTACCGAATACCGAACACTTTCGCAATATAGAGCGACATAGTGTTATCACTAATAATGCCATATTGTCATTGCGTATTGATGCCAGTTTATATTTTGCTAACGCACGATTTTTAGAAGATAAAATTAATCAATTAGTCGCTCAATCGCCAGAAGCTAAACATATAATTTTAACCTGTTCAGCCATTAACGATATTGATGCGAGTGCAGTAGAAAGCTTGATCGCCGTTAATCAGTATTTAAAAGAAGCAGGAATTGAATTTCATTTATCAGAAGTGAAAGGGCCTGTTATGGACCGTTTAAAACACAGTGAGTTTATCGATAAGCTAACGGGGAAGATTTATCTAAGTCATCATCAGGCTTGGTCTGACTTAGTATCGAAAGACTAAAATAACGAAAGATATAAACCACAGGGAAGACCCACTCCCCTGTGATTAAGCGCTTGTTCTTTTAAGCTAAAGTTTGCCCTGAATTTCCAAAGCCCTTTGATAAAGCTCTTTCTTATTCTCGCCCGTCAAATCAGATATCACTGCTGCCGCTTTTTTAGGGGGCAGTTCTTTTAGCAATAATTTAAACAATTTCTCACTATCAACCGCGCCTGCAGAGTCAGGTTCTGGGTTACCTGTAATCATCACCACAAACTCACCCTTTTGTTGCTGATGATCTGCGCTAATTTCTTCGGTAATTTCCGCAAGGTTGCCTGAGTAATACGTCTCAAACGTTTTGGTTAACTCACGCGCGACACTGGCCTTTCTATCGGCGCCAAAGACTTCCGCCATCACCTTTAGAGTATCAAGAATTCTATGCTTAGATTCATAAAATACCATCGTACGGGTTTCTTGAATAAGGGTTTCTAAACGCTCACGTTTAGCGCCACTTTTATGGGCTAAAAAACCTTCAAAGGTGAAGCGATCGGTGGGTAAACCTGCACCACTTAATGCGGTAATAATTGCACTTACGCCAGGGACAGGCTGTACTTTCATGCCACGCTCACGTAAACCGGAAACAAGTGGGTAACCAGGATCGGAGATTAACGGTGTTCCAGCGTCTGAAACCAAGGCAATTGATTGGCCTTTTTCTAAGCAGCTGGCGATCCAGTCAATTTTATCTCTTTCATTGTGATCGTGTACCGCAATGAGCTTGTTTTGAATACCAAGATGATGCAGTAATTTGCCCGTGTGTCTGGTATCCTCGCAGGCAATCATATCGACTTCCGTGAGCGTGGTTTTAGCACGCTCCGTAATGTCGTTTAAATTTCCTATTGGCGTGGCCACTACGTAGAGAGTGCCCGTCTGTTGTTCAGACTGTGGATGCATATTGAGGATGAACTCTAAAAAATTGTTGATCGTTGTGGTACTTGTGAGCTTAGTAGGTTGTGCTCAAAAGCCTAGTCGCGAGATAATAACAGAAGATCGCCAAATCAGCGCGGTACCAGCATCAACCTTGCTCGAACAAGCAAAGCGAGCCATAGAATTAGGGCAGTTTCGCAATGCTGAACCATTATTGCAACAACTAAACTTCTCGGCGCGTACCCCGGTAGAAACCCTGCAATACAATTTGTTAGCGCTTGAATATGCCATTGGGCTTAAGCACGTTGATCAATCTCAGCAAGTATTGAACCGAATTGACCGCGATCAAATAAATCAAAGCAGCACCAAAGATCAGGTTCGTTATGGCTTATTAAAAGCTCAGTTTTATGAACTCAGTGGAAATAATCTAACCGCTGCTCGCGAGCGTGATTTTTTATCGTCCATTCTTGAGGGCGATATAAAAGCTGAGAATCATCAACAAATCTGGAAAGATCTCACAAATATCTCTTTAGAGAGCTTATTGAAGTGGGCTAAAACAGCGCCCAATACTCAATTTGCTGATTGGCTTCAATTAGCCGCTATTGCGAAAAATACCAGCCACTCTTTGACTGGACATATCGCAGCCGTTAATGAGTGGCGCTTAGCTCACCCTTCACATCCTGCTGCAATTGAATTGCCGGGCGGATTGGCGCTATTAGCAGAAATGGCTCAACAGCAACCTAAACACATTGCCTTGCTACTGCCTTTAACGGGTAACTTGGCCAATAGTGGTAAGGCTGTGCGCGAAGGGTTTATGGCTGCGTATTATCAAACGTTACAGCGTGGATATGATGTTCCGACGATCAGCATTATTGATACAGAGGCATCTGGTAATTTAACACTGGCCTACGGGGATGCCGTTGCGCTGGAAGCTGAGTTAGTCATTGGGCCATTGGATAAAAAGAAAGTGAATCAATTGGCCAAGCTGGAAAGTTTACCGTTACCAACATTGGCGCTGAATTACTCTGATAACATTGCGATGGGCGAACAACCTAATGATTTTTATCAGTTTGGTTTAGCGGCTGAAGATGAAGCCCGTTTGATTGCTGAGCGAGCATTTCATTTAGGCCACCGCCGAGTATTGGCATTGTCACCCGATAATTCATGGGGCAAGCGTATTTATGCCTCATTTGAACAACGCTGGTTAGATTTGGGCGGGTATATCGCCGAGCGACGTTTCTACAAAGAAAAGAAAGATTACAATCCTGAAATTAAAGCCCTACTGAACGTTGATGATAGCCAGCAACGTTATAAAGCCATTCGCCGTATAATGCGCGAACCCGTTGAGTTTGAACCCCGTCGTCGCCAAGATGCTGATTGGGTATTTTTAGTCGCGCTACCTAAGCAAGGGCGACAAATTCGTCCAATGTTCGACTTTAACTTTGCAGGGGACTTGCCTGTTTTCTCAACGTCGCAAATTTTCTCTGGAAAGCAGAATCGTAAAAAAGATACGGACTTGAATGGTATTCAGTTTACTGAGCTGCCATGGCTATTAGAAAGCTCTGAATTGAAAACAATCGTTGAGAATAACCAGAAGCGTGCCAAAGGCAGTTATGCTCGTTTATACGCCATGGGTGTGGATGCCTTTCGTTTATATCCACGACTCAAGCAGTTAGCGGCATTACCTAACAGTAAAATATTTGGTGTTACTGGTGATTTATCCATCGATGAGCAAGGTAAAATCCATCGTAAAATGCCCTTTGCGATGTTTAAGCGCGGTCGCCCAGTCGCTTTGAACTTAGATAAAAAGTAAATAACAACTCGCTCAACCAACTCAGCAAGGATTGCCATGTGGTTTAGTCAAGAAGATAAAAGAACCGATAAGCGCATTAAAGGTGATGATAAAGAACGCTTAGCAGAGGACTATTTATTAACCGATAAGGGTTTTAGTCTGATCGAGCGTAATTTTCTCTGCAAAAGCGGAGAGATTGATCTTATTATGAAAGACCAAGACTATTTGGTGTTTATCGAGGTGCGCTATCGCGAAAATAAAGAGTTCGGCGGCGCACTGGCCAGTATCACTGTAAGCAAACAAAAAAAGCTTCGCCGCGCTGCTGAGTATTATTTACTGCAACATTTTGGCAATACACCCCCTCCTTGTCGCTTCGATGTGGTCGGCATTGAGGGCCAAGATGAGATATTGTGGATTAAAAATGCTTTTTAGTGAGAAACCTTCTCAAAGTTCTTTCCGCTGGCATTAGATTTTCGTATGATGATAGCTTATTAAGAACACACTCTTTTGGAGCGTTATCCGTGCAAGATCGTTTATTGCAGCATTTCAATGCCAGTATTGAGACAAAAGCCCAAGCAGCGGAACTTTTACCCCCTTACATAGAACACGCAGCGGGCATGATGGTTGCCAGCCTTGTGGGCGGCGGAAAAATTTTAAGCTGTGGTAATGGTGGCTCAGCCGGTGATGCCCAGCACTTTTCGTCAGAGATGCTTAACCGCTTCGAACGCGAACGTCCTTCACTACCGGCCATTGCATTAACTACTGATACCTCGACAATCACATCGATTGCTAACGATTACAGCTATAATGAGATTTTCTCTAAGCAAATTCGTGCCCTAGGTAACGAAGGCGATATATTATTAGCCATCTCTACCAGTGGCGGATCTAAGAACGTAATTGAAGCGATTAAAGCGGCTCACGATCGTGATATGCAGGTTGTGGCATTAACAGGAAGAGACGGTGGCAATATGGCCGCATTATTAACCGATAATGATATTGAAATCCGTGTGCCATCTGATGTCACCGCACGTATTCAAGAAGTCCATTTATTAGTGATTCACTGCCTGTGCGATTTAATTGATTGCTCACTCTTTGGCGAAGAATAAATCTCGCGTTAGCTAATCATCACTTTGATACTAAAGCCGCAACTGAATCATCCTTTGGTTCAACGACAGGTGCGGCTTTATTTGTTTATAGTTCTATAATCAGCCTTTTCAGGTAGAATAGCCGCCTTCTCCCAGCCACAATCGAGAATTCTGTGGATTACGATTTTACCTTTAGTGAATATGACAAACCGATTGCCGAATTTTCTATGGGCCATGAAGCAATTGGTACATGGTTTAACGATGAGCTTGGGGCAAACCAACAACGTATTGAAGAACTGGTTGATATTGTCGATCAGTTAGTTAACCGCCGAATTCAACAGCGCCTCATCGAAGGCACTGAATACCGACTGCGCATGAATCAAGAAGACGTGGAAGTTGTTGCGCTTTCGTTAGGCTTAGACATTGATGAAGAACTGCCTGAAAATACCAACGTCTATGAAGATGAATCTCACGCCGAGTGTGGCTTAGAAGATTTCCAGGAAGCGCTGATTTCATGGCAGGAATTTATTCTTAGTGCTTAACTCTTAATCTTTAGTGCCTAATTTTTAGAGTGTAATTCTTAGTGCTTTTAACACTCTAAAAATTTAAACAGATTCACTGCACTAACCGCGGTGAATCTTCTAAACAAAGACTACTTCCCACAAGACAAACACCCAGCATCCTTATTTAAGCCCCAGCTACGCCACTGACCTTCTAGCGCATCAAACGTTTGTAAGCGTCCCAATATCGGCTTGCCAATACCGGTTATTATTTTAATCACCTCCAAAGCCTGTAAGGTTCCAATAATGCCCACCACCGGTGCCAAAATGCCGCTAGTAGAACAGTTCACTTGCTCATCACCCGCCAGTGGATATAAACAGCGATAACACGGCTGATCAGCTAAGCGAGGATCAAAGCAAATTATCTGCCCCTGCAAAGCGACCGCGGCTCCAGAAACCCAAGGGGTTTTATGCTCAAGGCAGGCATCGTTAATCAAATAACGAATATCAAAGTTATCACTGCAATCTACCACCAAATCAATAGTCGGTAACAACTTCTGTAACAGTTCAGCGTCCGCTTTTTGTTCGAATCCTTCGACAAAAATCGTCGAGTTTATGCGCATGACTTCTTCGATCGCCGATTCAACTTTAGTCTTGCCAACATCCTTTGTGCCATGGCAAATTTGGCGCTGAACATTAGAAAGTTCCACCACATCATGATCAACCAAATATAAATGCCCGACTCCGCTGGCGGCTAAATATTGCAAAACGGGACTGCCTAATCCGCCCAAACCAATAATCAAAACACGACTATCCAATAGTTTTTGCTGACCTTCCATATCCATTTCAGGTAAAAATATATGGCGGCTATAACGCAACAAATCACTGTCCGTCATAGTACTATCTTCAATTAAACTGTCTTCAATTAAGCTGTCTTCAATTACTTGATTTTCGGTTAAATTTTCACTCATTACACAGCGCCTTTATAAAACTGTCCACCGGTTATACGAGGGTTGCCCCCTAGATCAATACGGGTTGCAACGTGTTGATAGCCTAACGTAATTAATAGCTGCTGCACGGCGCTTTGCTGATCATAACCATGCTCCATTAATAACCAACCGCCTTCTACAAGATAGTCTCTGCTATGTTCTGCAATCAACTCAAGATCCGCTAATCCTTTATTGTCTGCCACCAAAGCTGATTTAGGTTCAAAACGTACGTCGCCTTGAGCCAAGTGCTCATCGTCTGGATCAATGTAAGGCGGGTTACTCACAATCAAATCAAATCGACCCTCAACCTGATCAAACCAACTGCTTTGAAAAAAGAGCACCCGTTCTAACTGATTCAATATCGCATTGTGCTGTGCTAGTTCTACCGCCTGAGGAATCACATCAACGCCTTGCACTTCCCAAAGAGGAAATTCATGAGCCAGCGACAACGCGATGGCTCCCGTGCCCGTACCCAAATCAATCACCTTAGCGCATTCAGGCAATGCATCAGCCAACTCTAATACCCACTCAATTAAGGTCTCGGTATCCGCTCGCGGAATTAAGGTGTGCTCGGCGGTTTTTAATTCCAAATCCCAAAATGCTTGCTGCTCTAAAATATAAGCAACTGGCTCGCCTTTTAAACGACGAGCGAACAACGCTTTAAAAGTACTTTCTTCTTTTTCGGTTACTGGCTTATCAGACCAGGTATATAAGTACGTGCGATCTTTGCCTAGACTGCGTGCTAATAACAATTCGACATCGAGCTTTGCGGTATCACTATTCACCATAAGCTGCTGACTGAATTGGCTAATAATCTGTTCAATACTAAGGCGCATATAATTAAGTGGTCACTAAAGATGAAAAGTAGAAGGATAATGTTAACAGCTTTTTCAGAAAGCACCGAAAGAGGAAGTTTTTGTATAATAAACATACAGATTACACAAACTTTACAAGGTGACTTATAGAGACAAGTATTGAACTTTTTAAGCCAAGCTGTCATTATTTACAAGTGTTCGGTGCTTAGGCACTGAACCATCATGTTTTGACGGTGGGGAGCCAAATAGATTTATCTAATTGCTACTCCCATTTTGCCACCTTGGCTTAATACAGAATTTTATTGCTTGCGGTAAGAGAAAGAATTATAGACGGGGTGGTTTTTTTCTCTGCTGAATTAATATTGACTGACCGTTCAATGGCTTTTCTACACTTCATACTGGCGGCATTGGCGAACGAGGATATTGGTAGCGTTTCGAATATCTTAACGTCATTCTTCTACGCTACCCTTACCGTTTATTTTATTATTAAAACTTATCCTCGAGAAAGAAGCGCTCGTAGATCACTAATGCCAGAATTAGCACGTGATACGTATGAGGCCATAACTAGCGAATGGTTGGCAAACAAACCAAAACCACTACCGTTTAAAATCATAGGCGACCACATTGGCTCTTGCGTACCTTCTAATTCACGAATAATTTGACGTACGCTCACAAGCGCATTTTTCTTTTCTAGAATGGCTCTAAAGTCGATTTCGACGGCCTTAAGAATATGCAGTAATGCCCAAGAAGCGCCACGAGCTTCATAGAATACATCGTCAATTTCAGTCCAAGGCGTTTTCACTTCTTGATCATCAGCATTCGCAGTTGATTGACGCGAAGCCGTATCACCGGCCAAGTCAGTATTCAAGCGACGCTTGCCGACAGAAGCACTCAAGCGTTGAGATAAGCTACCCAAACGTGTTTCAACATCTAATAACCACTGGCTCAAGTTATCGGCTCGTGCATAAAACTGTGATTTATCATCGGCTGGATTCGTCAAACGCTTACTGTAGCTTGTTAATGCTTTAATACCACGACGGTATTCACTTTCTGTTGAAGGTACTGCCCAAGAATCGTTATCAAAATGCAATTGCGGCTCAGCAATTTCTAAATCTTTATCCTGAGTTGACTGACTCTGAGAACGGCTAAAATCTTTTCTTAATGCACGAGAAAGATCGCGTACTTGCACGAGAACCCCATACTCCCAGTTAGGAATATTATCTAACCAAATCCCCGGTAACAAAAGATCGTTGCTCAAGTAACCACCAGACTTATCCAACATGGTCTCAGCCACTTTCATCAAGGTAACAGATGTTGTAAAACCAATAACCGGCTCAATACCCAATTCTTCAGCCAGTACATTCGCATTTTGCTGAACAGAAAAGCTCTCAGGCTCTGAGGACCATAAATAACCAAGCACAAGCGTAATCAAACAATAAATGATGACAATCGCAATCAACAATCTACGCAGACCACTTCCCATGTTCATATCTTCTAGACGTTCTTTCATTATTTCTACCGAATCACCAAGCTTTTCGCGCATGTTTAATTCCTGTTTTAATACGTTCAATTTTACCAAGGTTACCACGCTGGCAGTGCCGTGAATACTGAGTCAGTTTGAAATATTTCAGTCACGAGGTCTATGACTGCTAGGCTTGAGTTATTTGCCGACGAGCCAATAAAAAACTATTTGCACCTTTCTGTGCGTAGAGTCTGCTTATAACCAGCGATTCATTGCATCGTACAAGGTATCAATTTTTATGGGTTTGACCACATAATCTGACATGCCTGACGCCAAGCATTGCTGCCTAATTTCAGCAGAGGTATTAGCCGTTAATGCAATAATAGGAACGTGGCTGTGATGCTGTTCTTCTTCAAATTTTCGCAAGACCTGCGTTGTTTCGCAACCATCCATGCCAGGCATATGACAATCCATAAAAATCAAATCAAAGGTCTCGGACTTTATGGCCTTAATGCACTCTTCGCCAGACTCAACACAAGTAGGAATAAATTTCATTTTGCGTAATATTTTTTCCGCAACCATTCTATTCACTTTATTGTCTTCTACTATCAGGACTTTTTTATTTTCAAACTTCTCATTTAAAAAGACCTCCGCCACTCCCATACCTTCGCGATGATCTACCAGCTGCACAGGCATTGAACAATTAACCGACGTTCCTGTTGGTTTATTATCCATAACTGATAACTTACCATTCATTAAATAAATAATGTCATTGCAGATCGATAAACCAATACCTAACCCATCAAACTGACGAGTTAGTGAAGTATCCTGCTGTTGAAAAGTCTCAAACATGGCCTCTTTATGCTTCTCTGGAAACCCAATGCCATTATCACTAATATCCAATCTTAAATTTAATCCCTCAGCCGTATTTTCAAAATATATAGAGCAATAAATACGCCCTCCTTGAGTAAACTTAACGGCATTGCCTAATAAATGACGTACCAACTGACGAAATTTAACGCCATCAAGCTCAACAGAATGCTCATTAACTAAACCATCCATATAAACAGTCAGTTCATTATCATTCTGCTGAGATTTTTCCTCCAGCTCAAGTAAGGTATGTTGTAATAATTTGGGAATAAAGGTGGGACTTAAGCTCAAACATTGCTCACTTTTCTCTAATGAACCCAGGGTCAACATATCTTCGACAAGTTCTAATAAATTACTCAATGAGCGATTTGCAATATCCACAAGGGACTCAATTTTTTTATTTTTATGGTAAGCAATCAGCTGCATTGCCCCCATAGCACCATTAATAGGCGTTCTTAATTCGTGACTCACTATCGCTAAAAAATCACTTTTGGCTTTATTCGCTTTTTCTGCTTTTAATCGTGCAATGTCCAGCTCTTGTATTGATGCCGTCTGATCGTCCTCAGATTTTTGCAAAGCTAATGCCATTGCATTAACTCCTTTTTGAAGCTCTCCTATTTCTGCGCTCTCTGTTACTTTTATTTGACTGTTTAATTTTCCGTGAGCGATTTCAGACAAGGCAAGGGAGACTTTTTCAATAGGCCTAGCAATGGACCTTGCCATGCGATGTACCAATAATAAGCACAGTAATAAAATAAAGCTGGCCCATACTATCGACTGACCAACGATTGTTAAAGCACGATTGCGTCCCAAAGCATGACTTAATTCAATACTGACATAGGCTATATCAGTACGAATGATGGAATTATTAACATCATCAAATTCAGCAAACTCAGAAAATGCTTCTTGCTCTTGGCTTACGGTACTGCGGTACAAGGCGATATCTTCAAAATTAAGTTCAGCATATTCATTCATTTGACGCTGATATATTATTTGCCCATCTGGCGCTGTAATACTGACCCTTACGACTGAGGGCGCTGCCATCGCATTCTCGACCAAAGGTTCTAATAGGCTAAAGTTGCCTGATATTACAGGGTACTCTATTGATGCTGCCAACTGACTAGATAAAACCAGCCCTACGGTGGCAACTTCGACCTTGGCATCATTGATTCTTTGCCAAATAAATAAACTAATTAAAAACGTAAACATAATAAAAGCGGGGAGAAGGCCCAGCAACAATGCTCTATTTCGAATACTCCAATGGGAAATCTTCAACATTAAGACTCCCCCATTTTCTGTTTTAGAAAATCTTCATCTAGAATTCTAATATTTAAGGAACGCGCCACTTGTGAATTAAATAATATTCGATAATGCGGATTATAATCAGCCTTTAACCACTGCCCGCTGTTTTTATGATGTTTAACAACCTCTATAATTCTTAATGCAATATGGGATAAATCACTAAACGTCGTCGAAAAACTACCCGCTTTTAAATAGGCCCTAGAAGGTCCTATCAGTACTTTTCGTTGTCGATAAGACGTAATAAGAATATTTTTAATATTCTTGGCATTATAAATTTCATTATTATAATGCCCCAATAATAAACGAGTATCTTTCAAAACGTGAAATAATGCTTGGTTGATATTGTCATACTCTTCAATATTGACCACCTTCAGCATCATTTTTTCTGTATCCGTCAACGTACTGAACACATTTATTTTGTCTTGTTCATTATTGACAAGTAAGCCCAGTTTTTTATTTCCAGGCACCAACAAATTAGCTAATTTTAATTGCCTTCCAAGAGGGGGTTCAATAAAGATGGCGCTTGCCATATCTGAAACTTCTGCTTGTTTAGCCGTCAACATGACAGCAATACGTTTTGGATACTTTGAAAAATCAACATGCAGTGCTTGTTTAGCGCCTACCGCAATCACATAATCATCGGATGTTATGCTAACAGGTTTATCTGTAGTACTGACCTGATAAGAAAAATCAGACGTCACATTATTTAAATGCGTTAATAACTTCGTTAACGCAGGACTGTTCCTTTCGGCCACTAAGACAATATTATCCTGAGCCGCAAAAAGCGGCAAAGACAATAAAGCCATAAAAACAATTCGTATATAAAACATCATAAGATCTCTGCATCCATGCAAAACATACTCACTAAAACTCTATCGCCAGTTGGCCATAATAGACATTCGGCGATGAATAAACTTGGTTGCCATAACTCAAAGCCGAGTCCGGTTTTCTATTATGCTGGACGTAATAAGATACTTCTGCATTTAAACCCGCTATCACAAAGGGCTTCATTATATTTAATTGAAATCGTTCATAAGGTTTATTGATTGTTTCTCTGTCTTGATTGAAATAACTTAAACTTGCAGACCAACTGCCGGAATTATACATCCAGCTAATAACCGTACTTTGGGTTGAACTTAAGCGTTTTTCTAATTTTTCTACCCTTTTAATTTCTTCATCCGACAATCTATTACCAACGTATTTGCTTGTAATATCCAGATAGGAATAAGTCATCCAAAGTGAATGCTGTGAATTTAATCGACTTGAAAGCTGAAACTCTGCCCCCTTAACATCCGCTTCGTTATCATTGCTAATGTGGCTTGCTTGCAATGTAATAGGGTCAGAAATCATGTCCCTCATCTCTTCATTAAATACTTTAAGATCGAATTCGGTATAGACCCCCACCAAATCGCCCGCCACAAAATATCCTAACTCATAGCTGGTGATTCTTTCTGGTTTGAGTGATTTCTCATCTTTATCAACAACTTTCTGTTGATAGAAGTCGGCTTCATTAAGTCCTAGATAATTGTTTGTTAAATTAGAAACTTTAACAATAAATTCAGGTTGTGCTTCTAATAAATCAGGCGAGCGTACGGCTTGAGATGCAACTAATCGGATACTTTGCTGAGGATTAATTAGAAAGTTAGCCGCCAGCCGAGGAGAAAAAGCCGACTTATTATAAGTCTCATATTCATACATCCCTCCCCCGTTAAGCGTTAACCAAGACCCTACGTGATATTCAGCATTTAAAAATGCTCGCCAAGTATCATTACTCACCGCACCATTAAAATAGGTTCGAGAGTACGCAGAGTCTTGGCGATAGCTTAATCCAGAAACCGTGCGTAATGCATCGGACCAGCGCATAGTATCTTGCCACTCAATATCAATTCTCTGCTCTGACAAATCAGTATTAGCATTGCCATTAATATATTCATCAAAGTTATTATTCAGATCAGGAATACCATCGAGGACTACTTTAGTTAAATCCAAATCTTGCTGACTGATACTAATATCTCTCTTTGTCGCAGCTTTAGCAATCGCCATCACCTCAGAAGGCGAATAGACAGTTCCATCTTGCAAGTTATCAACAATTCCTGAAATACCTGGCTGATTATAAAGTTGAGGTATACCTATAAAAACAGTTGCCCATTCAGGATTATTTTCATGCAGCAGTATCATATTTTTTTCAAATACCAGCGTTGGGATCCTTACATCCTGTGACTGTTTTCGTTCTTCTTTTTGCCAGTAAGCTTGTAGGTGTGATTGATGTTCAGCAGAGAACTCTTTCTTCCAGCGCCCATAAGCATAGCCATTGGTTGTTATTTTATCGGGTGGTGTTTGATCAAAATCGATCTGCCGGATTTCAGTTTTACCTGATTTATAGCCCATTTGCATATCAAGCGTCGAACTATCATCGAGCTGATGATTCACATAAGCATTAATAAATCCATGCTTACGGCCATCTCTCAGATCATCACTGCCGGTTGAGTCCTCACCGTCAAAACCCTCGTCTGCCTTCACCGAACCACTGATTCGTAAACTCGTGGTATCAAAACTTAAGCCATGACGAAAATAGACATCTTGGGTACCTTTATTGCCTTTACGCCATGAAACTCGAGATCCTTGGCTGTCTTCTGGATGCTTCGTTAAAATATTAATCACCCCTAAGTAGGAGTTAGCACCATACACTGCCGCATTGGGCCCTCGGGTAACTTCGATACGGTCAATATCTTCAATCGCTAGACCAACATCATCCCAAATAACCGTTGATATCGCAGATTTATAAACCGAACGACCATCAATTAATACCTGCAAGCGGCGCATGGTATTGGGGTTTGACGTGTGATAAGCGACGGAAGTATTGTTAGTATCATCGCCATGCCCAACAAACATTCCTGGCACAAATTTCATCAATTCAGGGAGAGTGCGAACGCCCCAAAGTTTAATGTGCTTAGCCGTAATCACAGTAATACTGGCAGGGACTTCTGCTTTAGGCTGTTTTAAACGAGAGGCAGTAAGTACCATTGGCAACTCTTCTCCCAGCATGGATTCCTCTTCCCAGGCCAGTCCGTCATTGAAATCATTATTGAAATCATTACTGAGTGCCGACTGAGAAATGCAGCCAATAACGAGAGATAACAAGACTTTATTCACCGCTAAAACTTCCTATTTTTATAATTCTAACTATTTAACATTGAGTCTAGGCGTAATACCGCTTTAGGTAAACTCCTTCTCTTAATGGGCTAATTATATGAACCTAGTCGATAACGTAATTAGCGCTCTATAACTGACAGCGACTACAGATCAGTTTATAATCTCTACCATTAAATATTTAACGCTAATTTATAGGATTTATCATGGGTTACAATACTATTCCTGCGGGTAAAGATTTACCAAACGACATCTATGTTGCCATTGAAATTCCAGCAAATGCATCACCTATCAAGTATGAAATTGATAAAGACATGGATGCATTGCTTGTTGACCGCTTTATGGCAACCCCTATGTTTTATCCAGCTAACTATGGTTACATCAACAACACCTTGGCTGACGATGGCGATGCACTAGACGTGCTAGTAATCACCCCTTACCCTGTGGCCCCAGGTTCTGTTATCCGTGCTCGTCCTGTTGGCGTTTTGAAAATGTCTGACGAAGCAGGTGGTGATGAGAAACTGTTAGCGGTTCCTCATGAAAAATTGACTCAACTGTATAACGACATTCACGATATCGATGACGTTCCACAGCTGTTGAAAGATCAAATAGTTCACTTTTTCGAACACTATAAAGATCTTGAAAAAGGCAAATGGGTTAAAGTTGAAGGCTGGGAAAATGCCGACGCTGCTCGTGCTGCCATTGTTAAATCGGCAGCGGCTTACAAAGGGTAATACCCGAGTTAAGCACATTGCTGCTCTATTGATACTCATTAGAGCAGCCTAACATCCTCTTTATTTATCTATTAAAGCTTCAATCTATTCTCTATCTGGCACTGCGTACCTATGACTTTATTACCGATCAACCAATTATTACTGCGTAATCCAGAAGTAATTAACGACCAACTATTAATTGTAAACCCGCCTTCTGATCAAGGTTTACTGCAGTTGGTTAAGCCACACAATTGTCAGCTGATCAACTTTGACGCCCGCATTCATCAAGCCAGCGAAAAACACGGCTTGCGCTCTGAGTTTGGTGTGCCGACCCAACATGCTTTTTCAGCAGCATTGATCTATTGGCCAAAATCGAAAGCCTTTGGCCATAGTTTATTACGCTGGTTAGCGAGCCAAATCCAACAGCCAACAACCGTTTACTTACTCGCCGCAAATGATGCTGGCGGAAGAAGCTTAAACAATGCCGTTAAAGATTTTGGTGATGATATTGTTAAAGTCGATGTCGCGCGTAAATGCTCGCTATGGTCCTTTAAACTGACCCCCATCGATGACTTTATCTGGGAGAAAGAACTCAGCACCTTTACATACGATAATTTAGAAGGCGATACGCTAGAGTTTGCCACTTACCCTGGCGTTTTCAATACGGGCAAACTGGACATTGGTACAAAGCTGCTATTGGATAACCTCAGTTTAAATAAGCGTGGTCGAGTATTAGACCTTGCCTGCGGTAGCGGTATTATTGGCTTAACCTGCAAGCTACGCCAGCCTGAACTGTATGTTGAAATGGTTGATATTGATGGTATGGCACTGGCATCCGCAGAACTAAACAACAAAGCACTAGGGTTAGATTGCCCCATATTTGCCAGTGATGGCTTAAGTAATACCAAAAAATTCAATACGATTATTTGTAATCCTCCTTTCCATCAAGGTAAAGACACTGATTACAATTTTGCCCAGCAATTAATTCGTACGGCTAAGCAGCACCTTCTACCCAGAGGCGAAGTATGGATTGTTGCTAACCGACAGCTAGCGTATGAGCAGTGGGCAGAGAAAAGCTGCCATAGTGTCGAAACGGTTGTACAGGGTAATGGCTTTAAAGTATTAAGACTTAAATACTAATTTTAAATACTTATATCGATCGTTTATTATTTACATTAAGCACGAAAATAAAGCAAAATCAGAAACATCATCTAAGCTGTAATTAAGTCTCAAACAGCTTAGGAATTGCCATGATTTTACTTTATTCGATATTTGCGGGCAGTGTCATATTAGGCGGTCTAATAACGGCTATCGGTATTATTCGTGGTGGTTATACAGATTCTTCTGGTAAGAATCCTTTTCAATTCACACCAGAAGAACATTTTTAAAGAGCAGGTTGTAGGTGATTATTTTGCTGCCAATTCAATAGCAAAAACACCTGCACTGCGATCATCGGTAAAGCAACCCACATAATCCCTTGCCAGCCCAATAGCAGTAATAAGACGCCAGAGCCCAACGATGCAATCGCCTGTGCGCTAAAGACCATCAGATCATTCAACCCTTGAACTCGATGAGCCTCATTGGCTTGATACATTTGAGGCAATAATGCGGTTCCTGCGACAAACAGCAAATTCCAGCCTAAACCCAATAAGACTAACGCGCCCCAATAGTGCACCAAGCCTTGATCCCAATAAGCAAGACCAAGACACACAATATAAATGCCTAAACCCGCCCACATCATGCTGATGAAGCCTAATTTTCGCACCATCCAACCCGAAAAGAATGAAGGAATAAACATCGCTAGAATATGACTTTGTATCACCCATTTAGTCTCTTCTAAGCTGTAATGGTTTAATTCATACATGCTGATCGGCGTTGCCGTCATAATAAAACTCATTACGGCAAAGCCCACTGACGCACTGCCCATTGCCAGTAGTATCCCTGGGCTGGATAGCAGCTCTGAAAAACTTCGCTGCCCTAACTCACCTTCTTCGTGCTTGATTTCAATATTGTGATAACCGAATAACAGCAGTAAAAAAGCCACTACAAAGCATCCACCGAGCAGATAAAAAGCGCCAGTGAACGTTTGCTCATGCAGAGATTGGCCAATAGTCACCAACTCTGGTCCAAGATAAGCCGCAATAATACCCGCAAGCAATAATCGTGAGGCGGCGACCGGCATTAGATCAGCAGTCACACTTTCCATCGCGGCAAAGCGAAACTGTTGAATACAAGCCAGTACCATTCCCACCAGCATGGCGGCAATAACAAAAGTCGAAAAGCTTTCAATCTGCAAAGCGTAAACCGCTAATAAAGACGCTAGCAATCCAAGCATCATGGCCCCAAGAAAAACCACCTTACGCCCTTTCTTACTTGCCAGCGCGGCCGCAGGATAAACCGCCAGCGCCGTACCGATTACCATGGCCGCAACGGGTAAAGTCGCAAAACTATTGTCAGAAGCAAGCTGTTTGCCAATTAGACCTCCAGCAAATACCACCAACGGGGCTGCACACATTGAAAATGCCTGCGCAAGCATTAAAATCCAAACATTTTGTGTCATTTCAATTCACAGTTTTTAATATTAAATAAATCACGACACACTATTATTACAGTCACTTTTTGGTGTGTCTTTCAGGACCAAGTTATACGTTAATTACTCGTAATACCCAAATAGAATGACCCCTAGCTAAGCCATCTTTATTATTAAATCGTCCTAGATTCACCTTGTAACGTCTCAATACCCACATAAAATAGAGGCACTTTTGGCCATATAAAAATAATTACTATGCTTGAAAACTACATTCGCTGGGTCATTGCACAACGCAAGTGGATCACAGGCCTGTCTATATTACTCGTTTTGGTTATCAGCTTCGGCGCTTCCAAACTCATTTTTACCAGTGACTTCCGCGCTTATTTTGGCCCCGATAACCCGCAGTTATTAGCCTTTGAAGACATGGAAAGAACTTTCTCTAAGCAAGAAAATGTCTATTTTTATATTCATGCAAAAGAAGGCGATTTATTCACTCGCCAAGGCTTAAATCTGATCGAGCAATTGACCGACGAAGGCTGGCAGTTGCCTTTTTCACAACGAGTGACATCGCTGCAGAATTATCAGCATACCGATGTTGAAGATGACGACCTGATCATCGACTACCTCTATTACGATGCACTTGATTTATCCGCTGAAAAATTAGCGCGTATTAAAAAGACGACCTTTTTAGAACCTACGTTATTACACCGTTTAATCTCTGAAGATGGAGCTTCAACCGGAGTCAATGTGCGCATTGTATTACCGGAAGGCACCAGCATGGTGACATCGAAAGAAGCCGTACACGCGGCCAGAGAATTGGCTGAACGTATTCGCCCCAACTTTCCTGATTTTGAAGTATTAGTCGGAGGCTCGCTAACCTCCAACGTGACTATGGGTGAGGCCATTAAACAAGATATTGAAAACTTACTGGGACTGTCTTATTTGGTCATGATCATCACCATGATCATTTTATTACGTACGTTTTCAGGCATGTTATTAACCCTAATGATCATCACCTTCTCAGTGGTCTCGACCATGGGATTATTTGGTTGGTTAGGGTTCACCATGACCCCTCCGACAGGATTTGTACCAACGGCGATTTTAACCATTGCCGTCGCCGATACCATCCACATTTTGATCAGTTATTATTATGAATTGAATCATGGGCGATCAAAACTCGAAGCCATTCAAGAATCACTGCGAATTAACTTCTCCCCCGTGTTCATTACCAGCATCACCACTATTATTGGTGTCTTGTGCTTAAATACCAGTGACTCCCCCCCTTACCGCGACATGGGTAATATGATTGCAGCAGGGGTACTTTTCGCTTGGATTTACAGTATTTCATTTCTACCCGCCATGCTGGCGTTAATGCCGACGCCTAAAGGCAAGGTGGAAAGTGATAAACCTTCATTAATGCTCAATTTTTCCAACATTGTTATCCGCTTTTATAAACCTCTATTCATCATGATGGCGTGTCTGATTATTGCTATCGGCAGCCAACTGAATAAAAATTCCATTACCGAGCGCTGGCACGAATTCTTTGATACTTCCTTTGAGGTCAGAAATACCATTGAAGCGACCAACGATACTCTAGGAGGCCTACACAGAATTTTCTTTGTACTGGATAGCCAGCAAGGAAACGGTATTAATAGCCCAGAATATCTGCAGCAAACTGATAACTTTGCGCAATGGCTATTAACCCAAGACAAGGTTTCAAACGTTGATAGCATCACCAGTATTATTAAACGTCTGAATAAAAACTTGCATGCAAATAATGAAGATTGGTTTAAAATTCCAGATAATCGTGAACTCGCCGCACAGTATTTATTATTATACGAATTGTCACTTCCGTTAGGCTTGGGGCTGGACGATACCATTAATAATTCACGCTCAGCGTCAAGGCTAACGGTATCGTTTAATAAAGCAGATTCTATTTATATTCTAGAGCTAGAAAAGAAAGCCATGGCTTGGCTAAAAGGAAATGCCCCCGCCATTCATGTTAACGAAGGGACTGGGTTGGATATTGTTTTTGCTAACTTAACCTTTCGCAATATTGGCAGCATGATGACGGGCACATCCATGGCTCTCGTGCTTATTTCCTTTTTGCTGATTTTTGCTTTGCGTTCATTAAAAATAGGCTTAATCAGCTTAATTCCTAATATTATGCCCGCAATATTGGCCTATGGAATTTGGGGAATGATTAACGGTCAAATTGATACTGCGGTATCGGTGGTTGTATGCCTGAGTTTAGGCATTGTGGTTGATGATACCGTACATTTTTTAAGCAAATACTTACGTGCCCGTCGCGAGCAGGGTCTCGATACGGAAGATGCCATTCGCTATGCGTTTAAAACAGTCGGCAATGCATTACTCGTGACTTCAGCCGTATTGATTGGCGGCTTTATGGTGATGCAGTTTTCACACTTTCACCCTAGTAATAATATGGGCATGTTGCTCGCAATTACTATTCTAATGGCCTTGTTGGTAGATTTTCTATTTTTGCCACCCCTATTGATTTTTTTAGATAGGCATAAATCCACCACAAACAAGCAACCGCTGACCAAAATGGTAGCGACGCAAGAAACTAAACAGACAACTGCTCAGGCAGCGACGAAAGCCAGCCTTGAAATAACCTAGACGTCACTTTCAATTATGCCGTACGAGGTTTATTCTCTACGGCATACAACTTTAGAATAAACATCAGTATGAACAAGCTTAAACGCACAGAGATATTTACCCGTCTACGTAATGAAAATCCCAACCCAGAAACCGAACTAGAATATACCAGCCCTTTTGAGCTGTTAGTCGCCGTTGCCCTGTCGGCACAAGCAACCGATGTGAGTGTAAATAAAGCCACCCGCAAACTTTACCCCATCGCCAATACACCGGAAGCTATTTATGCGCTGGGTGAAGACGGTTTAAAGGAATACATCAAAACCATTGGCTTATATAACAGCAAAGCCAAAAACGTGATTAAGCTGTGCAAAGATCTTATAGAGCTTCATGGCAGCATCGTACCCGACGATCGTAAAGCGTTAGAGGCTTTAGCAGGCGTAGGTCGTAAAACCGCTAATGTCGTATTAAATACCGCGTTTGGTCATCCGGTGATGGCCGTCGATACACACATTTTCCGCGTCTCTAATCGCACGAAAATAGCACCAGGAAAGAATGTCGATGAAGTGGAACAAAAACTGGTTCGCTTCATTCCCAAAGAATTCATGATGGACGCTCATCATTGGCTGATTTTACATGGACGCTATACTTGCGTTGCCAGAAAGCCTAAATGCGGTTCGTGCATTATCGAAGATTTATGCGAATATAAAGACAAGATAGAAATTGATTAAGCGTGACCCTGCTTAAAATGCTCAATATAAAAGCCTAGGAGTACATCATGAGAATTTTACATACTATGTTACGTGTTAGTGACTTGGAAAAATCGATTGAATTTTATACCCAAGTCATGGGCATGAAATTACTACGCCGCAGTGATAACAAAGACTACCGCTATACACTGGCATTTGTTGGCTACCAAGATGAAAAAGAAGGCGCGGTACTTGAGTTAACCCATAACTGGGATGTTAGTGAATATGATTTAGGTAATGGTTATGGTCATATTGCGATAGAAGTGAGCGATATTTATGCCACGTGCAGCATCATTGATAAACTAAAAGGAAAAATCACGCGCCAGCCTGGGCCCGTCAAAGGCGGTAAAACCGTTATCGCCTTTGTCGAAGATCCTGACGGCTATAAAATTGAATTAATAGAAAAGAAAAACGATCCTGAATACGATCTATGATTGATCAAGGCGAGTTTTTCACCACGCCAAACCCGTGCAGAAGTATTTGTACGGTGAATAACAAAGGCTTCTGCAAAGGCTGCTACCGCAGTCGTGAAGAACGTTTTCATTGGAATGAATTTACTGAATACCAAAAACATTTGGTGGTTCAGCTTTGTTATGTACGTGAAAAACGCGTCGATGCCGCAAGGCGCAAAAAGAGGCTGCAAGAAGCCCAGGAAAAAGCACAACAAGAAGCTCAGTTTGATTTATTTTCTGAAGCTGTCGTTTATGAAGACACTGACTCAATCATAGAGAATATTGAAAAAAGTCCTCAGTTTGATTTATTTTAACCACCGTTATTAATCAGCTGCACATCGCAATACTAGAAGTGATAAATTGCTTCCAGCGTAAAGTATCTTCAGTATATTTTGTCGGCTTATATTCAGCTCCAACCCACCCTTCATAGCTTGAATATTCAATCGCATAGAAAATAGATTTAAAATCTAACTCGCCCGTACCTGGCTCGCCACGCCCTGGAACATCAGCAAATTGTATATGCCCTATTTTATTGCCTAAACGACTAATAATCGCACTAACATCACCCTCTTCCATACGTGCCATGTGATAAATATCAAATTGCATTTTAATATTATCATGATCACTTTCTTCAATGACATCAAGCATCTGCTGTACGTTATGAATAAGAAAACCCGGCATATCAAACGTATTAATCGCTTCAAACGTTACCGTAACGCCCAGTGGCTTAAACATCTGCGCCGCGGTATCTAGATTACGCTTGAAAGTACTCAAATATAATTCACGCTTGCTTTCATCCATACAGCGACCCGGTAAAACGTTGACCCGCTTAATGCGCAAAGAGGTGACATAACTTAAGCACTCAACTAAGGCTGCGGCAAATTCTGCTTCCTTTCCCGGTACCGAAGCCAGCCCCTCACCACCTTCCATTAAATCCCCAGCGGGCACGTTAATTAAAACACACTTTAAATCGTGTATATTTAACTGCGTTTTAATATCTGCGATTCTCTCAACATATGGAAATTGAATTTCAACGGCATTAAAACCTGCCGCTTTAGCAGCAGAAAAACGTTCCAATAAAGGTTGTTCTGTAAACAGCATGGATAGATTAGCGGCTAATTTCATTGTTTACTTTCCTTATGTTTTTGCAGATCAGCCGAGTACATCTCTATAAACGTCGAGGGGTCACTTTCGTTAAATCCTTTGCTCGCGTGTAAGCGCATTAATTCAGCGCCTAAGCCTGCAACGGGAATCGAAGAACCATTATTTCTTGCTAGATTATTAGCCATGTCTAAATCTTTTAATAGTGTTTTAACATGCCACTTAACCGGCTCATAATCACGTTCAGCCATTCTTGGTCCCGTAAGCTGAAGAGGTATTGAATCTGCGAAACCTCCTTTTAATGCTAAGGGTATCAAGGTACTGTCGACCCCTGATTTTTCAGCGAGTGCCATAACTTCGGCCATGACCAAAACATTACAGCTGACAATCATCTGGTTACAGATTTTTGTCACTTGGCCTGCTCCAACATCTCCCATTCGGGTAATGCGCTGGCTTAAAGGTTCTAATAATGGGCGTACAGAATCGAGTAATTTTTCTTCACCCCCAGCCATAATCGCGAGAGTGCCCTGTTCTGCACCACTAACACCGCCAGACACAGGTGTATCTAACCAATGGCATGACTTGCCCGCAACCAGCTTCGCTAAACGACGCGTCGTCTCAGGATCAATACTGGAAAAATCTATGATTATTTTTCCGGCCACTAGGTTTTCTAAAACACCTCCTTTAGCCAATACAATCTCTTCTACTGCAGAGGTATCGCTCACGCACAGCATGATAATGTCTGAATTTTTACACAGCTCAGTAAGACTGTTTGCAACTTGAGCACCTTGCTTCACAGGCAGCTGTGTCTTGTCAGGATTTCGATTCCAAACAGTAACAGCATAGCCAGCAGCCAATAAGCGACATGACATAGGGATACCCATTAACCCCATACCAATAAAACCAATTTTCGCTAACCCCACACCAACCCCCAAGTCATCATTATTTTTTGCAATAATACCAAACCCTGAGATATTAGTACGACTTAGATAAAAGTCTGCAAAAAAATACTGTGGCTTTCTGTAAAAAAGTTACGCGTTTTTTCAAATCCTTTCCTATGCTTGATGTATGGGACGACAAAGGAAGTACCAATAATGAACATGGCATCAATTTTTGAACAAACACAGCAATTACCTCATATTCCACGTGTCGTACAAGAGCTTATGCAAAGCTTTCAAGACGATGATGTTGATGTGGATGAAATCAGTAAAAAAGTAGCGATGGATCAAGCGCTTACTGCAAAAGTATTACGCCTTGCAAATTCCGCACATTACGGCGCTTCGCGCAGTGTTTCCAATACTAATGATGCGATTGTTTTATTAGGTTTTAATACACTTCGTACGATGGTATTAGCCTCTGGTGTTACCAGTTCGTTTAAAGCCCCTGAAGGCTTTGATATGAATGCTTTTTGGAAACAATCTTTTGCAATTGGCGCGCTGTCTAAATGGGTTGCCCAATACATACCTAAAGCCGAGGCTGAAACCGCTTTTACCTGCGGCATGCTGAACTCGATTGGTAGTCTATTAATTCGTATTGTTATGCCCAACGAAGTGAAAGGTATTGATGAAGCTGAATCGATGGGCGGTAAACGTCATAGTCTAGAGCGTGGAAAACTGGGGTTCGATGGTGCCAAAGTCGGTGCAGAACTGGCTAAACGCTGGAAATTTCCAAACGAAATGCTGGCGGCTATTAACGATCAAAACAATGCTGACTTCGATCAAGAATACGGTACGTATGCCGGTATTATTTATATCGCAAAATACCTTCATAAAGCACACAAAGAAAACTGGGATGAAGCTCAAATTATTGAAAAGTTCCCTCTTGCCGTCGCCCAACACATTGGCATGGATGCAGAAAAAGCTTATAAGGATGTAGCATCAACCACGGATTTAGAATCAGGATTAGATGCACTACTTGATGAGTAATGACACAAGCTAATGATTTAGCATTAAGTAGGTAAAAGCTCAAAATCGATTTGGGCTTTTTTTATGCCGTTTACAATCACCTCTAGGCGATGCGTTCCCGGATAATATTTTCGCGTACTTATTTTTCTAAACGAATGCTTGCGCGATATGCTTTCTGACGCTTTATCGGTAAAGTTTCTATCCAGCCATTTAAAGACTTTCGGAGTTTGATTACCGTTGGCTTTTTGAAAATGCATCACGTAGTCCACCATCAGCTGATTCGCTTCGCTACTCTTTTTTTCCAGCTGCATTTCAAATTTAAAATCACCGGAAAAAGAAACCGTTAACTGATCACTGGATAAATGACAGTGAACATCCTCAGCAGGCTGATAACCAAATAATGCCATTACTTCAGGCTCACCTTGCTTAAACAAGGTTCGGCACGCATGACGAATTAACTTCCGTCGTTGTTTACGCTGCACCGTATTAAGCAGCGCTAGCGACTCTTCGGCCAACCATTGCTGAGCAGTTTCAATAATAAGTTTAGGGTGATCTTTGGCAATATCGTTCAGATGATTCGCCACCGAACGACGCACGTATTCCTCTTCGTCATCACGTAAAGCCACAAGCAAAGGCATCACTAATTGTGGCTGTTCAATAAATATTGATAGACGCATTCCCCAAGGTAAACGCGAGCGAGTTCCTTCAGATACTAGACGACGAACATGATGATTTTCATGCTCTAACCAAGTACTTAAAATCGCTAACGTTTCGATAGGCTGCTTAATAATAAAATGGCGAATGGCAAACTCAGCACTGAAGAATTCAGTCATTTTTTGCAAGTATGCGAGTCCTTGCTCTAAGCTCAAATTTTGATGGATAGCAATGTATTCACAACCAACCAAAGATAACCAACCGGATAACTGATCATTGCCATACAGAGCGGCCACAACCGCATCAGCGCCCTCTTTTTGAGGCATTACCGAGTATAAAGCATGGGCAGCAGCTCTGATCCTTTGCATTAAAGATAATGAAGGCCACTCCTCTTCGCCTTGTTCATGACAATACTTTGTTAACTTCTGCTGAAAATTAACGTCATCAAACGCAATATCATATTGAGCACCTTGCTCAGCGATGCTTAATCCTAAGGTCGATATTTTTTCTAACGATAAGTGGTCTTTAAATAGCTCAGCCATGATGTATTCCTCTGTCCTTCTACCGCTTAAATTTATATCAGTATAATTCCCATTACCAACAATTACTGTTAGGTAGACCCTACCTCAACATTTTCAAATGTTAATGGCCTAATAATTGCTGAATGCAAAGGTTACCGTATTTATAGAGCCTTTGAGATTAATGAAACCCGCTAGAGTTATGTTGGTAGATGATACCCCGACCCGATCCGCAATATTAGAACAAGCTTTGCTTGATCAAGGATTAATTGTGGTCTGCCGCCTAGAAAGCGCTCAGGGTTTAATCAAAAATGTGGAAATTCATCAGCCCGACATCATTATCATGGACCTTGAATCTCCCGACCGAGATACCCTAGAAAATATGACGGTGCTTAATCAGCACAACCCTAAACCTGTGATCATGTTTTCCGAAGAAGGTGATAGCCAAATCATCTTTCAAGCCATTCAGGCGGGGGTCAGCGCTTATATTGTCGACGGTTTAAATCCTCACCGAGTGAAACCCATCTTAGATGTCGCCATTGCACGTTTTAGAGAGTATCAGGCACTGCGCAAAGAATTAAAACAAACCCGCGATCAACTTGCCGATCGTAAAATCATTGATAAAGCCAAAGGGCTATTAATGAAAACCAAAGGTTTAGACGAAGAGCAGGCCTACCATGCCATGCGTAAAATGGCGATGGATCAAAGTAAACCCTTAGTTGATATCGCACAAAATATCCTTTCGGTAATGGAATTTCTGACCCTTTAATTGATTAAAAGTATCCCCTTGGAGACGCGCATGAATGGTGCGAAAGTTGAGAAAAAAGCACTAAAATTGGGCTATATGCCATTAAGTGATTGCCTTCCTTTATTAGTGGCCCAAGAAAAAGGCTTTTTCGCTCAAGAAGGCTTAGAAGTTGAATTACAGCAAGAAGTTTCTTGGTCGAACATCCGCGACAAAGTAATCGTTGGTCACTTAGATGGGGCTCACATGCTCGCGCCTATGTTACTCGCCAGCAGCATAGGCTTGGGGGGGTTAAAAAAGCCGCTTATTACTGCATTCTCTTTGGGTTTAAATGGCAATGCTCTCACCGTATCCAATACCCTACATAAGGAGCTATTTACACGGAATGCCGCTGAATTTGATCAAGCGATAACAATGAAACACGTGATAGAACAGCGTAGAGAGGAAGGTTTAGCAAAATTAGTCTTCGCTACTGTGTATCCTTATTCTTGTCATAACTTGCAATTGCGCTATTGGCTCGCCAGTGCCGATATTGATCCCGATAAAGATATTGATCTCGTCATTCTTCCACCTTCGCAAATGGTCGATCATTTGAAGCTACAGCATATTGATGGATTTTTTGCCGGAGCACCGTGGAATTCAGTCGCTATTTTACAAGGCCATGGCCATTGCTTATTAACGGGCATGGATATTTGGGAGAATGCCCCAGAAAAAGTCCTAGGTGTCACTTTGCAGTGGGCAGAAGAAAACCCAAATACGCACAACGCGTTAATTCGCGCACTCTACCAAGCATGCCATTGGCTTGAGTTTCATGCAAAAGAATCCTTACCCCTGTTAGAGCGACATTTATCTCTTAATTCTCCATTAATTGACCAAGAATGCTTAATACCCGCCATCACCGGAGAATATATCTTTGACCACAACCAAGCACAAAGCAAAGCGCCGGGCTTACTGGTTTTTAATCGTTTTATGGCGAACTTCCCGTGGTTGTCCCATGGACAGCTTATTTGCTCGCAAATGAAACGCTGGCACTGGCTACCCGAAAATACCGATTGCGACGCATTAGTCGCAAGCTGTTATCGACCCGACATTTATCGTCAGGCACTTGCTAATGTTACGATGCCAGAAGATGACTTTAATAACGTGCATCTTGCTATTCTGTAATACAGCAGGATAATTTACTCGCCACACATAAGGTGCACTCTCTGGTGCACCTTTTCATTTTCCGCACTAATAAAGTCATATTTCACTATTTATTCCCCCTACCTTTTATTAGAAAATACAGACCATAAAATTTTATTCAGCAAACTTCTCACTCATTAATACCCAATTTACTGCACCAATATTTATCAATTAGCTTTTTTCTCTATTTTTTATGCACCGACATTAATCATTTTTGTTCGTTTCACCAATAACGAATATTTTTCTCTTAATTATTTATTAATTGGCACGCTACTCGCTATATAAGATTTAGCAACTTCAAACCAATGGCGGTTAGAGGTTAAAGCAAAATAAAACTGCAAAGACGCAAATTAATACTTTATTCAAAAAAGGATAGAGCATTCATTTGCGTTTTTTTTTGCTCACAATTTATTTTAAATACTGAATATAAAAATTTAATCATTTTAAACTTAAAGACTAAAAGGAAGCATCATGCTTAAAGATAGTTCACCCACACTCAACAAAATTCGCCGCTCAATCCTAAGAAGCACACTGGCTCTTGCCGCCGGTGCCGCATTGGCGATATCCCCTTTAACCGCTATCAACGCTTTCGCTAAAACGGGTTATGCCGAAAAAGAAGAGTTGAAAATTGGTTTCATTAAGCTCACCGATATGGCTCCACTTGCCATCGCTTATGAAAAAGGTTTTTTTGAAGACGAAGGTCTTTATGTCACCTTAGAAGCCCAAGCCAACTGGAAAGTCTTATTAGATCGCGTCATCGACGGCCAGCTTGATGGGGCACATATGCTTGCAGGCCAGCCTTTAGGCGCGACCATGGGGTATGGTACTAAAGCCGATATTATCACCGCCTTCAGTATGGATCTAAACGGCAATGCGATTACTGTTTCCAACAATGTTTGGAAAGAGATGAAGAAAAACATTCCTCATGTCGATGGCAAGCCTGTTCATCCCATTAAAGCCGATTCGTTAAAGCCAGTGATTGAAAGCTATAGAGATGCCGGTAAGCCGTTCAAAATGGGCATGGTTTTTCCAGTATCAACACACAATTACGAATTACGTTATTGGTTAGCCGCGGGCGGTATTCATCCGGGTTATTACGCACCGCATAAAGGTGATACCTCAGGCCAAATCGATGCCGACGCATTATTATCAGTAACACCTCCGCCACAAATGCCAGCCACCATGGAAGCAGGAACCATTGATGGTTATTGCGTCGGTGAACCGTGGAACCAGCAAGCCGTATTCAAAGGTATTGGCGTGCCAGTGGTGACTGATTATGAAATTTGGAAGAACAACCCAGAGAAGGTATTTGGTGTTAGCCAAGCATGGGCCGATAAAAATCCGAACACTCATATCCGTGTTGTTAAAGCGATGATTCGTGCAGCCCAATGGTTGGATGCAAACAATAACGCCAATCGTCCAGAAGCCGTGAAAATCTTATCCAAAAGTAACTATGTCGGCGCGGATTACGATGTTATCGCAAATTCCATGACAGGTACTTTTGAATATGAAAAAGGCGATAAACGTGACGTGCCTGACTTCAACGTATTCTTCCGTCATAACGCAACCTTCCCTTACTACTCAGATGCAATCTGGTACTTAACGCAAATGCGTCGCTGGGGCCAAATTTCGGAACCTAAGTCTGACGCTTGGTATAAAGAGTTAGCGAAGAAAGTTTATCGCCCTGATATTTATGCGAGTGCTGCGAAAGAGTTGATTAATGAAGGTAAAGTGAAAGCAAAAGACTTCCCTGATTTTGTTTCTGAATCAGGTTACCGCGCACCGCAAAAACACTTTATCGACAACATCGTCTATGACGGCAGCCAACCAAATGCTTATCTAGACAAGTTCAGTATTGGTCTAAAAGGCAAAGACAAACTTTAACGTTCAGTCATAAAGTTAAATTATCTTCTAGCCAGCAACAGGGCTAGAAGATAAAAAAGAAAGTCATTAATAGAATGTACCCGCGTATCGAATACGCAAGAGTTGAGGTTTTTATGAAAAATAAAATTACAAGCCTACCCCGCGGCGTATTTAACTCCGGAGGCAGCATAACAGATGATGTAATGCCGCTCTGGATGCAAGAAGCCATTAAAACCATCATGTTGCCCGTAGCGGGTTTATTATTTTTCTTATTAATATGGGGAACCGTGGCACAAAACATTGATACCTCATTAGGAAAATTCCCAGGGCCGACCCAAGCCTTTGAACAATTTAAATCACTCATTACTGAACATAATAATGAACGTGAAAAAGAAGAAGCGTTTTATCAACGTCAAGACGATAGAAATGCAGATCGCTTAGCACAAGATCCAGATTATCAAGTGAAAATTCGCAGTTATACCGGTAAACCTACGTTTATTGATCAGACGTTTACCAGTTTAATCACCGTATTAACGGGTTTTATATTAGCGTCTATCATCGCAATTCCCTTCGGCATTATGATTGGCTTAAGCAAGAACCTTTACGCCGCCGCAAATCCGATTATTCAACTTTTTAAACCGGTTTCTCCTTTAGCTTGGTTACCCCTAGTCACTATGGTTGTGAGTGCGGTATATACCAGTGATGACCCATTATTTGCTAAGTCTTTTGTTACATCCGTTATCACTGTACTGGTCTGCTCAATATGGCCCACAGTAATCAATACCGCCGTTGGCACAGCAGCCATAAGCCAAGATTTACTTAACGTCAGTAAGGTTTTACGCCTTAAACCCCTAACTCATGTTTTTAAAGTCGTTATCCCTTCTGCTATTCCGATGATTTTCACTGGCTTACGTTTATCGTTAGGTATTGCTTGGATGGTTTTGATTGCTGCTGAGATGCTGGCTCAAAATCCTGGTTTGGGTAAATTCGTATGGGATGAATTCCAAAATGGTAGCTCCAATTCATTGGGGCGTATCATGGTTGCCGTACTGGTTATTGGTTTCATTGGATTTTTATTAGATCGATTTATGCTGATGCTACAAAAGTTCTTCTCTTGGGATAAACAAGCATTATTACGCTAATTAAGATCAAAGAACCCATCGAATAATAGAGGCAAAAACATGAATACCATTACTGATAGCAACATAATAGATAGCAGCATAATAGATAGATCAATCAACCCTATTTTAGAACTTACCGGTGTCGGCATTGAATTCCCGACACCGACCGGATCTTACAGAGCCTTGACTGACGTCAATTTAAAAATTGCAAAAGGTGAGATGATTTCACTCATCGGTCACTCTGGCTGTGGTAAGTCAACGGTACTGAACATTGTTGCGGGCTTGCTACAAGCAACAGAAGGTGGCGCGGTACTAGAAGGTAAAGAAGTTAACGAACCAGGGCCTGAGCGAGCTGTAGTCTTTCAAAATCACTCACTGCTGCCTTGGTTAACCGCTTATGAAAATGTTGAGCTAGCGGTTAAAACGATATTTGATAAAAGTAAAAGCAAAGCCGAGATGAAAGAGTGGATCGAACACAACTTGAATCTCGTGCATATGGGGCATGCGATGGACAAACGCCCAGATGAAATTTCAGGCGGTATGAAGCAACGTGTCGGCATAGCACGTGCCTTAGCAATGGAACCTAAAATTTTATTAATGGATGAGCCTTTTGGTGCTTTAGATGCATTAACACGCGCACACTTACAAGATTCGGTGATGGAGATTCAAAAAGACTTAGGCAATACCATTATCATGATTACTCACGACGTCGATGAAGCCGTTTTATTATCTGATCGCATCGTCATGATGACCAATGGCCCTTCTGCTACTGTGGGTGAAATTTTAGAAATTGATCTACCGCGACCGCGTAATCGTATCGAACTCGCGGATGACCCAAAGTACAACCAGTATCGACAAAAAGTATTAAGTTTCTTATATGAGAAACAACGCAAAGTAGAGCCTTTAACACGATCTACTAGCGGTAAAAATGGTGAAGCAAAGAAATTAGCTTAACCGACTAAAAAACAGTATGTTAAACACGTAATTAAGAACTTAAAATTGTAATAATAGAAACTAGGAGTTTCACATGACGACAAAAATCATCTTAGCAAGCGCAATCAGCACAGCGCTTCTAGCAGCGGCAATGCCAACTCAGGCACAATCATTTACTGAGTTCGCACAGGAAGGTGATGTGATCGCTGAGCTGCGGGTTCGCTATGAAGGCGTACAAGAAGAAGGTAATGCTAAAGACGATGCAATCGCTATGACAGCACGTACGCGCTTAGGCTATGAGACAGCGGACATGGCAGGTTTTAAAGTACTGGCTGAGTACGATCACGTTACTGCATTACAAGATGAGTATAATTCTTTAACAGAACTTGGCTCTGACGATAAAACAAAATCAGTGGTTGCCGATCCCGCAACCGGTGATATCAACCGTGCACAAGTGAGCTATACCTCAAAAGAATTTGGCGCTGTATTAGGTCGTCAGCGTATCATTCTTGATAACGCCCGCTTTGTGGGTAACGTTGGCTGGCGTCAGAATGAGCAGACGTATGACGCTGCTCGTATTGATCTAACGGCGATCAAGAATTTAAACGCGACTTACGTTTACATGAATCAAGTAAATGATATTTTGTATAACGATCTTGCGGTTAAAAATCACCTATTAAACGTAGGCTACAAAACCCCAGTGGGTAAAGTAACGACCTATGCTTACATGCTAGAAGCTGATGAAAAGAATGATGAATCAACTAACGACACTTACGGTTTAAGCTTTAAAGGTGCTGCACCTGTTGCTAATGTAGAGCTGTTATATGCTGCGGAATACGCTGTACAAACACAAAACTCTGGTATTTCTGGCGCTGATGATAACGATGCGGCCTATACATTCCTCGAAGGTGGCGTAAAAGTTTCTGGTATCTCATTACTAGCCGGCTTGGAAATTCTAGGAGGGGATGGCGATTATGCTTTCGAAACACCTCTGGCGACTAAGCATGCTTTTAACGGTTGGGCTGATAAATTTTTAAGCACAAACGCTAGTACTACTAACCCAGAAGATGGCGAGATTAATGGCTTACAAGATATCTATGCCAAAGTTGCAGGTAACGTTGCCGGCGTGAAACTACTTGCCGTTTATCACGATTACTCATCTGATAAAGATAACATTGATCTAGGTAGCGAAGTTAACCTACTTGCTGCAAAGAAATTTGATGAAAACTTCAGCGCTGGCATCAAGCTTGCTCAGTACTCTGCAGGTGATGTAGGTACTGATGCTGACAAGCTATGGTTGTGGGGCGAAGTTAAGTTCTAATTAGCAACTCTTAAGTGAGTTCTAAAATGAACTGAGTTTCTCATAACTCAAAGTGAAACGGAGTATAAGGTTAACCTTATACTCCGTTTTTGTTTGTATAGGCCACTTTAGTTCACATTAAATATTTAGTTATGCATCGCTAATTATCAAGAGTTAGCGATGACAATAGTAGTAGGAAATTGAATGAAAAAGCAGTTAATGATTATAGGAAATGGCCTAGCGACCATGCAGTTATTAAAAGAGCTAGGGCACCAAAAAGATTACTGCATTACTATTTTGAGTGCCGAAAATGTTCCTCACTATAATCGTATCATGCTGTCCTCGTTACTCGCCCAAGAAACTGATCTGCAAAGCATTACTCCTTGTGACGATGCTTGGTATCAAGAACGAAACATTAACGTTTTATTGAATCATCGGGTTATCAAAGTCGATAGCAAAAATCACGCAATATTTTGTGAAAACGGTGCTCAATTTCATTACGACAAACTTATTTTTGCAACCGGATCACGAGCCTTTATTCCTCCTATGCCCGGAACCCAAATGCCCAACGTATTAGCCGGTGTTATGGGCTTTCGTAAGCTGATTGATGTCGACTTTATGCAACAGGTCACCCACCATTATAAAAAGGCTGTAGTGATTGGTGCGGGCTTACTCGGCATAGAAGCCGCTGTTGGCCTAGTCAAGCAAGGAATGAACGTCACCCTACTTCATCGTCGTGATGTACTAATGAACCGCCAAATAGACCAAACCGCATCCAACCTGTTAATAAAAGAGCTTACTGCTCGTGGTATTAACGTAGCCACCGGGCACGGCCCTATCGCCTTACACGGAATACCGACAGACAATCCATCAGAACCCCACAAAGTCTGTGCCGTAGAGCTCGACAATGCCGACAAACTTACAGCAGACCTTGTCATCTTTGCGACGGGGATTGTTCCCTGTACGCCATTAGCGCAAGCAAGTGGCTTAGTCATTAAAAAAGGCATCTGCGTAAACGCCCAACTACAAACCTCTCAAGACGATATTTACGCCCTAGGTGAGTGTTGCGAATTTGAAGGCAATACCTATGGTTTAGTTGCTCCAATTTGGAACCAAGCACGAGTACTCGCGAAGCAACTGCTACTGACCGCCTCCGATGAAATGCCTATGTATGTTGAAGAAAAATTTGCGACTAAGTTAAAAGTCAGTGGTATTGATGTGCACTCTATGGGCATTATTAATACCCACGAAACTGACTTAGAATGTGAGGTGCTTGAGTTTAATGATGTTGAACGTTCTATTTATAAAAAAATTCTAACCAGTAACCAAAAATTAGTCGGCGCGGTTCTCTACGGTGACGTCACCGATAGCCAATGGTATTTTGAACTATTACAGCAAGCACGGAACATAGAGCCTATTAGACAAGAACTGATTTTTGGTCAAGCATTCTGCGAAAGCGCTTAGATTAATACGCTTTTAACTCTACCTACATTGTCCGTTTTGGAATACATAATATGCACTAAAACTGACTACTAGCACTATTTAAGTGCACTTTTATTGCATAATGACATTCCCGATAACAAGCAAATGTTGTCATACATCCCAACGGTGTATGGCATTTTGCATTTATTTAACCTTCAATCTATTAATTGATCGCACTGGCACTCTTCTTGAATAGGCTATTATATATTTATGATAGTTAGCGAATGAGTCCAGCAATGAATAGCTTGCCCAACGAGACATGTAAAACAACTTGCCCATATTGTGGTGTTGGCTGTGGCGTACAAATGCCAAAGGATCTTTCTAAAGTATCTGGCCTTAAATCTCACCCAAGCAGTTTGGGTAAATTATGCGTTAAGGGTTCATCTCTGCACGAAACACTGTCTATTCAGGGTCGACTTCTTAATCCGAAAGTTCATGGTCAAGATAGCGACTGGGAACATGCATTAACAACCGTTGCCAATAAAATTCAACAAGTCGTTAAAGATCACGGCCCTAATGCAATTGCTTTTTATGGTTCAGGCCAGTTGCTAACCGAAGATTATTACGTTGCGAACAAACTCATGAAAGGCTTTATTGGTAGCGCCAACATGGATACTAATTCTCGGCTATGCATGTCATCTGCGGTATCGGCCTATAAACGTGCATTTGGTAGCGATACTGTGCCTGTTTGCTATGACGATATAGAAGCAACAAATTTATTAATCATCATTGGAGCGAACCCTGCATGGGCTCATCCTATTCTTTATCAACGCATGGTAGTGGCAAAAAAAGATAATCCCCATTTAAGAGTTGTCGTCATCGACCCGCGTAAAACTGCCAGCTGTGATATTGCCGACTTACACTTACCCATTCGCTCTGGCAGTGACGCTTATTTATTTAACGGATTACTCACTTACCTTGCTGATAACGGCCATTGTGATCAGGATTATATTGATCGCCATACCGATGGCTTTGAGCATGCTGTTCAACAAGCAAGAGATGATTGCTCTTCAAATTCAGCCCCTTTTGATAACAACAGTTTGGCTGATATTGCCAGAGTATGTGACGTGCCGGAAGTCGATATTGCCCAATTTTTCGACTGGTTCAGTCAGACTGAAAAAACACTCAGCTTTTATTCACAGGGCATCAATCAAAGTTCTTCTGGTACTGATAAATGCAACGCTATTATCAACTGCCATTTAGCCACAGGCCGAATAGGGAAACCTGGCGCTGGCCCGTTTTCTATTACTGGCCAGCCTAATGCAATGGGAGGGCGCGAAGTCGGTGGTTTATCTAATCAGCTTGCCTGTCGCATGCACTTTGAAAAATCTGAAGATGTTGATCGCCTTACCCGTTATTGGAATGCTCCGAATATCGCAACTGAAAATGGTTTAAAAGCGGTCGACATGTTTGATGCCGTTGAACGTGGCGATATTAAATTTATTTGGATTATGTCAACCAATCCTCTAGTCAGTATGCCAGAAGCGGATCGCCTAAAAGCCGCGCTGTTAAAATGTGAAATGGTTGTGGTATCTGACTGTTTAGAGAAAACGGATACAACAGCCGTGGCCGATGTTCTTTTGCCTGCGGCAAGTTGGGGTGAGAAAAATGGCACAGTAACCAACTCGGAACGCCGTATTTCTCGCCAACGTAATTTCATGCCCGCCATGGGTAATGCAAAACCCGACTGGTGGATTATCTCTCAAGTCGCTCGGAAACTAGGGCATACAGACGCTTTTAATTATCAGCACCCTTATCAAATATTTAATGAACATGCGGGACTCTCTGCTTTCGAAAATGGTTGTGAAAATTTTCCAGCGAGAGATTTTGATATATCGGGCCTAGCCAATTTAGACGAACGCACTTATAACGACCTGCAACCGATTCAGTGGCCCGTCAATAAAAAATATCCGCATGGTCGCCAACGTTTTTTTGCGGATGGAAAATTCTTCACTGATAATCAACGTGCACAGTTCATTGGTCTAAGTGCCCAATTACCTGCCGCTAAAACAACACCCGAGTTACCTTTGATAATGAATACAGGTCGTATACGTGATCAATGGCATACCATGACCCGCACAGGAAAAACCGATAGATTATTGCAACACATCCCAGAACCCTTTGTTGATATACACCCAGACGACGCCACTCAATATGCACTACAACAAGATGATCTAGCCGTAATCAATAACGATAATGGTAAAATTATTGTGCGGGTAAAAATCACAAAATCACAAACCCACGGCAACATTTTTGTCCCGATGCACTGGACCAGTGAGTTTGCGAGTAAGGGACGCATGGGGGTTTTGGTTAATTCCATTACCTGCCCGCTTTCAGGCCAACCAGAAAATAAACATACGCCTGTCGCGATTAAAAAATATCCGTCTCAATGGTTCGGATTCTTAATGTTAAGCGAGCAGCCTAAGGCGCTTTCTTCTATCTGTGATTATTGGGCCCATGTGCCGTTTGATATAAACAACCATGAAGAAGACAATCTCAATAGCCCACAAGGGCATTATTATGAACTTTCTGGTAAGCAAAACATTACCTTGGCCTACCAAGAGTTAAAAAGGTTATTGCCCGATGGTGAAGCTCTTATTTTTACCGATGTCGGCAGTGGTACTCATCGCATTGCCATTGTAAAAGACAACCGCCTGCTCGCATCGCTGTTTATTAGCCCACAGTTTGATTTGCCTAACCGTCGTTGGTTAAGCCAAATATTTAATAGCCAAAAGCTGACTGATTTTCAACGTCGTGCATTACTTGCAGGTCGAGAAGGAAGTGCTGCGAGTGACCCAGGCACCATCATTTGCTCTTGCTTTCAGATTGGCGACAAACAAATTAAAGCGGCGATTGAAGCGGGCATAAATAATACGGATCAGCTAGGTGAACAACTAAAATGCGGAACCAACTGCGGCTCATGCGTTCCTGAATTAAAATCATTAATCGAACAGTTCGCCGTACCCGCCAAAGCACTGGCGACAGCATTAGAGTGTGTTAACTAGACATGAAAAATACAGAAGAAAAATTAACAGCCATGAACAATTCACACGTTATATTAGTCGGCGCTGGCCCTGGCGATCCAGAACTACTAACGCTTAAAGCGTTAAAAGCCATTCAAAATGCAGACGCTATTTTATACGACGCGCTAATCTCTGAAGAAATTTTAGCCATGATCCCAGAAAACTGTAAGCGCTTTAATGTCGGCAAACGCTGTGGTGCTCACAAAATGAAACAAGAAGAAATTAATGAATTTTTGTATAAAATGTCATTACGACATAAAAATGTAGTTCGACTTAAAGGCGGAGATCCTTTTATTTTTGGCCGTGGTGGCGAAGAGCTAGAATACCTACAAGAACGAAACGTAGAGACAAGTGTTATACCAGGCATTACTGCCGCTGCTGGTTGCGCCGCCAGTTGTAATATCCCACTCACCCATCGTGGTTATGGTAATTCTTTATTACTGCACAGTGGGCATTCTAGTAGCGGTGAGTTTGATCCCTCTCATACCGATAAAAATAATCAAACTCAAGTTTTTTACATGGGAATGAATCAAGCAGCAGCCATCAGTGCGCATCTAATAAGTATTGGGCATTCCCCAGAGACTGAAGTGGCGGTTATTTGCCAAGGTACTCGCAAAAACCAAGCGTCTCAGCTTGGCACACTCGCGAGCTTACCGGCCATGGCAGAAGAAATGAAACACCTCACTCCAGGCCTAATTATTTTAGGCAATGTTGTCGGTTTAGCTTCTGCGCAGCAACAAAAGCAGCAGGCAGAGCAACTACCACTGACCGCTTAGTATTATTGGCTGCTTAGTCTTTATTTAGTCTAAACATGCATTTCTAGAGAGTGCGCTAGATTCTATTGTCTAACGCATGCTCTAGAGCATGTTTTTCAACCTCATTACTTTCTAAAGCACGTCGTGCACTTTTCTCACAATCGCAAACGGCTAATACCATATCTCGATGAAACGACAAAGCCGCCAACAACATAAAACCATAACCGTTCATTTCTAAAACTTCTTCATAAAAGCGAAAATACTCCACAACAATAATTTCTTTATCGAACAACCCACCAGCAGCCAAAAAAGCAACCGCGGCCATCAAAAATAAAGCCGTCGGCGATAAAATAGCTTTCTTAACAATCTCAATGTATTCACTTTTAAATTGATACGCTTTATACAGTAATGGTACCCAGACCATAGCCATGATTATTTTAAACCCTTGGCCATCAACAAAAAATATCAACCAATCAATATGAGATTTTTTAATACTCATTTCTCGCAATATAAAACTAAAACTTAATGCAGCGCCCAAATACGCTAATAAAATCACACTAGCCGATGATGATTTAACAATGTCCCAATTTTTCTCTCCAGCCGTTAGCCAAAAAACAATACCGACCAATAACAGTATCAATAATTGAACATGCTCCATAAGCTGGTTCTCATCATAAAGATAGGCCTGATCATAATGTATAACTTGAATACTAAAGGCCGTAGTCAGTACTAGCATTATAAAAAGAACAAAATAGCGGGAAGTTAAAGATGTTTTCATGAGGGGTACTCTTAATCGTTTTCAATCATTTCCCACAGTATAAAATGTGCTCCCTCGCCTGATTAGGCAACAAAAGTAGAACAGTATTATCAATATATGCATCACTGAGCTAAAAGGCAGTAAATACAAGGGTTTGAGCGTCATACACGGTGCTTTTAACGCGATATTGTGTCAGTAGATTTACTTCAACAGTTTGTTTCACTTATATTAACAATCAATATTATTAAATTATGTTTACGAATAAAAAAGCCATTAATTAAAAATATTAGCTACAAGAAAATAATGTGAGATAAATCCTTTTATATTAAAAATATTGACTGATCTCAGTACCGGATTCTGGCGAAGCTTCTATTCTTTAGAACAAGGTAACTTACGAACACCAGTGGGCGCACAGCGCTTTACTATATTCCTTAATTGGAATATAGTAATTATCAATATTCATTAAACATTACCGAGAGAATCTTATTATGTTAGCCAATACCCTACCGCTCATTATTGCAGCTATGGTCTTTAGCCTAACCTCTCTCACAGCCAATTCTGAATCAGCGCCTTCACAGCCTGATACTCTGACGACTCAAGTTCAGTCGATCCCTCACTACGTGACTCTAGAAGCAAAGTTGGAGGCGATTAAACAAAGTACAGTGTCTGCGCAAACCCAAGGCATCGTAGAAATGGTCAATTTCGACATCAACGACAAAGTTGAAGCTGGGCAAGTCCTTATTCTTATTAATAGCAGCCAGCAACGTGCATCGTTAAGCCAAGCAAAAGCCGCCTTGGCACAAGCACAAGCACTGAACACAGATGCCCAAACCATCTTAAAGCGTAATCACTCTTTATTGACTAAAAGAACCCTATCGCAAGGGGAGTTTGATAGCAGCCTAGCCCGTGCCAATAGCGCTGAAGCTTCTGTATTAGCAGCAGAAGCCATGGTTAAACAGGCCAAAGAGCAAGTTTCTTATACCCGCATTACCGCCCCTTATTCTGGTATCGTGCGTCAGCGTTTTGTACAAATGGGAGAACTTGTTAATCCTGGTCAACCGGTTATGACAGGCTTTGCCTTGAAGCCATTACGCGCGGTGGTCGATATTCCTCAAAAACTAGCCACTAAACTATCCACACAAGCCAAACTTGATAATAACCTTATTCATATCATCGCCAATGGTAAGCACTACCCAGCCAGTCAGTTCACACTTTTTCCGTATGCGGATAGCCGTTATAGCAGCATTCGCGCACGTATAGATCTGGCTGATTCAGACGATACCCAAGGCTTAATTCCTGGTGCTTGGGTGCAAGTACAATTACCCAGCGGCCAGCAACACGGTATTTATCTTCCTGCATCTGCCATCTTGCAGCAAGGCGAAGTTGCGAGCGTGCTAGTCATGCAAAATCAGGATTATAAATTACGCTACGTTCGCCTAGGACAAACTCAACAAGATGGCCGCATACGCATTATGTCGGGTCTAGAAGCTGGTGAGCAAGTCGCTATCGATGTCTTAGCCGCTGCGATGTCTGCTGCAGTTAATAAGGAAGCGTTATAATGAATCACGAGCAAAACACACCTTTGGGCATCTCTGGACGCCTTGCGGCTAGCTTTCAAAACTCGGCGCTCACCCCACTGCTGGCGTTGGTTGCTTTATTGTTGGGTTTCTTTGCGATTGCCGTGACCCCAAAAGAAGAAGAGCCACAAATTGATGTCACCTTCGCCAATATTTTTATTGCTTACCCAGGTGCCAGTGCCAAAGAAGTTGAACAGTTAATCGCCATTCCGGCCCAGCAAGTATTGGCAGAATTAGCCGGGGTAGATGATATTTTTTCTATCAGCAGCCCAGGCCAAGCCGTTCTTACCGTCGCGTTTGAAGTCGGCATTCCGCGTCAAGAAGCCATTGTTAATCTTTATAACCAAATTGAATCTCATCGTGACTGGCTGCCTCAAGGGCTCAACATTCCTAAGCCCATTATTAAGCCCATGGGCATTGATGATGTGCCAATTATGGCACTGACGTTATCGACTAAACCTTCTAATGGCCAACAGACGTTCAGCCACGAAGACCTCACTCGTATTGCCCATAGCCTAGAAACAGAATTAAAAACCATCCCAGGTACTCGTGATGTGTATACCCTAGGCGAACATAAGTCAGTACTTGCCGTCACCCTTGATAGCAACCGCATGAATGGCCACGGCATTACCTTTGCCGATATTAGTCAACGCTTACAAGGAGCAAATGTGGGTGGACAACTAAGCCCTATTATCGAAAACAATCAGGTTATTAAACTGCGTGCTGGGGCTTTTTTGAACTCGGTTGACGATGTAAAAAACCTAGTAATTGCTAACAGCACAGGGGTTACAACAGCGCTAGGTGATGAGTCGGGTGGTGAGTCTGGCGGGCTGGTTTACCTATCCGACATTGCAACCATTACACTACAAGCCGACAGCCCGAGTAATTATGTATTAATAAAAACCCCCGAAAATCCTCATGGCCAAGCCGCCGTCACGTTAGTAATCGCCAAGCAGCCTGGAACTAACGCAGTTGATATTACCAACAACGTTAGTGACCACTTAATCTCGCTACAAAACAGACTTATTCCAGACGCTGTATTGGTCACTGAAACACGCAACTATGGCATCACTGCAGAAAGTAAGTCTAATAAGCTGATTGGCAAATTATTGTTCGCAACTCTGGCCGTCGTATTATTGGTATTGGCCACCATGAGCTGGCGCGAAGCCATTATCGTAGGCAGCGCTATTTTTATCACCCTCGCTTTCACACTCTTTGCGTCTTGGGTATGGGGTTTCACGTTAAACCGCGTTTCGTTATTTGCGCTGATTTTCTCGATTGGTATTTTGGTCGATGACGCCATCGTAGTCGTCGAAAACATTCACCGCCACATGCACTTAGAGAAAGGCAAAAAGAGCAGTTTATTAACACTTATTCCTAAAGCCGTTGATGAAGTGGGTAGCCCGACAATTCTGGCGACCTTCACCGTGATCGCCGCATTAATGCCAATGGCCTTTGTTACTGGGTTAATGGGCCCTTACATGAGCCCGATTCCTATTAACGCCTCAACTGGCATGCTGATATCACTGCTCGTTGCTTTCATCATCACGCCTTGGCTTGCCTTTAAGTTGCTCAACCATTCCAACACCCACACGAGTGCTCATAATGATGGCAGCGCCGACGGTAGTGAAGCCTCACAGACCGAGACTAAAACTTATCTGTTTTTCCAGCGCTTAATGTCGCCGTTTATTACTAACGCAAAAGCGGGACGTAACCGTTTAATATTAATGCTTGCCACCGCTACCCTAATCTTAATGGCCGTTTCTTTACCCGTAATGAAACTGGTTGTTTTGAAGATGCTGCCTTTTGATAATAAATCAGAACTGCAAATCATGGTGGATATGCCAGAAGGCACTGCGTTGGAGCAAACCTTACGAGTGCTTGATGATTTATCAGATTACGCAATCAAGATTAAAGAAGTAAAAGACATTGAAATTTATGCGGGCAGCACGGCTCCTATTAACTTTAATGGTCTGGTGCGTCAATACTATCTACGCCAAGCGCCTCATCAAGGAGACTTACAGATCAACTTGGTTGATAAATCTCATCGTGATCGTCAAAGTCATGAGATTGCTCTAGCATTACGAGCGCCACTGCAAGATATTGGCAAGCGCTTTAATGCCAACGTTAAAATAGTCGAAGTACCGCCAGGGCCTCCGGTTATGGCTCCAATTAGCGCTGAAGTTTATGGTTTGAGCTATCCACAACAACGACAAGCCAGTCGTGAGATTGAAGCGATCTTCAAACAAGCGGATGACGTAGTTGATGTCGATACTTGGCTAGAGGCACCTCAACAACAATGGAATCTCGTTATTCAGCGTAACCGCGCCATGATGCTAGGGTTATCGGAGCAATCTATTACCCAAGCGATCACCGCCGCTACCTCTGGTTGGGACATCAGCTATTTGCACAGCGATCAACAAAAGTATGCGCTGCCTATACGCTTGCGCTTGGGTCAACAAAGCCGTGATCAAATTGAGCAACTACAGGTATTAAAAGTACGCAACCAATCAGGAGCTATGATTGCCCTAGGTGAAGTGGTTAAGCTTGAAAAAGAGTCGATTGAACAAACCATTTATCACAAAAACCAACGCCCAGTGATGTTTGTTACCGCCGATATGGCAGGGCCACTGGATAGCCCATTATATGGTTTATTTGATATTGCTGGTCGTATTCAAGCACAACACCCTAACTGGCAGCAAAAGTACATTGCTCAGCCAAGTACACCCGGCACGGCACAAAATGTCGAAATTAAATGGGATGGTGAGTGGCAAATCACTTATGAAACCTTCCGCGATATGGGTATCGCCTACGGCATAGGAATGATCTTGATCTACCTGCTTGTGGTTGCACAATTTCGCTCTTACCTCATTCCTTTGGTCGTTATGGCACCCATCCCTTTAACGATTGTAGGTGTAATGCCAGGCCACGCGTTATTAGGAGCTCAGTTTACCGCCACGTCGATGATCGGCATGATTGCCCTCGCGGGGATCATTGTGCGTAATTCTATTTTGCTGGTCGATTTTATTAATCAACAATTGGCGCAAGGAATGGCCTTAGAACAGGCGGTTATACAATCGGCGGCGGTACGCGCAAAGCCCATCATATTAACGGGTATCGCGGCCATGACGGGAGCGTTTTTTATACTAGATGACCCAATTTTTAATGGCCTCGCTATCTCGTTAATTTTCGGCATCCTAGTATCGACATTGATGACACTGATCTTAATTCCATTGCTGTTTTTTGTATTAAAGAAAGATGAACAAAAGGTAAATAGAGCGTAAAAAATAATTTAGCCTATCGTGGTAAAAATTAACTACACTGGATATAGTAGAGTGTTTTAAATTTCACGATGGGCATCATTATTTTTATTAAAAAGAATATTCCTATTGCTTGGCGCATTGCCACTAGCATCGTTCTAGCTTCTATTGTAATCAGTTGCTTCGCAACTGTTGTGCTCATCTATATCAATTACAAGGAAGAAGAAAATCAATTCCGTGCCCGCGTAAAAGAAATTCAATCAAGCCACATGACATCGCTAGCGAATGCCCTATGGCACTTTGATAGTAAGCAGATCACCGTACAAGGCGAAGGGATCAACAACCTGTACTACATTGGTTATGTTCGCATTTCTAGTGATGACAATACACTGTATGAAACGGGCGACATTTCGAATGCTCCCCAAGATGACCACTTCCTCATTCCCATCGAGCATACTAACCGCGTTATTGGCGAACTGGAAATTGGCTTTGCGCGCGGTCAGATTCTTGAAAACATCATAAAATCAGCCACCAAAATCATAGTGATGCAAGTGTTAGCGGGCATGCTATTAGCCGTCCTGCTATTGTGGCGAGTGTACCGTATTATTACTCGCCACTTGGTCGATTTAAATAAACAATTAGGGGAGAAAAATTCACCAAGTACGCATAAATTTTTGTCCATCGACCGAGATAATTATAATGATGAATTATCGGCCCTAGTTAATTCTTTCAATCAACTCACCGACGAACTGAATACTGAGCTTAAAAATAAAGAAGAAGCCCAGAAAGCTTTGGCAGAAACCAATAACAAGCTCGAACAGCGAGTTGAAGAACGCACTCAAACTCTGCAAGAAGCGATTAATGAATTGCACAATACATTAGAAAACTTGCGCAATACACAGAGCCAATTGATCGAATCTGAAAAGCTCTCGTCACTCGGTGGAATGGTTGCGGGGGTTGCTCATGAAATTAATACTCCTATCGGCTTGTGCATTACCACCCACTCTTTTATAAAAGATCTATTCAAAGACATGCAGCAACGTTTTGCGAGTGGCAGCATCTCAAAAAGTAACTTCACAGATTTTATGATCAGCATGGAAGAAAGTGTCGACATCTTGAGCAAAAATCTCGAACGCGCCGCCAAACTGGTTAAAAGCTTTAAACACGTTTCCGAAGATCAAGCCGGCGAAGCAGCCCGTAAGTTTAATCTGGAAGAATACTTACAAGAGATATTATCAACTCTACACCCCAAATTAAGAATGACTCGCCATGGCGTTAACATACGCTGTGCGAGTGATATAGATATTCATGGTTATCCTGGTGCCCTCAGCCAGGTTATAACCAATCTTATTATGAACAGTTTATTGCATGGCTTTGAAAGTATCGATCAAGGCAATATCACCATAGAAGTAGAGCGCCACAATGATAACGTCGAAATCCTTTATACCGATGATGGTCAAGGGTTAACAAAAGAAGCCCAAGCAAAAATATTTGAGCCTTTTTTCACCACTAAGCGTGGTTATGGAGGTACGGGGTTGGGCATGCACTTGGTTTACAATCTGGTTAGCCAAACAATGCAAGGCACCATTCAATTACAACAAGCCTCGCAAGGCTGCGCGTTCACAATCATTATTCCAACACAGATCCATATTCCAGACCTTATACAGTAATCTACAGCATAAACCCGTGACTCAATAAATAGTCAAAAAAAAGCCTTTTGCTAGTAATAGCAAAAGGCTTAATTATGACGCTTCAGATTATCGACAATGAGCTGCGTTAAATCGCCACTCACTCGCATCAATAAGCTTAACCGAGATTATCGGCAGCAATACGATACTTGGGATCTTCTAGAACATTCACATCGCATAAATTACCCGCTTTTTTCAACAGCGTACGACACTCTGGGCTCAGGTGACGTAAGTGCAGCTCTTTGCCTTCAGCAATATAACGCTCTGCTAAAGAATCAATTGCTTCGATCGCCGAGTGATCAGCAACACGGCTATTTTTAAACTCAATAATAACCTTATCTGGATCGCCTTTAGGATCGAATAAATCCTTGAAGTTAGCCGCAGAACCAAAGAATAACGGACCATGAAGTTCGTAAATTTTAGAGCCATCAGCATCAATTGTTTTAGTCGCAAAAATGTACTTGGCGTGATCCCAGGCAAACATCAACGCCGCCACAATAACACCCACAACCACCGCAACAGCCAAATCAGTCACGACCGTAACGCCAGATACCAAGACAATAATAAAAGCATCACGCTTAGGAATAGAACGCATCATGCGGAAGCTAGACCATTCAAATGTACCAATAACCACCATGAACATCACACCGGTTAATGCTGCAATGGGAATCTGTTCGATTAAAGATGAAGCAAACAAGATAAAGCTCAATAAGAATAACGCCGCCGCGATACCTGATAAACGGCCACGACCACCAGAGTTGACGTTAATCATCGACTGACCAATCATCGCGCAACCACCCATACCACCGAAGAAACCCGTCGCAACGTTAGCAGTACC